>NZ_JBEOYD010000010.1:0-333508 GCF_040296885.1 Streptomyces sp. NPDC001980 | reverse complement strand
CGGTCGTAGGACCGCAGAAAGGTCCGGGCGTCCTGGAAACGCTCCGAGCGGATACCGACCGACTCCAGGAGCCAGGCGAGCGACGCGCGACCAGCCCCCACCGGGCCGTCAGCCGACAACGAAACGCGAAGTGGCCCGGACTCCAACAAGGAGTCCGGGCCACACGCCGTTCACGGCGAGGAACCTCAAATGGTCCTGAACGCCAGTACGACGTTGTGCCCACCGAACCCGAACGAGTCGTTCAGCGCGGCGATCCTGCCCTCGGGCAGCTGCCGAGCCTCGCCCCGC
The DNA here is from genome assembly GCF_040296885.1 of Streptomyces sp. NPDC001980. NCBI lineage: Bacteria > Bacillati > Actinomycetota > Actinomycetes > Kitasatosporales > Streptomycetaceae > Streptomyces > Streptomyces sp. NPDC001980. The sequence goes on along the minus strand of NZ_JBEOYD010000010.1, from coordinate 333,220 downwards.
ACCACGTCCGCGTTGACCTCGGGGTCGAGGTCGTCGAGGTTGATGGTCGGCGGAGCCGTCCGGTTCACCAGCGCCAGGATCGACGCGACGGTCTCGATACCACCGGCACCACCCAGCAGGTGACCGGTCATCGACTTGGTCGCGGAGATCGCCATGTGGTCGACGTCGTCGCCGAACACCTTCCGCAGCGCCTTGATCTCGGCCACGTCACCCTGCGGCGTCGACGTGGCGTGCGCGTTGACGTGCACGATCTCGGCCGGCTTCAGATCCGTGTTGTCGAGCAGGTTCTGCAGCGCTTGAGCGATCCCGTTGCCGGACGGCTCCGGCTGCGTGATGTGGTGCGCGTCGGCCGAGATGCCCTGGCCGACCGCCTCCGCGTAGATCCGCGCCCCGCGCGCCTTCGCGTGCTCCTCGGACTCCAGGACGATCACGCCCGCGCCCTCGCCGAGGACGAAGCCGTCACGGCCGGAGTCGTAGGGACGCGACGCACCCTCGGGGTCGTCGTTGTTCTTGGACATCGCCATCATGTTGCCGAACGCGACGATGGGCAGCGGGTGGATCGCCGCCTCGGTGCCGCCGGCCACGACGACGTCCGCACGGCCGGTGCGGATCATCTCGATGGCGTACCCGATGGCCTCGGCGCCGGAGGCGCAGGCCGACACGGGCGTGTGCACACCGGCCCGCGCACCCAGCTCGATACCGACGTTGGCGGCCGGCGAGTTGGGCATCAGCATCGGCACGGTGTGCGGGGAGACACGGCGTACGCCCTTCTCCTTCAGCACGTCGTACTGGTCCAGCAGGGTCGTCACACCGCCGATGCCGGAGGCGATGACGGCGCCGACCCGGTCGGGGTTGGCGGACGCGTCCTCACCGGCCTTGGCGGTGAAACCGGCGTCCTTCCAGGCCTCCTTGGCGGCGATCAGCGCGAACTGCGCCGACCGGTCCAGCTTGCGGGCCTGCGGACGAGGGATGATCTCGCCCGGTTCGACGGCGATCTGCGCCGCGATACGGACGGGCAGCTCGGCCGCCCAGTCCTGCTCCAGCAGGCGGACGCCGGACTTGCCGGCGACCAGGGCCTCCCAGAACGAAGCTGCGTCGCCACCCAGCGGTGTGGTTGCGCCGATACCGGTGACGACCACGGTGCGATTGGTCGGGCTCACGGGAATTCTTTCTCCAACGGATACGGGATTCGACGGCGCCACCGCCGGGTGGCGGGGCATTGCAGCCAGAGGCTGGCTAACTGCCTCAGGCCTGGTGCTTGAGGATGTAGTCGGTCGCGTCGCCGACGGTCTTGAGGTTCTTGACGTCCTCGTCCGGGATCTTGACGTCGAAGCGCTCTTCAGCGGCGACGACGACCTCGACCATGGACAGCGAGTCGACGTCCAGGTCGTCGGTGAAGGACTTGTCCAGCTGGACGTCCTCAACCGGGATGCCGGCGATCTCGTTCACGATCTCGGCGAGACCTTCGACGATCTCTTCCTGAGTGGCGGCCATGTCAGGCGCTCCTTCTTAGATGTTCCAGACGGTTGCTGCGGTGGTGCTGACGGCGTCCCGCACCGGATGCATGATCCGGCACGGAGTGCCTAGGGGAGGGTAACGACAGTGGCGGCGTAGACGAGACCCGACCCGAACCCGATGACGAGCGCGGTGTCCCCGCTCTTCGCCTCGCCGGTCGCCAGGAGCCGCTCCATAGCGAGCGGGATCGAGGCGGCCGACGTGTTGCCGGTGGTGCGGATGTCACGGGCGACCGTGACGTGCTCCGGCAGCTTGAGAGTCTTCACCATCGAGTCGATGATCCGCACATTGGCCTGGTGCGGGATGAAGACGTCCAGGTCGTCCGCGCTGATCCCGGCCGCGTCCAGCGCCTGCTGTGCGACCTTCGCCATCTCGAACACGGCCCAGCGGAACACCGCTTGGCCTTCCTGCGTGATCGCGGGGAACTTGACGTTGCCCCGGCTGTCCAGCGGAAGCTCGGACACGTCGCCGACCCGGTAGCGGTCCCAGGGAATGGTCTGCCTGATGGCATCCAGTTTGTCGCCCTCGGAACCCCAGACCGTCGGGCCCATCGCCGGCTCCTGCGAGGGGCCGACCACGACCGCGCCCGCGCCGTCGCCGAACAGGAAGGCGGTGGCCCGGTCCTCCAGGTCGGTGAGGTCGCTGAGCCGCTCCACGCCGATCACGAGCACGTACTCGGCGGAGCCTTCCACCACCATGCCCTTGGCGAGCGTGAGGCCGTAGCCGAAGCCCGCGCAGCCGGCGGTGATGTCGAAGGCGGCCGCCTTGTCCGTGCCGAGCTTGTCGGCGATCTCGGTGGCGACGGCCGGGGTCTGGCTGAAGTGCGAGACGGTCGAGACGACCACGGCGCCGATCTGCTCGGCGGAGATGCCCGCGTCCGCGATCGCCTTGCCGGAGGCCTCGATGGACATCGCGGCCACGGTCTCGTCCGGGCCCGCCCAGTGCCGGGTCTCGATGCCCGAGCGCGAGCGGATCCACTCGTCGGAGGAGTCGATCGTCTCCAGGATCACCTCGTTGGGCACCACGCGGGTCGGGCGGTAGCCGCCGACACCGAGGATGCGCGCGTACGGGGCACCCTTGCTGGGCTTGATCTTCGACATCGCTTGGGGCTCCTAACTCAGGCGCTGTGCTCGGCGATGAGCTCGCGGGCCGCGTCGAGGTCGTCGGGGGTCTTCAGGGCCAGCGTCTTCACGCCGGGCAGGGCGCGCTTGGCCAGGCCGGTCAGGGTGCCGCCCGGGCACACCTCCAGGAGGGCGGTGACGCCGAGCTCCTTGAAGGTCTCCATGCACAGGTCCCAGCGGACCGGGTTGGCGACCTGGCCGACCAGGCGGTCCACGATCTCGGCGCCGGACGCGACGGTCTGCCCGTCCTTGTTGGAGACGTAGGTGAACTTCGGGTCGAGCGGCGCGAGTTCCTTGGCGGCCTCGGCCAGCTTCTCGACCGCGGGGCCCATGTGGTGGGTGTGGAAGGCGCCCGCGACCTTGAGGGCGACGACCTTGCGGACACCCTCGGGCTTGTCCTCGCTCAGCGCGGCGAGCTGCTCCAGGGTTCCGGCCGCGACGATCTGCCCTGCGCCGTTGATGTTCGCCGGGGTCAGACCGAGCTTCTCCAGATGCGCGACGGAGACCTCCGGGTCGCCACCGAGCAGCGCCGACATGCCGGTCTCGGTGATCGCGGCGGCCTCGGCCATCGCGAGCCCGCGCTTGCGTACGAGGGCCAGCGCGGCGGTCTCGTCCAGGACGCCCGCGAAGGCGGCGGCGGTGATCTCACCGACGCTGTGCCCGGCGACCGCGCCCGGTGCGATGCCGGCGATGTCACCGAGTGCCGCACCGGAGACGAGCCCTGCGGCGACCAGCAGCGGCTGCGCGATCGCGGTGTCCCGGATCTCGTCCGCGTCGGCGTGCGTGCCGTAGTGCACCAGGTCGAGACCGACGGCGTCCGACCAGGCACGCAGACGGTCCTCGACACCGGGAAGGTCGAGCCAGGGGGTCAGGAAGCCAGGGGTCTGGGCGCCCTGGCCGGGAGCGACGAGTACGAGCACTCTCACACTCTCTCTTGGGGACGGCCACGGCCGCCCGTGGGGACAGGGACGAAGAACACGAGGGGGTTTTGTGGATCCCCGACAAAATCCTATGACTGGGGATCTCCATCGACCAGACGCCCCAGGATCAGCGCGATCCGCAGCGTGAAGGCGGATCGTACATCGGAGGGCGACCATCCGGTGACGTCAGTCACACGTCGGAGCCGGTAGCGCACGGTGTTCGGGTGGACGAAGAGCATCCGGGCCGCACCCTCCAGGCTGCTCGCCTGTTCCAGATATACGCTCAGCGTTTCCAGCAGCGCCGAACCGGCTTCTTCCAGCGGTCTGTAGATCTCCTCCACCAGCTGCTCGCGCGCGCTCGGATCGCCCGCGATGGCGCGCTCCGGGAGGAGATCGTCCGCCAGCACCGGGCGCGGCGCGTCCTGCCAGGCGGAACAGGCCTTGAGCCCCGCGGCGGCGGCCTGCGCGGACCGGGTGGCCGCCAGCAGGTCCGGCACCACCGGCCCCGCGACGACCGGCCCGGCGGCGTACGGCCCGATCAGCGACTTGGCCACGGCCAGCGGATTGTCGTTGCCGCCCGCGATGACGACGAGGCGGTCCCCGAGCACCCCGGTCAGCACCTGCAGCTTGGCGTGCCGGGAGGCCCGCCGGATCGCCTCGACGGTCAGCTCGCTGTCCCCTTCGGGCGCGGTGCCGAGCACGACGCACACATGGTCGGGAGAGTTCCACCCGAGCGCCGCGGCCCTGCTCACCGCCCCCTCGTCGGCCTCTCCGCTCAGCACGGCATTGACGACCAGCGACTCCAGCCGCGCGTCCCAGGCACCGCGTGCCTCGGCGGCCTGGGCGTACACCTGGGCGGTGGCGAAGGCGATCTCACGGGCGTACACGAGCAGCGCCTCGCGCAGCACTCTCTCGTCGCCCGGCGCCGCGACCTCGTCGATCGCGCTCTCCATGACCTCGATGGTGGTCCGCACCATCTCCACGGTCTGCCGCAGCGTGATCGCCCGGGTCAGCTCCCGCGGCGCGGTCCCGAACACGTCCGTCGAGATCGCCTGCGGGGCGTCCGGGTGCCGGAACCACTCGGTGAAGGCCGCGATGCCCGCCTGGGCGACGAGCCCGATCCAGGAGCGGTTCTCCGGGGGCATGGCCCGGTACCACGGCAGGGTCTCGTCCATGCGTGCGATGGCCTGGGCGGCGAGGCTGCCGGACGACTTCTCCAGCCGCTTCAGGGTCGCGGAGTGCGGGTGGACCGGACGAGCCGAGGGGTCGGACTTGCGCGTTACGGGTTCGGGCACGGGGACAAGACTGCCTTATCCGGACGGGAGCCTGCGCCGCCGGGTGCCGACTGCGGTCTACCGTGGTGCCGTGATGGACGTCAGGCGCGCGGCGCAGCGCTATCCGGGAGGCGACCCCGCGACCGGCATCGAGTCGTGGCACGCCTTCTCCTTCGGCCCGCACTACGACCCCGACAACCTGCGCTTCGGGGCGGTCCTCGCCTGCAACGAGGAGCGCCTGGCACCGGAGGCCGGTTTCGACGAGCATCCGCACAGCCATACCGAGATCGTGACGTGGGTGGTCGAGGGCGAGCTCACGCACCGCGACTCGGCGGGCAACGAGACGGTGGTGCTCCACGGCGACGTGCAGCGGCTGAGCTCCGCGGGGGGCGTCCGCCACGTGGAGCGCAACGACGGGCCCGGCCCGCTGACCTTCGTCCAGATGTGGCTGGCCCCGGTACGCCCCGGCGGCGAACCGTCGTACGACATCGTCCGCGGCATCGCCGACTCGACCCCGTACGCGGTCCCGGAGGCCGGCGCGATGCTGCACGTCCGCCGCCTGGGGGCGGGGGAGCGGACGGCGGTGCCGGACGGGGCGTATGTGTACGTGCATGTGGTGCGGGGCGAAGTGCGGCTGGGCGGGGTGGAGCTGGCGCCCGGGGACTCCGTACGGATCACCGACGCGAAGGACTTGGAGGCGTCGGGGATCTCGGACGCGGAGCTGTTGCTGTGGGAAATGGCGGGGTAACGACGGTCGTTGTCCGACCGCGGGCCGGTGGGGGTTGCCCGCGCCCCTTACGGGGCTTACTCAGCTGCGGGCAGGCGTGCCTCCCCCAGTGCCTTAAGGGCCTGGGAGGTGCCCCCAGGCGGCACGGGTGGGCGCAGCGGCACCCGGCCAGCGCCGGTAAGCGTCCCCACCCCCCGCCGCAGCCCACCTCAGCCGCGCAGCTCCGCCAGCACCGCGTCCGTGAATGCCGGCCACGCCTCGACCGCCCAGGGGCCGAACGCCCTGTCTGTCAGCGCGACACACGCCAGCCCCACCTCGGGGTCGACCCACAGAAACGTCCCCGCCTGCCCGAAGTGCCCGAACGTCCGCGGCGAGGACGAAGCCCCCGTCCAGTGCGGCGACTTGGAGTCGCGGATCTCGAAGCCCAGCCCCCAGTCGTTCGGGTTCTGGTGCCCGTACCCCGGCAACACGCCCTTCGTCCCGGGGTACTGGACGGTCAGCGTCGCCTCCGCCACCGTCCGCGGATCCAGCAGCCGCGGCGCCTGCAGCTCCGCCGCGAACCGCAACAGGTCCGACACCGACGACACGCCGTCCTTCGCCGGCGACCCCTCCAGCGACGTCGACGTCATGCCCAACGGCTCCAGCACCGCCTGCCGGGCGTACTCGTCGAACGGCATCTCCGTCGCCTTCGCGACATGCTCCCCGAGCACCTCGAACCCGGCGTTCGAGTACAGCCGCCGCTCCCCGGGAGGCGCCATGACCCGGTGTTCGTCGAAGGCCAGCCCCGAGGTGTGCGCGAGCAGGTGCCGTACCGTCGCCCCGTCCGGCCCGGCCGGCTCGTCGAGCTCGACCGCCCCCTCCTCGTACGCGACGAGCACCGCGTACGCCGCGAGCGGCTTGGTGACGGAGGCCAGCGGGAAGCGGTGTCCGACCGGCCCGCGGGTACCGAGGACCGTCCCGTCGGTGCGTACGACACCCGCCGCGGCGGTGGGGACCGGCCAGTTCTCGATGGACGCGAGGCTGTTCAAGGACATGCCTACGACCCTAAGCGGCTCAGAGCCGCAGCATCATCGTGGGGTCCGGCTTGTGGACGAAGCCGAGCGCGGCGTAGAGCGGCTCGGCCTCCGCGGACGCGGTCAGCATGACCTGCCCCGCACCCCGCTCGCGGAACCAGACCAGCAGCTCCTCCATACACGCGCGCGCGTACCCGCGCCGACGGGCGTCCGGGTCGGTCGCCACGCTGAAGACGTACCCGGAGCGGCCGTGCGGGGTGCCCGCCTTGCCGATCCGGTAGTCGACGGTCCCCACGACCAGCGCCGCCAGCGCCCCGGGCCGGTCCGGATGGTCGACGACGAACGCGGCGAAGTCCCCGTCCGGCTCGCCCAGCCGCTCCTCCAGCGCCGGTCGCGCCTGGGCGTGCCATCCTGTGGAGCTGTCCCCGTCGGGCAGCGTGTCGATCATCACCTGGCGCAGCCGCAGCACTTCTGCCGCGTCGTCGGCCGTGGCACGGCGTACGAGACTCATGCCCCGCACGCTAGTCACCGTCCGGGCCGCCCGTCCCGCGTATTTCTTACCGGGTCCCGCTTGCTTCGAGTGCACTCGAAGGTCATAGCGTGGGTGCATGACGGTGATGCACACCACGACCGAGGCCCCCACCGAGCAGCCCGACATCGCGCCCGCCAACGTCTGTTCCGCTCCGCCCCGGCGGCATCCGCGTCCCGAGGGCCAGGACCGTTACACGATCAGCGAGGTCGTCGCCTTCACCGGCCTGACCGCCCACACCCTGCGCTGGTACGAGCGGATCGGCCTGATGTCCAGCATCGACCGCTCCCACACCGGCCAGCGCCGCTACAGCAACCGCGACCTGGACTGGCTGGACTTCGTGACCAAGCTCCGCCTGACCGGCATGCCGGTGGCCGACATGGTCCGCTACGCGGAACTGGTGCGGGAAGGCGAGACGACCTACCCCGAGCGCCGCGAGCTGCTGGAGCAGACAAGAAGAGACGTCGTGTCGAGGATCGCCGAACTCCACGACACCCTGTCGGTCCTGGACAGGAAGATCAGTTTCTACGAAACCGGCAGCAACTGAAACGCGCCCCCTTGGGGGCGCCGGGGGTACCCCCGGCCGAAGGCTGGGGGAGGAGCGGCGCGACCAGCCCCCACCGGCCGGCAGTCGGACAACCGCCCCTCACAACTCGGCCAACAACTCCGCCTTCTTCGCGGCGAACTCCTCGTCGGTGACCAGCCCCGCCTGATGCAGCTCCCCCAGATGCCGAATCCGCTCGGCGATGTCCGCGGGATCCCGCCGCCCCGCCGGCGCCGGCACCGCAGCGGCCCCCTTGGCCCGCAGGGCCTCCAGCACCGCCGCCGCGAACGGCAACGACTCGTGCACGGGGCCGTAGCCCAGCCCGAACACCACGGTCGCCGGATCCTGGTCGGCCGGGACCGTCGGCGTCGCCCCCGCGAGGTCCCGCCGCAGCAGTCGCAGATGCCCCTCGAAGACCTCGGGCGACCGCCACTCCACACCTCCCAGGTCGGCGACGGCGAAGCTCTGGTCGCCGGCCTTCCACTTCGCCGTGGACGCGCCCGTCCACGACCACCGGAAGTGCACGGCCCGGCCGTCGAAGCTCGCCTTCCCGTCGTACGCCTTGAACTGCCGGGGCCCCTCGGGTGCGGCGACCAGAAATCTTTCCGTCGGTCCGGACGCGGTGAGCAGCGGTCGCAGCTCGTCGGCGTAGTACTCGGCGAGGGTCGCCCGCTCGGCCGGGACCACCAGGCGGTACGGGTCGCTGCCGTCCTTCAGCTGCCCGGCCGCCGCCTCCAGCAGGGGGTCGGCGCCGGGGCGCGGCTCGGCCTTCAGCACGACCGTGCCCCGCTTCCCGGGCGTGAGCGTCACGCCCTCCAGCGCGGCCAGCGGCACCCGGCGTTCACCCAGGCTCTGGAACAGCTTGGGTGTTCGAATCCCCCGTTCGTAGCGGATGAGCACGGAGTCGGACTCGAACTCCCAGGCGGCATGAAATCCGGCCAGTACGTCACCCATGCGGCTCATCGTATGCGGCACGTGCTTCTCAGTCCCATCCCCGCGCATACCGCACTTCCTGCTGTCTCTACGCGCGTCCGGCCATCAACGTGCCGGACAAACCCGCCCGGCACCCGTCATCGTCGTGGGCGCAGGTCACCGCGCCGTATGCGCCGACCCCGACGTCCGCGAGGTTGCGCAGGCTGTCCGTGCCCGGCTCGAAGTAGCCGGCGTGTCCCTTCGCGTCGTGCGCCGACAGCACCCGGGCGCCGAAGGAGGAGGAGACGGGGTCGGCACCGTGGCCGAGTCCGCCGAGCTCCAGATAGGGGACGTCCTGGATCCAGTCGGAGGCGTCCCGCATCGCCCACACCCGGGCCGAGGTGCCCAGGTGGGAGGCGTTCTCGACGCGCATCCCGGGACTCGCGGCCACCGCTATGTCGGCCACCCGGTCCGGCATGGCGTGCGCGGCCACCCCGCAGACCACCGAGCCGTAGCTGTGGCAGAACATCGACACCGGCGCGTCCCCGGGCAGCGCGCGCAGCAGCGCGTTGAGGCGTACGGCGCCCTGCTCGGCGGCCATCCCGGTCGCCGCGTCCACGCCGAGGCCGTCGGGTGCGGTGTAGTCGGCCCAGGCGATCACCGCCGTACGGGTCGACGGGCTCGCCGTGCGCTCCGCCCGGTACAGCGCCTTGGCCATGCCGACCGGCGCGGTGTACTGGCGGTACGTCTTCTGGAAGGTGAGCAGGTCGGTGTCGACGCCGGGGACGACGACGGAGATCCGCTCGGCCTTCGTGAGGTCGCCGAACACCTCCGCGACCCGGCCGCTGCCGTCCGGGTCGAAGGCGAGGATCTGCCGGCCCTTCGCCATCAGCGCCTCGTAGCGGTGCATGCGACGGCCGGCGTCCTGTTGCCCGGCCACGCTGAGCCGCGGGTCGTGCATGCGTTTCTTCTCGACGGCGCGCTGCTGGTCGAGGGCGATGTCGTTGGCGCGGTACCGCAGTTCGGCCGGGGCACCGTTCATGTTGCCCACGGCGAGCGGGTAACGGTGCACGAGCCGGTCGCGCTCCTGCGCGGTGAGCGACGCGAAGAACCGGGTGAGGAGCGCGGGCGACGCCTCCGGGTCCGGCAGGTGCAGGCCGTGGACGCTGCCGTGCTCCCACTTGGCGAGGGAGGTCTGCAGGGCGGTGGTCTCGCGGTGCGTGCGCAGGGCGGTCCAGCCGGTGGTCGCGAGCATCACGAACACGACGGCCAGGGCAAGCAGTGCGCGCCAGACGTTGAGGGGCGGGGAGGTGTCGAAGGAAGTCACTGGGAGGACACACTAGGAGAACGAAGGGGTCTCGCGGTAACTGAGTGACAGTTATCACGTTTCGGCAAACGTGAGGCCTGTCTCGGGCCCATGTGAAGGGGAGTCAGTCCTCGCGCCAGTTCCCGGTGAGCGCCGGTCCCACCTGATCGAGGTACGACGCGGTGAGTTCGCGGATTGCGGTGACGCTGAAGTCGTCACCGACCGACCAGTGCCGCTCGGTGACCCGGACGACCGCGCCGAACACGGCGACCACGAGCCGGGGCCGGGGGTCGGTGTCCGGGTCGACGCCCTCCCGCTCGGCGACGATCCGCGCGATCTCCTCCTCCGTCTCCGCCTGACGCCGCAGGTGGGCGGCGAACAGGGCCGGGGTCGCCTCGATCATCTTGTACATGCGCAGGAACAGCTCGACCGGCACGTACCGCTCGATGGCCTCCTCGATGGTGTCCCAGCTGTCCATGACCGACCGGCGCAGCGCCTCCAGCGGGGGCTCCTCGGGCGGGCGGCGGCGCACCGCCTCGACGTAGTGCTTCTCGGTGAGCCGCGGCACGAAGAACGCCACGTCCTCCTTGCTGGCGAAGTAACGGAAGAAGGTGCGCTGCGAGACGTCGACGGACGCGGCGATCTCGTCGACGGTGGTGTGCTCGTAGCCCTGGGTCACGAACAGTTCGAGCGCGGACCGCAGCAGCGTGTCCCGGGTGTGCTGTTTCTTGCGTTCGCGCAGCGTCTCCATGCCTGACAGTTACTGACTAGTGAATTTGTTTGTCAACTGTCAGTGGCTGTCACTAGCCTCGAACGCATGACTAGTCAGACCACGATCGACACGGCGGGGTCGGGGGACAAGGCACCAGCGGCCCTGCCGGACCGGCCGCCGGCCTCCGGCCTGCGCGGCCACCCCTGGTTCACCCTGATAACCGTCGCCGTCGGGGTCATGATGGTCGCCCTCGACGGCACCATCGTGGCCATCGCCAACCCCGCGATCCAGAAGGACCTCGGCGCCACCTTCGCCCAGGTCCAGTGGATCACCAACGGCTACTTCCTCGCCCTCGCGGTCTCCCTGATCACCGCGGGCAAGCTCGGTGACCGCTTCGGCCACCGGCAGACGTTCCTGATCGGCGTCGTCGGCTTCGCCGCCGCCTCCGGGGCCATCGGCCTGTCCGACAGCATCGGCCTGGTCGTCACCTTCCGCGTCTTCCAGGGCCTGTTCGGCGCGCTGCTGATGCCGGCCGCGCTCGGCCTGCTGCGGGCCACCTTCCCGGCCGAGAAGCTCAACATGGCGATCGGCATCTGGGGCATGGTCATCGGCGCCTCCACCGCGGGCGGCCCGATCCTCGGCGGCGTGCTGGTCCAGCACGTCAGCTGGCAGTCGGTGTTCTTCATCAACGTGCCGGTCGGCGCCATCGCCCTGATCCTCGGCGTGGTCATGCTGCTCGACCACCGCGCGGAGAACGCGCCGCGCTCCTTCGACCTGCTCGGCATCGGCCTGCTCTCCGGCGCCATGTTCTGCCTGGTCTGGGCCCTCATCAAGGCGCCGAGCTGGGGCTGGGGCGACGGCAAGACGTGGACGTTCATCGCCGCGTCGGTGCTGGGCTTCGCCCTCTTCGCCTTCTGGGAGACGAGGGTCAAGGAGCCGCTCATCCCGCTGGGCCTGTTCCGCTCCGTCCCGCTCTCCGCGGGCGTCGTGCTCATGGTCCTGATGGCCATCGCCTTCATGGGCGGCCTCTTCTTCGTGACGTTCTACCTCCAGAACGTGCACGGCATGGACCCGGTCGACGCCGGCCTCCACCTCCTCCCGCTCACCGGCATGATGATCGTCGGCTCCCCGCTGGCCGGCGCCGCGATCACCAAGCTCGGCCCGCGCATCCCGCTGGCCGGCGGCATGGCGGCCACCGCGATCGCCATGTACGGCATGTCCACACTCAAGGCGGACACCGGCAGCGCGCTCATGTCCCTCTGGTTCGCCCTGCTCGGCCTCGGCCTCGCGCCGGTCATGGTCGGCGCCACCGAGGTCATCGTCGGCAACGCGCCGATGGAGCTCTCCGGTGTGGCCGGCGGTCTCCAGCAGGCCGCGATGCAGATCGGCGGCAGCCTCGGTACGGCCGTCCTCGGCGCCGTGATGGCTTCCAAGGTCGACAGCGACCTGCCGGGCAACTGGGCCGACGCGGGGCTGCCGAAGCTGACCGACGCGCAGCTGGCGCAGGCATCGGAAGCCGTCCAGGTCGGTGTCGCGCCGGTCGCCGAGGGCACGCCCGCGGAGATCGCCGCGAAGATCTCCGGCGTCGCCCACGACACGTTCATCTCCGGCATGAGCCTCGCCTCGCTCGTCGCGGCGGGGGTGGCGGCGGTCGCGATCCTGGTCGCGCTGTTCACCAAGCGCGGCGAGCACACGGACGCGGGCGCGGGCGTCGGCCACATCTAGCGCAACGCGCCGGGCCGTTATGTCCGGTTTCTGGGGGCGAAGTTCGCCTATCAGGGTGACTCCGCTAAAGATTCCTCGCCCTCGGTACGCACCGCAGGTCACAGTGGGTCAAGTCCTCCGCAGGGCATGGGAGGACAGTTGGGCCGCGGCGCGCTGCCGGAGGGGGGCAGCGCGCGGGCAGGTCTGCGGACGCGGAACAGGGGTACCCGGTCATCAACCCGAACAGGTCATGGAGACCGAGGAGTTGATGATGGCGAGCTTCGGGCAACGAACCCGCGGGTACCCCCGTTCACGTGGCCGGACAGGCCCACGGGGCGGGCTGGACCGCGACACGCTGGGCATCGTCGGCACGATCTGTGCCGTTGCCGGCTTCTTCACGCTGGGGATCGTGCTGGGGCCGGCGGCACTGGTGTGCGGCTGGGTCTCCATGGGCCGGATATGGAACCCGAAGAGCTCCGTACCGGCGCTGGTGGCGGTGGTGCTGGGGGCGATCGACACGGTGCTGGCGCTGCTGTGGCTGGGGGGCGTATCGCTCTAGCGTGCGGGCCGGTGGGGGTTGCTCGCGCAGTTCCTCCCCCAGCCCCTTCGGCCGGGGGTACCCCCAGCGCCCCTTACCGGGCTACTCGGCTGCGGGCAGTCGTGCCTCCCCCAGTGCCTTAAGGGCCTGGGAGGTGCCCCCAGGGCGGCAGGGGTGGGCGCAGCGGCACCCGGCCAGCGCCGGTGAGCGCACCCCGCCCCCCGCCGCCACCCCCTCGCGCAGGGCAGTGACCTCCGCCCTGAGCGCCCGCACTTCCTCGGTCAGCATCCCGATCGCCTCCGTCTGCCGCCGCTCCTCCACGTCGTCCTTCTCGAACCGCGCGATGAACCACGTCGCGATGTTCGCCGTCACCACACCCAGCAGGGCGATCCCGGAGAGCATCAGGCCCACCGCGATCATCCGGCCCAGCCCGGTCGTCGGCGCGTGGTCCCCGTAACCCACCGTTGTCATCGTCGTGAACGACCACCACAGCGCGTCACCCAGCGTCCGGATGTTCCCGTTCGGCGAGTCGCGCTCCACCGACAGCACGGCCAGCGACCCGAACATGAGGAGGCCGACGACCGCGCCGACGACATACGTCGTCAGCCGGATCTGCGAGGCCATCCGTGCCCGCCGCCCCACCAGCATCAGCGTCGCGACGAGCCGGAGCAGTCGCAGCGGCTGGAGCAGCGGCAGCACCACCGCGCACAGGTCTATCCAGTGCGTCCGCACGAACTCCTTGCGCCGGGGCGCGAGGGCCAGCCGCATCAGGTAGTCCACGGCGAAGGAGCCCCACACCACCCACTCCGCCACCGTGCACGCGGCGGTGAGGACATGTCCCGCGGAACTGTCCACGATCGGCAGCGCGTAGGCGACGGCGAAGGCCACCGCGAGCGCCAGCAACGGGCGTTGGGTGACCTGCTCCCAACGGGCCTGTGCGGACTGTTCCTTCATGTGCGCATCGTAAGGAAAGCGCGAGGGCGGCGGAGACCACAGCTCCGCCGCCCTCGGCCGGTTCGCCCGTCAGGGGCTACGCGTCGCCGCCCGCCGCGCCCGGGTGCGCCGCCGTGACGTCCAGCAGCTGGTACCGGTCGATGGCCTGCTTGAGCACCGAACGGTCGAGCTTGCCCTCGCGGGCCAGCTCGGTCAGCACCGCGACCACGATCGACTGCGCGTCGATGTGGAAGAACCGGCGCGCCGCGCCCCGCGTGTCGGCGAAGCCGAACCCGTCGGCGCCCAGTGACTGGTACGTGCCCGGTACCCAGCGCGCGATCTGGTCCGGAACCGACCGCATCCAGTCGGACACGGCCACGAACGGACCCTCGGCGCCGCTCAGCTTCTGCGTCACCCACGGGGTCCGCTGCTCCTCCTCCGGGTGCAGCAGGTTGTGCTCCTCGCAGGCCACGGCCTCGCGCCGCAGCTCGTTCCAGGAGGTGGCGGACCAGACGTCGGCCTTCACGTTCCAGTCCTCGGCGAGGATCCGCTGGGCCTCGATCGCCCACGGGACCGCCACGCCAGACGCCATGATCTGCGCCGGGACCGTGCCCGCCGTGCCCGCGCTGATCCGGTGGACGCCCTTGAGGATGCCCTCGACGTCGACGTCGGCCGGCTCGGCCGGGTGCTGGATCGGCTCGTTGTAGACGGTCAGGTAGTAGAAGACGTCCTCGCCGTGCGGGTGCTCGGCGTCGCCGCCGTACATGCGGCGCAGGCCGTCCTGGACGATGTGGGCGATCTCGTACGAGTACGCCGGGTCGTAGGCCACGCACGCCGGGTTCGTCGAGGCCAGCAGCTGGGAGTGGCCGTCGGCGTGCTGGAGGCCCTCGCCGGTCAGGGTCGTACGGCCGGCGGTCGCGCCCAGGACGAAACCGCGCGCCAGCTGGTCGGCCATCTGCCAGAACTGGTCGCCGGTGCGCTGGAAACCGAACATCGAGTAGAAGACGTAGACCGGGATGAGCGGCTCGCCGTGCGTGGCGTAGGCCGAGCCGGCCGCGATCAGGGAGGCCGTGCAGCCGGCCTCCGAGATGCCGTCGTGCAGCATCTGGCCGGTCGGGGACTCCTTGTAGGCGAGCAGCAGGTCGCGGTCGACCGCCTCGTACTGCTGGCCGAGCGGGTTGTAGATCTTCGCGCTCGGGAAGAAGGAGTCCATGCCGAACGTGCGGTACTCGTCCGGCGCGATCAGCACGAAGCGACGGCCGAGTTCCTTGTCCCGCATGAGGTCCTTGAGCAGTCGTACGAACGCCATCGTCGTGGCGATCGACTGCTGGCCGGTGCCCTTCTTCACGGTCGCGTACGTCTTGTCGTCCGGCAGCGCGAGCGGCTTGGAGCGTACGACGCGGGTCGGGACGTAGCCGCCGAGGCCCTTGCGCCGGTCGTGCATGTACTGGATCTCTTCCGAGTTCCGGCCCGGGTGGTAGTACGGCGGCAGGCCGGACTCCAGCTCCTTGTCGGAGATCGGCAGGTGCAGGCGGTCCCGGAAGCCCTTGAGGTCGGCGACCGTCAGCTTCTTCATCTGGTGCGTGGCGTTGCGGCCCTCGAAGTTCGGGCCCAGCGTCCAGCCCTTGATCGTCTTGGCCAGGATGACCGTCGGCTGGCCCCGGTGCTCGGTGGCCGCCTTGAACGCCGCGTAGATCTTGCGGTGGTCGTGGCCGCCGCGGCCCAGGTGCAGGATCTGGTCGTCGCTCATGTGCTCGACCATCGCGCGCAGCCGCTGGTCGTCGCCGAAGAAATGGTCGCGGATGTACGCGCCGGACTCGGTGGCGTAGGTCTGGAACTGGCCGTCGGGGGTCGTGTTCATCTTGTTGACGAGCACGCCGTCGCGGTCCTGGGCGAGCAGCGGGTCCCAGGTGCGGTCCCAGACCAGCTTGATCACGTTCCAGCCGGCGCCCCGGAAGACCGACTCCAGCTCCTGGATGATCTTGCCGTTGCCGCGCACCGGGCCGTCGAGCCGCTGCAGGTTGCAGTTGACGACGAAGGTGAGGTTGTCCAGGCCCTCGCGGGCGGCGATGGACAGCTGGCCGAGCGACTCCGGCTCGTCCATCTCGCCGTCGCCGAGGAACGCCCAGACGTGCGACTTGGAGGTGTCGGCGATCCCGCGCGCGTGCATGTAGCGGTTCATCCGCGCCTGGTAGATCGCGCCGATCGGGCCGAGGCCCATCGACACCGTCGGGAACTCCCAGAAGTCCGGCATCGAGCGCGGGTGCGGGTAGCTGGAGAGGCCGTCCGGGTATTTCGACTTCTCCTGGCGGAAGCCGTCCAACTGGGTTTCGCCGAGCCGGTCGAGCAGGAACGCGCGCGCGTAGATGCCGGGGGAGGCGTGCCCCTGGAAGAAGACCTGGTCGCCGCCGAGGCCGTCGTCCTTGCCGCGGAAGAAGTGGTTGAAGCCCACATCGTAGAGGGAGGCCGAGGAGGCGAAGGTGGCGATGTGACCGCCGACGCCGATGCCCGGACGCTGGGCGCGGGAGACCATCACCGCGGCGTTCCAGCGGGTCGCGTTCAGGACCTTGCGCTCGATCTCCTCGTTGCCCGGGAAGAACGGCTCGGCCCGGGTCGGGATCGTGTTGACGTAGTCCGTGCTGCGCATCTCGGGCACCGCGACGCGCCGCTCGCGGGCGCGCTCGATCAGGCGGAGCATCAGATAGCGGGCCCGCTCCCGGCCGCGCTCGTCCACGGCGGCGTCGAGCGAGTCGAGCCACTCCTGGGTTTCCTCGGGGTCGAAGTCAGGAACCTGACTCGGAAGGCCGCCAATGATGATCGGGTTGCGATCGGATCCGGAAGCCACGCTGTTCCTTACCTGTCAGAGGGGCACTGATTCCCTGTTTTTCCCTGTTTTCCCTGTTTCCCTGCGTTTGGCCTGCACCGCTGTCCATCGTCCACCCCGGGGCTGCGCACGTCATCTCTACCGCGAGGTAACTCGGGACCGGCCGAAACGCAACGATACGCCCGGGGTGTGACGCGCTTGGCAAACTCGTTCGACCGCCGTATGTGAGGATGATTCCGAAAGGAACATAGCGGGCAAAAGGGAGTGGTGTGTGTCACGCCCGTCCGCGATACGGTGCCGGGAGTTGCGGCGACACGGCCGGGATCGTCACCGTTTCGGCGGTCCGAACGGCCGGGTACTTGCGCGATCCGTCCCGCCCGTGTGGACTACGGCCAATGCTTCGCGCACGCGCGTGGCTGAGTTCATCACCAAGACATGATCAGGAGGCAACCCGTGAGCGCGACCGCGGACCACGCGGAGGAGCGGACCACCCCTGCCGTCAGGCTGGGGTTCCAGCCAGACCAGGTGGTCCAGGAGATCGGCTACGACGACGACGTCGACCAGGAGCTCCGCGAGTCCATCGAAGAGACCATCGGCAACGAGCTGATGGACGAGGACTACGACGACGTGGCAGACGCCGTGGTGCTCTGGTTCCGTGAGGATGACGGCGACCTGACGGACGCGCTGGTCGACGCCCTCGGCTTCCTCGAAGAAGGTGGCTCGATCCTGCTGCTGACGCCGAAGACCGGCCGCGACGGCTACGTCGAGCCGAGCGACATCGGCGAGGCGGTCACGACCGCCGGCCTGTCGCAGACCAAGAGCGTCAGCGTGGGCAAGGACTGGAACGGAAGCCGGCTGAACACGCCGAAGGCTGCCGCCAAGAAGCGCTGAGCCCCGCCGGTGGACGGACCGGGCGCCGGTCCGTCCACCGGCCTGCCGCGATCGCCGTGCGGGAGTCCCCGCATAGGGTGTCCTCACCCCAACAGCCCCTTACGAAGGGATGCAGCGATGGCGATCCAGGTCGGCGACAAGGCGCCCGACTTCGAGCTCAAGGACAACCACGGCCGGGCCGTGAAGCTGTCCGACTTCCGCGGCGAGAAGAACGTGGTGGTGCTCTTCTACCCGTTCGCCTTCACGGGTGTGTGCACCGGTGAGCTGTGCGAGCTGCGCGACAACCTGCCGAAGTTCGAGGACCGCGACACCCAGCTGCTGGCGGTCTCCAACGACTCCATCCACACCCTGCGCGTCTTCGCCGAGCAGGAGGGCCTGGAGTACCCGCTGCTGAGCGACTTCTGGCCGCACGGCGAGACCTCCCGCGCCTACGGTGTCTTCGACGAGGCCAAGGGCTGCGCCGTCCGCGGCACCTTCGTCATCGACAAGGAGGGTGTCGTGCGCTGGACCGTGGTCAACGGCCTGCCGGACGCCCGCGACCTGAACGAGTACGTGACGGCGCTCGACGCGCTGTAACCCCTCACCGGCCGGTCCGCGCCCCCCCAGCCGGCCGCCCGGGGGCCGACTCGCCGGACCCCCTAGGGGTCCGCACGGCCGACACCCCGTGATTCTTCGGGGTCCAGGGCCTGCGTGCGGCGGGAACCCGTCACTAGGATCGAATCGTTGATCCGGTATCCGAAGCACGACGGGGCTCCCCGCCCCTGGACACACATGGGAGGACTCGTGGGAGTCAGCCTCAGCAAGGGCGGCAACGTATCGCTGACGAAGGAGGCCCCCGGCCTGACCGCGGTCCTCGTCGGTCTGGGCTGGGACGTCCGGACCACCACCGGCACCGACTTCGACCTGGACGCCAGCGCACTCCTGCTCAACTCGGCGGGCAAGGTCGGCAGTGACCAGAACTTCGTCTTCTTCAACAACCTCAAGAGCCCCGAGGGCTCGGTCGAGCACACCGGCGACAACCTCACCGGTGAGGGCGAGGGCGACGACGAGGTGATCAAGGTCAACCTCGCCACGGTCCCCGCCGACGTCGACAAGATCGTCTTCCCGGTGTCGATCTACGACGCCGACAACCGACAGCAGTCCTTCGGCCAGGTCCGCAACGCGTTCATCCGCGTGGTCAACCAGGCCGGCGGCGCCGAGATCGCCCGCTACGACCTGTCCGAGGACGCCTCGACCGAGACCGCGATGGTCTTCGGCGAGCTGTACCGCAACGGTGCGGAGTGGAAGTTCCGCGCCATCGGCCAGGGCTACGCCTCCGGCCTGCGCGGCATCGCCCAGGACTTCGGCGTCAACGTCTGAGTCATGTGAACGCCCCGGGGCGTTCGAAAGTCCGCACTGTCCGGCGCCGCACCGTTTACGGTCGGCGCCGGACGCGCAGGACAACCGGAGAAACACCGCTAGGGGAGGACCAGCATCATGGGCGTCACGCTCGCCAAGGGGGGCAATGTCTCCCTCTCGAAGGCCGCACCGAACCTCACCAACGTCATGATCGGACTCGGCTGGGACGCCCGCTCCACCACCGGCGCCCCCTTCGACCTGGACGCCAGTGCACTGCTGTGTCAGGGCGGGCGGGTCCTCGGCGACGAGTGGTTCGTCTTCTACAACCAGCTCAAGAGCCCGGAGGGCTCCGTGGAGCACACCGGCGACAACCTCACCGGTGAGGGCGAGGGGGACGACGAATCGATTCTGGTCGACCTGCCCAAGGTGCCGGCCACCTGCGACAAGATCGTGTTCCCGGTCTCGATCCACATGGCCGACGAGCGCGGCCAGACCTTCGGCCAGGTCTCCAACGCCTTCATCCGGGTCGTCAACCAGGCCGACGGCCAGGAGCTCGCCCGCTACGACCTGTCCGAGGACGCCTCCACCGAGACCGCCATGATCTTCGGCGAGCTCTACCGCTACCAGGGCGAGTGGAAGTTCCGCGCCGTCGGCCAGGGCTACGCCTCGGGCCTGCGCGGCATCGCGCTCGACTTCGGTGTGAACGTCTCATAGCACTGTTCCGTCCGGATGTAGGGCCCGCCCCACCCGCAGGACACCGGCGCCCTCTACACTTCGTGGTCAACAGTAGGTAAAGCCGAGTACGGCGCGAGCGAGACCCGTACACACAAGATTGGGTAGCCAGTGCTTCTGAAAACCTTCGGCTGGTCGTTCGCGATCACCGCGCTCGGCCTGGTCGCCGCGGTCTTCTACGGGGGGTGGGAGGCCTTCGGCATCGTGGCGATCCTCGCCGTCCTGGAGATCTCCCTGTCGTTCGACAATGCGGTCGTCAACGCCGGAATCCTGAAGAAGATGAACGCCTTCTGGCAGAAGATCTTCCTCACGGTCGGCGTCCTCATCGCCGTCTTCGGCATGCGGCTGGTCTTCCCGGTCGTCATCGTCGCGGTCACCGCCAAGATGGGCCCCATCGAGGCCGTCGACCTCGCGCTCAACAACAAGGACCGCTACCAGGAACTGGTCACCGACGCCCACCCGGCGATCGCCGCGTTCGGCGGTATGTTCCTGCTGATGATCTTCCTCGACTTCATCTTCGAGGACCGGGACATCCAGTGGCTGCGCTGGATCGAGCGCCCGCTCGCCAAGCTCGGCAAGGTCGACATGCTGGCGGTCTGCATCGCCCTGATCGTCCTGCTGATCACCTCCTTCACCTTCGCCGTCCACGCCCACCAGCACGGCGGCGGCCACGTCGACAAGGCGCAGACGGTCCTGATCGCCGGCATCGCCGGCCTGATCACGTACATGATCGTCGGCGGCCTCTCCGGCTTCTTCGAGGACCGGCTCGAAGCCGAGGAGGAGCGCGAGCACGAGGAGGAGGAAGAGGCCGAGCGCACCGGCAAGAAGAAGTCGGCGGTCGTGCTGGCCGGCCAGGCCGCGTTCTTCATGTTCCTCTACCTGGAGGTCCTGGACGCGTCCTTCTCCTTCGACGGCGTGATCGGCGCGTTCGCCATCACCAACGACATCGTCCTCATGGCCCTCGGCCTCGGCATCGGCGCGATGTACGTCCGCTCGCTCACCGTCTACCTGGTCCGCCAGGGCACCCTGGACGACTACGTCTACCTGGAGCACGGCGCCCACTACGCCATCGGCGCGCTGGCCGTGCTCCTGATGGTCACCATCCAGTACGAGATCAACGAGGTCATCACCGGTCTGGTCGGCGTCGTCCTGATCGGCTGGTCGTTCTGGTCCTCCGTGCGGCGCAACCAGCGGCTGGCGGAGGCCGAGGGAAACGCGGGATCGGACGACAAGGCCGAGGTCCCCTCCGGGGTCTGAACCGGCTCGCCGGGCCGAAAACGGAGGGTGTGACGCCCTCCTCGACGAGGAACGCTCTGTTCAGGGCGGCCGACCCGGTCGGCCGCCCTGAGGCGTTCACAGGAGCTACTGGGGGCGGGAATGGGTTTCTTCGACGGACTGCTGGGCGGGCGGGCGGCCGAGTTCGACTCGGGCAGCGCCGCGTCCAACGCCATCGAGCTCACCAGGCGGCACCAGCAGGTGTCCCTCACCAAGCAGGGCGCGGCCACCGGCAACCTCCGGGTCAACCTCGCCTGGCGGATGCGGACGTCCGACTTCGACGGCGAACAGCGCACGAGTCTGTTCCGGCACCCCTTCAGGGCGCTCAAGCCGCCGGAGGTGATGGGGCACGGGCAGAGCATGGTCAACGTCGACCTCGACCTCGGGGCGCTGTACGAGCTGGCCGACGGGAGCAAGGGGGTCGTCCAGCCGCTCGGCGGGCTGCTCGGGGACGTGAACGCACCGCCGTACGTCAAGCTCAGCGGCGACGACCGGTTCGGGTCCGCGTCCGGCGAGACGATGTACGTCAACCTCGACCACCGGGACGACATCAAGCGGCTGCTGGTGTTCGTGTACATCTACGACCAGACGCCGGCGTTCGACCGCACGCACGCGATCGTCACGCTGTACCCGAGCAACGGGCCGCGCATCGAGATAGGCCTCGACGAACGGCATCCGCAGGCCCGGTCGTGTGCGGTGGTGATGATCGAGAACGTGAAGGGCGAGCTGGTCGTCCGGCGCGAGGTGAAGTTCGTGTACGGGTTCCAGGGGGAGCTGGACCGGCTGTACGGGTGGGGCTTGCAGTGGGGGCGGGGTTACAAGACGAAGGCGGAGAGGTAGGTCGCCCGCGGGGGTGGGGTGTGCCGTGGGTGCGCGACTGCGGGTGGTTCGTGGTTGCTCGCGCCCACGCGGCGGAGCCGCACATGGACACAGCCCCGCGCCCCTGAAAGCAACAGCTAGCGCCCGATGAACTGTGGCCCTTGCGGAGGCAGCCTGAAGTCCGCGTTCGGGACCGTCGCCACCGGGATCGGGGCCGGAGGCGGGTAGCCGTAGCCCGACTGGGGCTGTTGCTGGGTGTAGGCGGGCTGCGGGTAGCCGTAGGCCGACGGCTGGGCCGGTGAGGTGGGCTGGGGGTAGCCGTAGGCCGGCTGGGTGGGTACCGAGGTCGGCTGCTCGGGCGGGAGTGGGAGGGACGTCAGGGGCTCCTCCATCGGCTCGGACTCGTCCACCGAGATGCCGAAGTCCGTGGCCAGGCCCTTGAGGCCGTTGCTGTAGCCCTCGCCGAGCGCGCGGAACTTCCAGCCCTCGCCCCTGCGGTACAGCTCGCCGCAGATCAGGGCGGTCTCGGCGCCGGTCTCCGGCTTGATGTCGAAGTGGGCCAGCGGTTCGGCGTCGGGTGCCGAGGCGTCGTACAGCAGGATGCGCAGGGCGGGTACGTGTTCGAACGGGATGCCGTCCGCCGATGCGACCAGGAGGATTCGGCCGACGTTGGACTCGACACCGGGGAGATCTGTCTGGATCGTGTCGGTGAGGCCCTCGGCCACCCGCTTCTTGCCGAGTCGCCAGACCTTCCCGGAAGGGTGCCGGGGCTGGTTGTAGAAGACGAAGTCCTCGTCGGAGCGCACACGTCCGTCGGGGCCGAGGAGCAGCGCCGAGGCGTCGACGTCCGGAACCCCCTGCCCGGGCGTCCAGCGCAGCACGGCCCGGACCGTGGTGGCTTCCACGGGGACGTTCGACCCCTTCAGCATCGCGTGCGTCATGCGGTCATCCTGCCCTCTCGGTCCTGGTCACGACAACGCGGGGGGCCTCGCGACCGACACAGGCGGGTTACCTGGAATTCATGCCCGGCGGGAACCTCCGACATGGCTTTGTACGTACTATTACCGGCCACCCTTTACCAATTTCACAGGCTCGGCCCACGCCACGGGGGAGTTCTATGCGTCATTTCGGGCACATCGCACCTGAGGTGCGGCAGCGCCTCTTCCATCAGGAGCCGTGCGAGTTCACCGCCGACTCCCCGGCCCGGCTGCTCTCCGCGGCCCTGGGCGCCACCCTGTACAGCCCGGCCACCCGGCCGCGGCTCGCCGACGACGTCGTCAAGCAGGCGGCACTCGGCGTGGTCTCGATGGTGCTGTGCCTGGAGGACTCCATCGGCGACGAGGACGTGGTGGCCGGCGAGGAGAACCTCGTCCGGCAGTTCGCCGACCTGGCCGAGCGGGAGCGGGCCGGCGCGGAGCTCCCGCTGCTCTTCATCCGGGTGCGGGAGCCCGAGCAGATCTCCGACCTGGTACGGCGGCTGGGCGCGAGCGTGTCCCTGCTGTCCGGATTCGTGTTCCCGAAGTTCACCGAGGAGCGCGGCATCCCCTTCCTGCAGGCCCTGGACGGCGCCACGCTGCGCAGCGGCCGCCGGCTCTTCGGCATGCCGGTGCTTGAGACGCCCGAGCTGATGTACCGGGAGACACGCGTGGACGCCCTGGAGGGCATCGCCCGCGCCGTCGACAAGTACCGCGACAAGGTGCTGGCGCTGCGCCTCGGGGTGACCGACTTCTGCTCGTCCTACGGGCTGCGCCGGGCCCCCGACATGACCGCCTACGACGTGCAGATCATCGCCTCCGTCATCGCCGACGTGGTGAACATGCTGGGCCGGGCCGACGGCACCGGGTTCACGGTGACCGGGCCGGTGTGGGAGTACTTCCGGGTCCCCGAGCGCATGTTCAAGCCGATGCTGCGGACCAGCCCCTTCCTGGAGGAGCAGGCCGTGGAACTGCGCAACCGGCTCATCGAGCACGCCATGGACGGCCTGCTGAGAGAGATCTCCCTCGACCAGGCCAACGGGCTGCTCGGCAAGACCTGCATCCACCCGTCCCACGTCATCCCCGTGCACGCGCTGTCCGTCGTCAGTCACGAGGAGTTCTCCGACGCCCAGGACATCCTGCGGCCGGAACGCGGCGGCGGGGGTGTACTTCGCTCGGCCTACACGAACAAGATGAACGAGGTGAAGCCGCACCGCGCCTGGGCCGAGCGGACCATGCTCCGCGCCGAGGTGTTCGGCGTGGCCAACGAGGACGTCGGCTTCGTGGAGCTGCTCGCCGCCGGGATACCGGGTTGACGGGCGCTACGGGACGACACAGGGAACCCATGAACATCGCAGCGAACAACGGGGTCTGGTCCGGCAGCTGGGTCGCCGAGCGGCTCGGCGTCGAACTCGTGGGCGACGACGGCCTGACGGCCCTCCTCGGCCTCGCCCTGCGCCGCAACCCCAGACGGGCCCACCTCCTGGTCTCCAACGTGCTCGGCAAGCACGTACCGCAGTCGCCGTCCGTGGTGTACGGGCACGGGTTCAGTCTGGGCCGACGGGTACGTGACCTGCTCGGCGAGACAGAGGCCGGGCAGGCGGTCGTCCTGGGCTACGCCGAGACGGCCACGGGCCTCGGGCATTCGGTGGCCGACGGAATCGGCCTCGCCCCGTATCTCCACTCCACGCGCCGTCCGGTCGCCGGGGTCGCGCCTGCGGGCGGCTTCGAGGAGTCCCACTCCCACGCGACGTCCCACCTGCTGCTCCCCGAGGACCCCGCCCTGCTGTCCGGCGACGGCCCCCTGGTCCTCGTCGACGACGAGTTCTCCACCGGCAACACGGTCCTGAACACGATCCGGGATCTGCACGCCCGTTATCCGCGGAAACGTTACGTCGTGGTGGCTCTGGTGGATATGCGGTCGGCGGCGGACGCGGGGCGACTGACGTCGTTCGCCGAGGAGATCGGCGCGCGGGTGGACCTGGTGGCGGCGGCGTCGGGGACGGTGAAACTGCCCGAGGGTGTTCTGGAAAAGGGACAGGAACTCGTGGCGCGGTACGAAGAGAGTGCCGCGAAGGGTGAGCGGCCGGGTGCGGCGCCGTCGGGGCTGAGCGCGCCCCGCGGCGGAGCCGCATATGGACACAGCCCCGCGCCCCTTGAGGGCGTTGCCCTCACCCACCCAGGGGCGCGGGGCGGTGTTGAATCTGCGGCTACCGCCGCGTGGGCGCGAACGGCCCCCACCGGCCCGCAGGCGACCGGCAACCGCACCACCCCTCACCTCACCCGCATCGACCTGCACTGGCCGCACGGCCTCCCCGACGGCGGGCGGCACGGCTTCACCCCGGCCCACCGAATACGCCTGGAGACGGCCCTCCCCACCATCGCCGCACGGCTCGCCGAGGCCCTGCCCCCCGACGCCCGCCGCGTGCTCACGCTCGGCTTCGAAGAGCTGATGTACACCCCCCTCAGAATCGCCCGTGAGCTGGAGGCCCTGGTCGGCGCCGAGGTGCGGTACTCCACCACCACCCGCTCACCCGTCCTGGCCGTCGACGACCCCGGCTACGCCATCCGCAGCCGCCTCGTCTTCCCGGCCCACGACAACCCCGCCGACGGCCCCGGCGAGCGCTACGCGTACAACGTCGCCGGCGCCGGCTTCGACGCCGTCGTCCTGTTCGTCGACTCGGCCGGCGACACCCCCGAACTGCACGCCCCCGACGGCCTCCTGGCCCTGCTCGGCGCGCATGCCCCGCACGTCCTGCTCGCGGTTGTACCGTCGTACGTCCCCGCGCTGACCGAAGAGAGCCCCGCCATGCTGCCCGAGCCCCTCCGCGGCCCCGCCTTCTCCTCGTATCCGGCGGAGGACGTCGGCTGGCTGCTCCAGGACCTCTCGGACGTCACGCTGGAGGCGCCGACCGAGGAGCGCGAGGAGGCGATCCAGAGCGGCGGCGCGCACTACGCCGAGTCGCTGCCGGTGGAGTACCAGCCGAGCGAGCAGTACCAGGCGCTGTTCCACGCCGCGCTGGAGACCTCGGCGGCGCGGATCGCACAGGCCGTCGGGGTCGTCACCGAGACCGTGCTGGCCGAACGCTCACCTCGCCCGGTCCTGGTGTCGCTGGCGCGGGCCGGCACCCCGGTGGGCGTCCTGATGCGCCGCTGGGCGCAGGTCCGGTACGGCGTCGACCTGCCGCACTACGCGGTGTCGATCGTGCGCGGCCGCGGCATCGACGCCAACGCGCTGCGCTGGCTGGCCGCGCACCACGACCCGCGGGACGTCGTGTTCGTGGACGGCTGGACGGGGAAGGGCGCGATCACCCGGGAACTCGCCGACGCGGTCACGGAGTTCGAGGAGCGGGAGGGGGTCTCCGGGTTCGATCCGGAGATCGCGGTACTCGCCGACCCCGGGTCGTGCGTGCGGACGTACGGCACCCGGGAGGACTTCCTGATCCCCTCCGCGTGCCTCAACTCGACCGTCTCCGGGCTGATCTCGCGGACCGTGCTGCGCGCCGACCTGGTGGGTCCCGACGACTTCCACGGCGCGAAGTTCTACCGCGAACTGGCCGGCGCCGACGTGTCGGTGGCCTTCCTGGACGCCGTCGCGGCGCGGTTCGCCGAGGTGGCCGACTCCGTGGACGCGGCCGTGAAGGAACTGGCCGTCGCCGACCGCACCCCGACCTGGGAGGGCTGGGCGGCCGTGGAGCGGATCAGCGAGGAGTACGGCATCCACGACGTGAACCTCGTCAAGCCGGGCGTCGGCGAGACCACCCGGGTGCTGCTGCGCCGGGTGCCCTGGAAGATCCTGGCGCGGGCCGGGGCGGGGGCCGACCTCGACCATGTGCGGCTCCTTGCGGAGCAGAGAGGGGTACCGGTGGAGGAGGTCGGCGAACTGCCGTACACCTGTGTCGGGTTGATCCATCCCAAGTACACGCGCGGGGCGACCGGCGCCGACGGCCGGGCGGTGAACGTCTGATGGCGGTGCTCGTCGCGAGCGACCTCGACCGTACGCTCATCTACTCGGCGGGTGCCCTGGCGCTGACCATGCCGGACGCGCGGGCGCCCCGGCTGCTCTGCGTCGAGGTGCACGAGGCCAGGCCGCTGTCGTACCTGACGGAGACGGCCGCGCAGTTGCTGACCGAGCTGGGGGACGCGGCGGTCTTCGTGCCGACGACCACCCGGACCCGTAAGCAGTACGAGCGGATCAACCTGCCCGGGCCCGCGCCGAGGTACGCCATCTGTGCCAACGGCGGGCATCTGCTGGTCGACGGGGTGTCCGACGGGGACTGGCACGGGCGGGTGCTGGCGCGGCTGGCCGACGAGTGCGCGCCGCTTGACGAGGTGCGGGCGTATCTGACCGAGCACGCCGACCCGGTGTGGCTGCGCAAGCACCGGGTCGCCGAGGACCTGTTCGCCTACCTGGTCGTGGAGCGGGAGCTGCTGCCCGAGGAGTGGGTGAAGAGCCTCGCGGTGTGGGCGGAGAACCGCGGCTGGACGGTGTCGTTGCAGGGGCGGAAGATCTACGCCGTGCCGAAGCCGCTGACGAAGAGCGCGGCCATGCGGGAGGTCGCGCGCCGGACCGGGGCCGAGTTGACGCTGGCCGCCGGTGACTCCCTGCTCGACGCCGACCTGTTGCTGGCCGCGGACCGTGGCTGGCGGCCGGGGCACGGGGAGTTGGCCGACGCCGGGTGGGCCGGGCCGGCCGTCGTCGCGTTGCCGGAGCGCGGGGTGCTGGCCGGAGAACGAATCCTGCGGGAATTCCTGAAGACGGTCCGTACGGAGGGCTAGCCGCAGCAGCCGCCGCCGCAACAGCCCCCACCGGAGCCGGCGGGGGCTGCGGACCGGGCGGCGGATGCGGCCGCCGTACCCCCCACCGCCACCGTCGACAGGAGCTTCACCGTGTCGTGGTGCCCTTCCGGGCATGCTGCCGGAGCCGATGACTCGGCCATGGGGCGGGACAGTTCGAAGGTGTCGCCGCAGGTGCGGCAGCGGTACTCGTAACGGGGCATGAGGAACAGACTAGCGGCGGTGACGCGGGAGTGAGGGGCATCGGGGCGCAGTGCCGAGGCACTCGGACCACACGGGTCCCTGACGCATCATCACGAACGTTCTACGAGAACGACCTTGTCCGCACACAACCGGACGAGCGCCTACCGGTAAACTTGATGATCATTTTTGTGAGATGGGTCTAGACCGCGAAGATCCCCGGCCGGTACCTCTTGGGTGATCATGGGCGCCGCCTGCGCCCGGACACACCAGAGGAGTTCCGTGAGAATCAGTCGAACAGGCCGCTTCCGGAGGAGACCGAACGGCAGATTACTGCCGGGCTCACCTCGGCAGGTGGCAACGGCGACAGCGCTGGCGCTGTTACTCGTCACCGAAGCGGCCGTGACGCTCGCGACCACTGGACAGGCCTTCGCCGTCCCTGCCCACAAGCCGCGCACGACCTCGGCGGCGAAATTACGCCCCACTGCTACCGGACCGCTCTCGGCTCCTGACGCGGCGTCGGCATTCGCCACAGCCCGACTGCGTAAACGCAAGGTCGAGATCCTTGACCAACTTACTGCCAAGACCACGACTTGGGCAAATCCGAACGGCACCCTGACCACCCGGTCATATGCCGCGCCGATCCGCTTCAAGCGAGCCGGGAAATGGGTCGACGTCGACACGACCCTGCACGTGAACGCCGGGGGCTCTGTAGCGCCCAAGGCCCAGCCGAACGGTCTGGTTCTCGCGCCCGGTGGCAAGAACGCCGTGCTCGCCGACATGGGTTCGGGCAAGCGCCGGGTAGCGGTCGGCTGGAAGGGCACGCTTCCCAAGCCCTCGGTCAAGGGAACCACCGCCACCTACGCGAACGTCACTCCGGGCTCGGATGTGACCGTGCAGGCGACGCGGACCGGCTTCGAGGAGAACGTGATCCTCAAGTCGCGCCCCAAGGCCGGTTACTCGGTGACCATTCCGGTCTCCGCGAAGGGGCTGACGGCCAAGCAGCGCAAGAACGGCTCGATCACCTTCACCGATGCCCACCACAAGGTCGCCGGCACCATACCGGCGCCGGTGATGTGGGACGCGCAGGTCGACGCCGGCTCCCTGGAGCACCCGCACCGCGCCCGGGTGAAGATGACCATGTCCCAGTCCGGCGACACGGTGAATCTCACCCTGACCCCGGACGCGAAGTTCCTGGCCGACCCCAACACGCAGTACCCGGTCACGGTCGACCCCTCCACGAGCCTCTCTCCCCTGCTCGACACGTTCGTGGAGAACACCGACACGACCGCCGAGTACACCTCCACCGACCTGAAGCTGGGCACCTACGACAGCGGCGCGGACGTCGCCCGCTCGTTCCTGGAGTTCCCGGTCCTCCAGATCGACAACACGCAGATCCTGTCCTCGTCGCTGAACCTCTACGAGTACTGGGCCGGTGGCTGTGTCCAGTCGCCGTGGGAACTGTGGGAGTCCGGAGAGTCCTCCACGGACACGGTCTGGTCGAACCAGCCGGTCTGGAAGTCGAAGTACGCCACGACCTCCCAGACCAAGGGCTACTCCAGCGACTGCACCACCTCCAGCGCGGAGGGCTGGGTCTCCATCGACCCCTCGACCTTCCTCCAGTACGCCGGTGACAACGGCTACGACGTCGCCTACATGGGCCTGAGGGCGTCCGACGAGACGGACAGCAACAGCTGGAAGCGTTTCTACTCCGCCAACGCCTCCGCCAACGTGCCCTACCTGTCGGTGACCTACAACTCGTACCCGATGCCGTCCGCCCCCACCGTGGCGCCCGGTGTCTCCTCGGTCTCCGGCTCCACCACGACGCTCTACACCAACACGACCACCCCGCAGCTCCAGTCGACCGTCACCGACGGCGACGGCGGCAACGTCATGGCCCAGTGGAACGTCTACGACACCACCGGTGGTGCCGACACCAAGGTCATTTCCAACCTCAACGGCAGCTGGACCGCCTCCGGAGGTATCTCCAGCGCCTCCATCCCGTCCGGAACGCTGGTGAACGGTCACACCTACACCGCGTGGCCCTACGGGTACGACGGCTCCCTGTGGTCGCGTCAGACCGTCCCGAACGGACTGGTCTTCACGGTCGACACCACCAAGCCCGGCGCGCCGGCGGTCGCCTCCACGGACTACCCCTCCGGCGGCTGGGGCAAGGGCGCCGGACAGAGCGGCGCATTCACCATCACCCCGCCCTCCGGCGGCACGGACACCTCCGGTGTCGTCTGGCAGCTCGACTCCGGGGCCCAGAACACCGTGGCGACCACCGGCAGCGCGGTGAGCGTCAACGTCACCCCGACCGCGGACGGCCCGCACACCCTGACCGTCTCGACCCGCGACAATGCCGGCAACCTGTCCGCGTGGACGGTCTACAGCTTCAACGCGGGCAACGGCGCTGTCACCTCGCCCACCGACGGCACCAGGACCGCGCGGCGTGTCACGCTGACCTCTGCCGCAGCGTCATCGACATGGCAGTCGGTGAAGTTCCAGTACCGGCGATCCGCCACCGACAACTGGACCACCATCCCGGTCGCCGACGTGACGTCCGGCGGCAACGCGGTGAGCAGTTGGCCGGTGACCGTCACGAGCGGCGCCTCTTCCCCGCTCGTCTGGGACGTTTCCAGCACCTTGGGCGATGACGGCTCGGTCCAGGTCCGTGCCGAGTTCACGGACACCTCTTCGGCGAGCCACGACACCTCCGCCGTGACCGTCACCCTGGACCGCAAGTCCACGGAAGCGGCGAGCGAGCAGGTGGGTCCCGGGTCGGTGAACCTGTCAACCGGCGACTACTCGCTCTCGGGCGCCGACAGCACCGCGTTGGGGCTGACGGTGATCCGTACCGCCTCCTCGCGCAGCCCGAGCGGTGGAGCCCCGGCCGGGCAGGCGGCTCCCTTCGGCCCGCAGTGGACCCTCGGCGGCGTCTCGGAGGTCGCTTCCACGAACTACACCGAGATTCGCCCGGTGACCTCCACCGCCGTACAGCTGGTCACCTCCGACAGCAGCGAGGTCGCCTTCACCAAGAACAGCAACGGCTCCTGGAGCCCGGAGCCCGGAGCCGAGAAATACACCCTCGTCTACGACTCCTCCGCCGACCAGTACACCCTCACCGACACTGACGGCACGGTCACGGTCTTCGCCAAGTCCGCCGCCGACGCAGGCGTGTGGACAGTCTCCTCCACCACCCCGGCCGGCTCGGGCAACACCACCCGGTACCGGTTCGACACCGTCACCTCCGGCAGCACCACCTCGGTGCGCCTGGCCCGGATGGCGGCCCCGACCTCGGCGATCTCCGACCCGGGGACCTCCTGCCTGACCCCGGCCACCCCGGTGGCCGGCTGCCGTGTCCTGGAACTCAACTACGCCACGTCGACGACCGCCACCGGCACCACCAGTGGCACCTTCGGCAACTACACCGGCCGCGTCGCCAAGCTCACCCGCTGGGCCACCGACCCCTCCACCGGCGCCGAGACCTCCACGGTCATCGCCCAGTACGCCTATGACAGCAACGGTCTGCTCCGTCAGGAATGGGACCCGCGCATCAGCCCCAGTCTGGTCACCCAGTACGGCTACGATTCCGCCGGCCGGGTCACCAGCCTCACCCCGCCCGGCGAGCTCCCGTGGTCCTTCACCTACGGCACGGCCGGCACCAGCGGCGACACCAACGCAGGCCGCCTGCTGAACGTTTCCCGCGCCACCCTCACCCCGGGCTCGGCGTCCACCACCAACGGCACCGCGACCACCACTGTGGTCTACGACGTGCCGCTGACCACCGGCGCCGGCGGCCCCTACGCCATGGGCACCAGCAGCGTCGCCACCTGGGCACAGACCGACACACCCACGGACGCCACGGCCGTTTTCCCCGCCGACCAGGTACCGTCCTCCAACACCGGCAGCGGCCACCTGGCCACCGGCGACTACACCCGAGCCACCGTTCACTACCTGGATGTGAGTGGACTGGAGGTCAATACCGCGGAAGCGGGCGGGCACATCGCCACCACTGAGTACGACACCTTCGGCAACACCGTCCGCCAGCTCACCGCTGGCAACCGGGAACTGGCCCTGGCAAGCGGCTCCACCAGCGAGCTCAACGCCCTCGGCCTGGCCTCGATGAGCACCGCCCAGCGAGCCACGCTCCTGTCGACCCAGAACGTCTACGACTCAACGGGCCAGCGGGAGACGGACACCTACGGCGCGCTGCACAAGGTGACCCTGCAACATGCCTTGGCGGCCTCCGGCACGTCCGCCGCCCTCGCGGCCGGCGCCGTGGTCGTCGCCCGTACCCACACCCGCAACACCTTCGACGAGAACCGGCCCACCGACGGCTCCGCCAAGGTTTCCGACGAGGTAACCACCGCGGTGACCGGCGCGGCAATCACCGGGTACTCCTCGGACGCGGACGCCACCACCCGCAAGACGTCCTACGACTGGACGCTCGGTGAGCCGGTCAAAACAGTGGTGGACCCCTCCGGTCTCGCGATCACCACGGTGACCGGCTACAACGCGGCCGGGCAGGTCATCTCCACATCCCAGCCGTCCTCCAGCGGCTCGGACGCGGGAACCACCACGACGACCTACTACACCGCGACCGGTTCGGCTCCCTGCGGCGGCCACCCCGAGTGGGCCGACCTGGTCTGCCGGACCGCCCCGGCGGCCGACATCACCGGCGGTGGCTCCAACCCCGCCCAGCGCGTGACGATCACGACCACCTACACGATCGCAGGTCAGCCCGCCACGGTGACGTATACCGCCAACGGAGTCACCCGCACTACCACGACCACCTACACCGCCGACCGGCCGTATCAGACCTCGGTCTCCGGCGGGGTCGGCCAGGCGGTGCAGACCACGACCACCAGCTACGACCCGAGCACCGGGAAGGAGGCCTCCGGCTCCACGCCGGACGGCAAGACGAACACCCAGGCCTACGACCAGCTCGGCCGGCTGATGACGTACACGGACGCCGACGGCAACACCGCCAGCACCCAGTACGACAGCCTCGGCCGCCCCACCAAGGTCACCGACTCCGCCCCCTCCACACTCACCTACACCTACGACACCACCAAGGACCCCCGCGGGCTGGCCACCTCCGAGACCGACTCCAACGCCGGCACCTTCGCCGCCACCTATGACGCCGATGGCACCCTGGCCACCGAAACCCTGCCCGGGTCGGTCACCCTCACCGCAACCGTCGACGAGACCGGCCAGAGCACCGCACGGATCTACACCGACAAGTCCGGCAACGTCCTGGTCTCCGACCAGGCAGGCCTCTCCGCCAGCGGACAGGAGGTCACCCGGGCCCTGTCCACCTCCGGCGGCCTCGGCCTCAACGACACCTACACCTACGACGCGTTCGGCCGGTTGACTCACACGAGCGAAACCGTCATCCAAGGACAGGCGCAGAGCTGCACCGCGCGCACCTACGCTTTCGACAAAGACTCCAACCGCACCGGCCTGACCACAGCCACCGGCGCGACTACCACCGGCGTCAGCACACCCACCTGCCCGACCAGCGGTGGTACCACCGTCACCCACACCTACGACACCGCTGACCGCCTGGCCGACACCGGCTACACCTACGACGCGTTCGGCCGCACCACCGCCGAGCCGAACGGCACCACAACCGCCTACTACACCAACGATCTCGCCTACCGGCAGACGAGCGGAAGCAAGCGCACCACCTGGCAACTTGATCCCGCCAACCGCTTCCGCGCCTACACCACCGAATCCAACACATCCGGTACCTGGACCCAGACCGCATCCAGGGTCAACCACTACGACGGGTCCTCGGACTCCCCGTCCTGGACGGTGGAGAACACCTCTACCGGTGCCTACACCCGCAACGTCACCGATCTCGACGGCGACTTGGGAGCCACCTACGCCTCCGCAAACGGTGACGTCGTCCTGCAACTGACCAACCTGCACGGTGGTGTCAGCATGGCCCTGCCCACCAACGACGCCAACACCGCCGTCATCGTCCTGGCCACCGACGAATACGGCAATCCCCTCGCCGGTACGGCCCCCGCACGTTACGACTGGCTCGGCGGAGCGCAACGTTCCACCGAGACCCCGACCGGCGACACACTCATGGGCGTTCGCCTCTACAACCCCTCCCTGGGACGTTTCCTGAGTACTGATCCCCTCCCCGGAGGCAGTGCCAACGCCTACGATTACTGCAGCGGGGACCCGGTCAACCGTCTCGATCTCGATGGCCGTTGGTCATGGAGCCACACCTACCACTTCTCCTGGGGTCGCGTCTGGGCCAGGATATGGACTCAGGGTTTCGGAAGCAGCTACGGAACCGCGTATGCATCCGCGGTGTTCAACAAGACGTGGACCCGCCGTATCAACGGGTACGCGGGGTACATCTACGGTCCAGCAGCAGGAATTGCGGCGCTTTTCGGCCTACCCGGCGCCGCGATTGCCGCAGCAATCCTGATAAGCGGTTCCTGGATCCAAGCCACGGCTCAGTACGCGAGGAACCACGGGAAATGCCTGGCCATCGTCGCGGGAGAGTCGCTGGTCGTCGGCCGGTGGACGCAGATTCCCTACGGTGGGTATAGCGCGTGGGCCTATCCCTGGGTTTCTAGCTGCTGATTCCTGAAAGTAGTCAACTGGGGCCGCCTCCTCTGGTGTAACTCACGAGAAGAGGCGGCCCCTGTTGTCGTCATAGATTCAAGAGAAGGATCGTATGCGTTACTCAAAATCAGCCGCCCTGTTCTTTGTTGGCATCGCAACTGCGCTTATCGGCGTGATGTTGGAAATATTTTTTGATTCAGGAGCAGGGCTGCCCAACTTCCAAGTCGCTGTCCTGCTGCTTGCCGTTGCATGGATTTTGGAGTGGCGTTCGAAGTGACACATGTCCATGGCAGAGCAGTGCGGCGTAGCGGCTGATGCCCCATTTGGCGGCGGTCGACAGGCGCGACCGGGCGATAGCGAATTCGGCGATCGCGTCCTCCCCGAACGCGTACTACTCGCCTACCGCGCCTGAACCTCTGATCCAGCCCGCTGCTCCCCCTCGGGGTGGCGGGCCCGCCAGTACGGGTTGTCGTGCGGCAGGTTCGTGCTGACCCTGCCGTACATCCCGAACACCATCAGCACGAGGCCCACCACGAAACTGAACAGCACGTTCTGGATCTTGAAGGCCAGGAAGTTCGAGTCGGTGCTGAGCAGGCCCAGGAACAGGAAGCCGTTCAGGATGAACAGCACGCCGAGCACCATGTTCAGCGTGGACGCGAAGTTCCCGCCGATCACCATCCCGACGAAGAGCAGCAGCCCGACACAGATCGACAGCACGCTCAGCGCGCCGTTGGTGTTCAGGCCGATCGCGGTGTTCCCGCCCGTGTCGAAGAAGCCGATGTTGTTGGTCAGCCCGAGGATCCCGAAGGCCAGCAGGAACAGGCCCATCAGGCCCGCCCCGATCCGGTAGACCTGGTTCAGCCGGTGGTCGACGGGCAGTGCCTCGTCGAACTTGATCCGCTGCCGCGCCCCCGGGTGCGCCGTATGTGAGGCCATCTCCGCCTCCTGATCTCGAATGCGGGTCGCCTACCCAATATCCGCCCGGTGCGGCTCCTCGGCAAACGCCTCAGTGGCCGGTGCCGCGATCCTCCCGGATCTGCGCCACCACCCGCGCGACCGACTGCCGTACCGCCTCGGTCTCCGTCAGGAAGTGCCAGTAGTCCGGGTGCCGCCCCTGCAGCGCCCCGACCGCCCGATCCAGCCGGGCCACCGCGTCGTCCAGCGGCCGCGCGTGCCGCGGATCCGGGCTGGTCCGTCCGGTCATCGCCAGCCGCTGCGCGTCCCGGATCGCGAACCGGGTCCGCTCGATCTCCGCCTGCGGATCCTTCTGTACGGCGTTGAGCCGGCTCAGCCGGTCACCGGCGGCGGACACCGCCTCGTCCGTACTGTTGAGCAGCGCCCGCACGGTGGAGAGCAGCGAGGCGGCGTCCGCCCACTTCTGCGCGTCCCGCGCGGTCTGCGCCTCCTTCAGCTTGAGCTCGGCCTGCCGTACATTCTCCACGGCCTGCTGGGGCACCTGCTGCAGATCCTGCCAGCAGGCCGCGGCGAACCGCCGCCGCAGCTCGCTCAGCACCGGGTCGACCTGCCCCGCCCGGGTGGTCAGCGCCTGTGCGCGCGTCCGCAGACTCACCAGCCGGTGATCGATCTCGGCGGCCTTCTCCGGCAGCCGCTCGGCCTCGACGCGGATGGCCTCGGCCTCCCGCTGCACGCGCCCGGCCCGCTCCAGCGTCGCCTGCACACCATGCTGCCCGGCACCCTGGTTGAGCTTGGTCAACTCAGGGGCGAGGGCGGCCAGCCGAGCCGCAAGATCATCGGCTTTGAGCCGGGTCTCCCGCACGGCGTCCAGGGCGTTGCTCGCCGCCAGCAGCGCCTGCCGGGCCCGCTCCACGGCGGGCGCGAGCCGCGCCAACTGCGTCTCGGCCTTGCCGAGCAGAGGCCCGAGCGACTCCCCGAACCGGTCCAGCTCCCGCTTGACGCCGACAAGATCGTCCTTGGCCCGGGTGATCTCGGTCCGGGCCCGGGACGCGGCACCGGCCTCCAGATCGTCCCGATCCAGGTCATAGGCGTCGATGGCCTGGATGTACCGGTTGCTCACCTCGTCTATCCGCCGCCCCAGCGCCTCGAAGTCGGAGACGGCGCGACGGGCGGCCGGCGAGTCGTCGACGGCGGAGATGGTCTCTATGGAGATCCGCAGATCCCGCTGGGCGGTGTCCAGCTCGTAGAAGGCGGCCGCGGCGGCGTCCTTGGCCGCCTGAGCCTCGGCCCGCTGGCTCTCGGCCCGTCCCCCGAACCACCGCCGGGTCCCCCCGCCGGCGAACGCCCCGGGCACCACGAGCACGGCCGCCAGCGGCAGACTCATGAGGACGAGGGCGTCCCGGAGGGCGGCGGCGGTACCGCGCCGGGGCGGTGCGGGAGGCGTATACGACTGCCCGGGTGTCGCCGTTGTCGCCGTCACATCCCTCTCCCGTGCCGCGGTGCGCCCTGTGCTGTGGGGGCCACATCATTCTCCCACCCGTGAAAGACGAACACACGGGGCGGTCAGTTCGCGATTCGCGTGATCATTTCGTCGGCCGGGGGGCAACGGCTCGCCTCCCGCCCCGACTCCGCTCAAACGGAATTGCGGGACAGAGCCAGGGACGATGTAGGCTGTCGAATCGTCTCGGGTGCGTAGCTCAGGGGTAGAGCGCCTGCCTTACAAGCAGGATGTCGGCGGTTCGAAACCGTCCGCGCCCACTTCGAGGAAGACCCCGGCCGGATCGGCCGGGGTCTTCTCGCGTTCTCAGTCCTCCTCGTGTGCGTGCTTGAGGCGGCTTCGGGCATCCATGCGGTCCGGTGCCGCTATCTCCGCCCAGAAGCGGTGGCCGCTGACGAACACCGCGAGCTCGTGTTCGCGGCGGCGCAGCTTCTCCACTTCGGCCTGTTGGTCCTCGGTCCAGCCCGGCGAGGCGGGACGCTCCACCTTGCGCCAGCCGCTGTCGTCGCTGAATCCGTCCAGCGGCACGACCGACCAGGGGAGCCGCTTCAGCAGGGCCGACAGCTCGGCCCGGACCTGATGCAGCTCCTCCTGACCGGCGAGAAGGTCACTCGGAAAGTCATAGGTCGCAGCCACGCGGCAATGGTACGCCTGTTCGAATTTGAGTGGCGAGCTCGTTCATGGGGTTCATGCGTTCGAGTGTGGCCGGGTGGCCGGGGACCAGCGCTGATCCCCGGCGCCTCTCGGGCGCGCGCCCGGCGGTCCTACTTCTGGGCGTTGCAGTCGTAGAGGGTGAAGCTGCCGCCGGCGCTGCGGCCGTAGGCGGTGGGCTGGACAGGGGTGCAGTGGGACTTCACCCACGTGGTGACCGCGGTGGTGGGGCGCTGGGTGGTGAGCAGCGCATAGCGCAGCTGGTGGGCGGCGACGAGGCTGCCGAGCTGCCGGGCGGTGGGGAAGGGGGTGTTGCCGGTGAAGCCGCCCATGACGAGGATGGGTTCGGACTTCGCGCGCAGCAGGGGCTCGGCGCCGTAGGCGGCCTGGGTGGCCAGCAGGTACTTCTCGCCTTTGCGGTGCTCGGTGAGGTAGTCGAGCAGGGCGGTGTCGCGGGCGCTGGGCTTGTCGAGACCTATCCGCTGCGGAGCGTGGTGCTGACGGACGCTGTCGTAGTACGCGTTGCCGACCGGACCGGCTATCGGCGCGGTGGCAGCGCCCGCGTAGAGCGGGTTGAGGCTGGAGGCGGCCCAGCCGGCCGGTGCGACCAGGGTGGCCGCGATTCCGGAGGCGAGGGCCGCGTGGACCATCCGCGAGGAGGTGCGCGGGCCACGGGTCCACAGGCCCACCACGCCGCACAGCGCGAGCATCACGGCGACCGGCAGCAGCCAGGAGACGAATCGGGTGGGCCAGTCGAGCACCAGCGCCCATGCCGCCGTCAGCACGATCGCCGCCGGCAGCGCCAGGTGCCGTCGGCCGCCCGATTCGCCCTCGGACCGGTGCTCCGATTCGTGCGCCGACCCGTGCTCGGATTCGTACGGTGACACGTGCGGCGACCAGCCCTCCGAACCGTACGCCGACAGGTACGGCGACCAGGGCTCCGGCTCGTGCTCCGATCCGTGTTCCGGTCCCTGCTCCGGCTCGTACTCCGATCCGTGTTCCGGTTCGTGTCCCGACCCGTCCGTCGACCCGTCCGTCGGCGCGTACGCCGACTCGTACTCCGACCGGAAGAGCGCGAGCCCGCCGCCGGCCAGTGCGGCGAGCGCCGGGGCGATGACGGCCATGTAGTAGGCGTGGTTGCCGTTGGAGGCGCTGAACACCACGGCGTGCACGGCCAGCCAGCCGCCCCACAGCAGAAATCCCGCGCGGACCATGTCGGTTCGCGGCTGACCGGCGCGCCAGACGATGCCGAGGACCGCGGCGAGCACGGCGAGCGGCAGGAACCAGGCGACCTGGGGGCCGACCGTCTGGTTGATCAGCATGTCCCAGCCGGTGTTGCCGGTGGTGCGGCTGGTGGCGGTGCCGGCGACGGCGCCGAACGCGGTGGAATCGCTGCTGAAGCGGCTCAGGCCGTTGTAGCCGAAGACCAGGGCGAACGGGTTGTTGTCGGACGTTCCGTCGAGGTACGGGCGGTCGGCGGCCGGTGTCGCCCAGGCGATCAGTACCCAGAAGCAGGAGACAGCCAAGGCGACCGCTCCGGCCAGCAGGACGCGCACGGCCCGCTTCAACGGCGTTCCGGGCGCGACGATTTGGTACACCACGGCGAAGACCGGCAGCACCAGCCACGCCTGCAGCATCTTCGCCTGAAAGGCGAGCCCGACCCAGATCCCGCAGGTGATCAGCGGCAGCAGCCGCTCGGTGCGCACCGCCTTCTGCAGCGCTCCGGCGGCCGCCACCAGGAGCAGAGTGAGCGCGGTGTCCGGGATGGTGGCCCGGTTGAGGACCACGGTGACCGGGGTGACGGTGAGCGCCAGCGCGGCGATCAGCGCGGCGAACGGCCCGGCCCAGGCCCGTACGATCCGGTGCAGCAGCCATACGGTGAGCACGCCCTCGACGACCTGCGGAAGAGCGGCCGCCCAGGTGTGCGGGCCGAAGAGCCAGACGGAGACGGCGTCGGGCCACAGGGCGCCGGGCAGCTTGTCGATGCTGACCGAACCGCTGACGTCGAGCCCGCCGAAGAAGAAGGACCGCCAGCTGCCGGCCATCGACCGTATCGCCGCACCGTAGAAGGGGTGGAGCGCGGCGTGGCCGATGCCCCAGGAGTACAGCAGCGTGGCGACGGCCAGCACCGCGGCGAGCGCCGGGCGTTCCCAGCGCGGGGCGTCTTCCGGCAGGCCGGATCGGCGGTTCGCCGCCCGGCGGCCTCGGTGCGCTCCGGTGGGCCGGGCGGCGGGGATGGCGGTCATGGCAGTGGTCCTTGGATCAGCAGGTCAGGTGGAGCCGCGGTGCACTGGCGGCGGGATCACAGGCGGCGGGCCGACCGGAAGCCGCGGGCGTAGAAGTCGGTGCCGTCCAGCAGCGAGCGGCCCGACAGGTCGCCCAGGGTGGGGCCGTTGGCGGCGGAGCGGCTGGAGTAGAAGCGGTGTCGGCCCTGGTCGTCGAGGCCCATGTACATGCCGCAGTGATCGATGAAGTCCGGCCGGTCCTTGATGATGGCGAAGAACACCAGATCGCCGGGTTGCAGGATGCCCAGGTCGGTGGCCTGCTTCGTGCCGGTGTGCGGGATCACCAGGCGGCCGGGACCATAGGCGGCGATGGCGAAGGCGCGGCGCGGCAGACCGGTGCCCTTGGTGTTGGTGTTGTGCAGGGGGATGCCCATGCGGTAGCCCCACACCAGACGTTGGAAGCCGGAGCAGTCGACGTCGCCGTAGCGGGCCTGCTCCGGCTGCACGCTGGAGCCGTCCGGGAAGGTCCAGGGAACGCCCAGATAGTCGTAGAAGTCGGACTGTTCGTCGTGGTAAGCGAAGTCCAACGGGTTGTTGACCTCGGAATTGCGCGGGCCGAAGTGTGCGGTACCCGCGTAGCGCACGCCCTTGGCGTTGTGCTTGTCGGGCGCCCCGGCGCTGCTGTACTGGAACGCCACCGCGAAGACGTCCGGGCTGGTGTCGCCGAGCGTCTTGCTGAACCAGCTTTCGAACCAGGCGGACTTCTCCATGCCCCGCTGCCACGTGTGCGGCAGCACCCGCACCCAGGCGTCCGTGGTCACCTTGGCCTCGGTGGTCCGCGGCTCGCTGAAGCTGCGGGTGCGCCCGGTGAGCACGGCCGTACGGGCTCCGTCGGTGAACGTGGCGAGCGTGCCGCCGTCGGCGGCACGGACCACGGTGCGGTCGGGGGCGGACAGCCGCTCGAAGGTCCGCTTCCCGGTGCTCGAACCGGTGCCCGTGCCGTCGGCGGCCGTGCCGTCACCGTCGTCGCTGCTGCCGTGCCCGAGCCGGTTCCAGGCGTACCCGCCCGTCACCCCGGCGGCCGCCACGCCCGCGATCGTCCCGAGCAGAGCGCGGCGGTTCGGGCGGCTGCCTCTGCCGGCGGAGTGGGAGTGCATGGCCGATCCTCCTGGAAGTACGGGGTGTGAGGGTGGTGGTCAGGTCACCCGGTGGGCAGGACGCCGATGAGCAGACCGGAGACCAGCACCACGTACGTGGCCAGCGTCACGGCCGTGGTCGAGATGATCGTGGCCGCCATCGGCTGACGGACCATCTGGTAGGAGACCAGACCGGGGACGATGAAGCCAAGGGTCTGTGATGTGTACAGCAGCGGGAACTCGTGGCTGAGGGCGAGCATCACGGTGGTCTGTATCAGCACCGCGCTCAGCACCACGGCGGCGAACAGCCGCTTGCCGTAGAGAATCACGGTGCGCTGCAGCAGCTTCGTCGTGAAGTACGTGAGCACCGCCACAACGACCATCAGCCCGGCCAACTGCACGTCGGTGACGAGCGTGAGGGCGATCCAGCCCGGGGTGATCATCCCTCCGGGGGAGAGGTTGGTGGTCAGGTAGCAGACGAGCGAGAAGACCAGCCCGAGGGCGATCCCGAGCGCGGCGGTCTGTGCGGTGAGGTGGGCGGGGATCACGGGTTCCTCGTGGACTGGGGCTGATCGTAGGAGTAGCGCGGGTCCTCTGTGGCGCTCTGGCTGTCGGGCCGGCCGTGGCGGGCGGCGAACTGGCGGGCGAGTTCCCGCTGATTCGGGATGTGGAAGCTGTGGGTCGTCTCCAGCGGCGCCACCCAGCTGTACGGCTCCGGCTCGGGCGGCCGGGCCATCGCGACCTGCGGCCGGACCAGCGCGATCTGCATCGTCTCCTGGTCCAGGCCGTCGCCCTGGGGAACGGCGGCGAACGGATCCTCGGAGTCGTCCAGCGGCAGCCCGGCGAGGCATTCCAGGAACAGCTCGCCCTGGCCGTGGATGTTGCCGATCGCCACCAGCGAGGAGGCCGGGCCGAGTTCCGCGAGGATCGCCTCGGTCACCTCCTCGGGGTCCCGGCGGTCGCCGCCGAGATCCACCACCCGCCCGGTGAAGCCGGCCGGAATCGCGTCGCGGGCGCTCTTGGTCGGGTGGCCGATCAGGAACACCGTCTCGGCGGCGAGGTCGGGGATGATCGCGCCCATCTGGCCGTTGCGCTCCACCCGGTCCGGGCGGCAGTTGATGACCACGTTGAGGGGCCGTCTGATCGCGCCCAGATCCTCCAGCTGCTGGACGTTCATCAGCGTCGACTCGGGGTCGTTGGCCGCGAAGACGTTGGCGAACCGCAGCTGCTTGCCCTCGGGGGTGACGTAGCGTTCCACCGACAGCACGCCCGGGTCGGGCGGCGCGTCCCACATGCCCTGCATCGCGGTCTGCCGCTCCACGCCGAGCAGTTCCGCGACGGCGAGCGCGATCGCCACGTTCTCCTTGAAGGTGAACCAGCTGAAGCCGCGCAACTCGGCGTCGGTCACCGACTCCGGATCGACCGCGATCAGACGGCAGTTCCGCTTGTCGGCCTCCTCCTGGAGGACGTGCAGCCGGTCCTTCTCCGCCGTCACGCACACCCCGCCCACCGGCATCGAGCGGGAGAGCGAGCGGGCGACGTCGTCCAGCGTCGGCCCCATCTCCTCCAGATGGTCCTCGCGGACATTGCAGAGCACGCCGATCGTGGAACGGATCAGCTTCTCCTGGTTGATCTCCTGCAGCGCGGGCATCACCGCCATGCACTCGATCACCAGCACGTCCGGCCGGTAGGTCGCCGCCCGCCGCACGATGCCTATCTGCTCGACGATGTTGGCCAGCCCGAACTTGCGGTACACCGGCTCCTCGGTGGCATCCGGATGGATGAACCGGGCCGCGGTGCCGGTGGTCTTGGCCACCGTGACCAGGTCGCCGCCGCGCAGCGCGCCCGCGCACAGCCGGGTGATCGAACTCTTGCCGCGGATGCCGTTGACCAGCACCCGCGTCGGTATCTGCTCCAGCGAGGCGAAGTGCCGCCGCTGCTCCACGATTCCGGCGACCCACAGCCCGGCGCAGCACAGCAGGACTATGACATAGAGGAAGAGCACGCCGATTCCGTCCTTCTACCGCTGGAGGGTGGTCTGACGCAGGGACGGGGAGGGCCCGGCGGCGTGGCCGGATCTGGCCGCCCGGTCGCGTTCCGCCAGGGCCTGGCGCATCAGTTCCAGGCTGCGGGTGACCGAGCCGATCTCGTCGTGGTTGACCGGGTGCAGCACGGTGCGGCGGTCTCCGCCGGCGAGCCGCTCGACGAGCACCGCGACCGAGCGCAGCGGCCGGACCACCAGGACATGCAGCCAGCCCAGGCAG
The DNA here is from genome assembly GCF_040296885.1 of Streptomyces sp. NPDC001980. Taxonomy (NCBI): domain Bacteria; kingdom Bacillati; phylum Actinomycetota; class Actinomycetes; order Kitasatosporales; family Streptomycetaceae; genus Streptomyces; species Streptomyces sp. NPDC001980. Next base: position 290,362 of record NZ_JBEOYD010000010.1, on the reverse strand, counting down.
GCAGCGCCCAGGGTGAGGCCGAGGATCCCCGCGAGCATGGTGCGCTGCTCGGCCTGCACCGCGGGAATCTGGAGCGCTGCCGCGGGTTCCGCGGTCACCACGTGCCAGCCGAGGCGGGCCGTCGGACCGCTCTGCGCCAGCGGTGCGGCACCGTCGACCGATGGACCGGAGGACGTGCGGAGGACCCGCGAGGTCGCGGTGCCCGCGGTCCCCGGGGCGCCCTGGGTGGCGCGGGCGAGACGGCTCAGACCGGAGTCGGGCAGCGACTGGAAGGCGCGGTAGCCCACGTTCGCAGCCAGCACCTTGTCGTCGCCGTCCGTCACCCAGACGCTGCCCAGTTTCGGTCTGGAGAGAATGGAGTTGAGTGCCTTCACGTCGATCTCGCCGAACAGGACCACGCCGGCCGCCGGGGTCTTGCCCTGGACGGCCCGGACCTGGGTGTAGGCGGCGATCGCCGGGATCCGGCCCGAGGTGTTGACGGTGGTGATCCCGCCGCCGCCGGGCACGTGGACGATGGTGCGCAGCGGTGACCCGCCCACGCGCAGCGAGATGCCGCCCGAGCTGTCCAGGAGATACAGCGAGCGGAACTGCTTGTGGTCGGCGAGGGTGCGGCGCAGCACCTCGGTCTGGGCGGCCCGGTTGCCGCCCGGCAGACTTGCGGCCGCGTCACTCAGGTCGGTGTAGAGCTGGTCGAGGGACTGCCGGACCCGGTTCGACGCGATCTCGGTGCGTGTCTGCTGGACGGCGAGGACCGAAGCCGGCACCGCGGTCGCGGTGTCCGCCCGGTTCAGCACGAAGATCATCGGCGCCGCCCAGCAGACCAGCACCAGCACGCCGACCCCGGCCAGCGCCCGGTAGCCCGGTCCGCGCCGGACCGGGAACTCCTGCGGGCCGCTCTCGCCGAGCAGTTGCCGGCGCAGCGACTCCAGTGCCCGCCCGATCCGGGCCAGTTCCCCGAAGCCGTTCACCGGCACCGGCCGGGACAGCTCCTCCCACGCGGCCGGCCCGTCCTCGGTCGCGCCCCGGGCCAGGCGGCCGGCGGACAGGTAGAGCCACAGCAGCGGCCGCTGCAGGAAGAAGTGCAGCGCCAGCCCGAGCAGCAGCGCGAGCACGACCAGCGCCCCCGCGGCCTGGAGCGCGAAGCCCGAGTAGTCGACCGCGGTGGCCGTGGCGGGCACCGTGCGGAAGGTGAGCACCACCAGACCGAGGTCGTCGGTGTCGCCCGGACCGGTCGTCGAAGCGACCTGGGCCCAGCCGGCCACCGTGCGCCGGTTGCCCGTGGCGGCGCCGAGCAGGCTTCCCGAGGCGTCGGTGTCATGCCCCGACCCCTTCGCCGCCTGGGCCGCCGCCGAAGGCAGACCGCTGTCGGCGGCGGCCGGCGACGCCGTGCCGTGGGACGTGGTGGCGAGCGCGGTGCCGCTCGCGTCCAGCACCTCGGCGGTGCGTCCGTCGCCGTACGCCGTGGGGGCGGGGAGCGCCTCGGAGACCACCAGCAGCCACTGCCGGTCGGGCCCGCTGGGGACCTGGTTCTGGTCCTGGTTGGCGTCCTCCTGCTGCGCGGGCAGCGTGACCTTGGCGAAGTACAGCAGTTGCCGCGTGCCGTCCGACGTCACCAGCCGGGGCGGGATCGCCCCGTGCCCGGATGCCGTCCTGGCGACGTCCACCCCGGCCAGCTGCACCGTCTTGCCGCCGACCGCCAGCAGTTTGCCGGTCTTCGGGTCGAGCAGCGCACTGCCGAGGATCCCCTTCCTGGCAGAAGTCAGTGCTTTGAGCGTGGTCGCGGGGGTCGATGTGCTCGTCGCGGGATACGCCTTGGCCGTACGGCGTACCGTGCTCGCCTCGGCGTCGATCGTGGTGCGCATCGACAGGGCCGTGTCGGCGGCGATCTGCTGCTCCCCGTCCGACACCGCCTGCGGGACGCCCGCGGAATGGATGCCGTCGAGGCCGATCATGGTCAGGGCGGCGACCACCAGCAGGAGTACGACCAGTGAGGCGATCGGCGGGCGCACCCCGCCAAGTATCGGCATATCGGCGCGGCGGCGGGTGCGGTGCCGGCGCGGCGCCCGAGGGGCGGAGGGCAGGGCAGGAGATCCTTTGTCAATTGGCGCCGAGCGCCCGAATGTTCTACAGGGCGAACACTCTAGCGTCACGCGATTACATAACCATCACACTTTCACGCCTGTTTCGTACGTGTGAACCGGGCCGCCGGATACGACGGCCGACACGTGCGGGCCCACGGCGAGCCGAAGGGCGGACCCACGAGCAGGACCCGCCCTTCGGATGTCCGGTCAGCTGTCCGGCCGGCAGTTCGGCCGGATGTCCGGTCAGGGGACGAAAGAGATCTCCGGGTACTTGCTGTTGGACCCGTCGAGCAGGGTGCTGTGCTTCTTGCGCAGCTCCTGGTCGAAGAAGGCCGCCAGATAGACGCGCTGGACCGCGATCGCGCGGTCCGGGTCGATCGTGCCGTACTGCTGCTGGAGCTGTGCCTGGGAGAGCCCGAGCAGGCGCGCCTCCTGGGACACCATCCACTCGTTGTCGCTGAAGGACAGGTGCGCCGCGCCCTTGAGCTTGATGTCGACCTTGTATCCCTTCAGGTGCGACCACAGCGTGCGCCACGACGAGTCGTTGTTGCGGTTGTGGCTGCCGGAGCTGAAGAGCATGAAGGGGCGGTTCAGGTCCTTGCTCGGAGCTGTCCCGAAGAACTGGCCGTCCAGGTTGGCACCGGCGGCGATACGGCTGTCGAGCTGCATGGCGGTGTCGACCGCCGCGCCGCCCAGCGACCAGCCGAACATCCCGATCTTCGACATGTCGACCGACTTCGTCAGCCCGACGGGGAGGGTGGCCTTGCCGGCGTCCGGGTTGCCGCCCTTGCTGAGCGTGGAGAGCTGGTTGATGACGAACTTGATGTCGGCCGCGCGCACCTTGAGCGTGTCGGAGGAGTGGGCGCCCGCAGGCATCGTGTTGACCTCGAGCCGGCTCTTCGGGAACTGCACCTCGTTGGCGTCGTGGGTGTGGTCGACGGTGACGACGAGGTAGCCGCGGCTGGCGAGATCCTGGACGAGCGCGGTGCCCATCGCACGGTCCGAGTGCAGCCCGGTCGAGTACAGCAGGACGGGCAGCTTGCCGAGCGCGGTGTTCACCGGGGCGAGAACATGGCCCGCCGTGGTCGGCAGGGTCACCAGCTGCGGCGACAGCCCGCGCGTGGCGAGGAAGTGGGCGCCGGAGATCGACGGCATCCACGGCGCCTGGTAGTGCCCGGACGTCGAGGTGGCCGGATACCAGAGTGACACCATCAGCTCGCGGGACTTGCTGCCGGACACGTATGGGTCCGTACGGGACTTGTCGACGAGGTGCAGGCCGACCATGCCCACGCTGTACTTCCCGCTCGGTGCGGGCATCTTGAGCTGCAGAGCGGACGCGGCCTTGCGGCCGGCCGAGAGAGTCTGAGGGTGCAGGGCGGCCTTCTGGTGGCCCAGCGGCTTCTCGTCGTTCTCGGGCGCCCAGGGCGTGCTCGTGGCGGACGAGGACGCGGTGGGCGCAGGCGTGGCGGACGACGTCCCGGTGGCCATCGCCGAGGTCAGCCCCACACCCAGTGCAACGGCCAGCGCACCCGCAGAGCCGACCGCTACGGCGATCAATCTGCGACGGTGGCGCAGGCGGCGGTGATTCATGAAACCCCCTCGTGGGTCAGCGATCACAGAACGGGCGATCGACTGCCGCACACCGTACCGCGACAGCCGCCCACGGACCCACGCGCCCCGGATGACCCCGTGGTGACCTCACGTACCGGATACCGAGCCCTGTCACGGGCCGCTGATCCGGCGCTCCATGGCGTCGGCCGCGCCCCTGTGGTGCGGCCGAGCACACGCGTCAAGTCAAGCCGCTCGGCGGCAGGTTGACTCGGTTGCCGGCGTCGGTGACCACACGGGGAACTGCGGTCTGACGACCTGTCGGCTCGTGGGTCCGCACTGCGCGGCGCGCACGCAGGTCAGCGCCGCACGCCGCGGGTGCCCGGGAGGCGGCGAGGCCGGGGGAGAGGGGTCGCGATCCGTCGGGGCTCCCGCCCGGCCCCGGCCCGCGATGAGAGCCTGGGGGCGAGGGCACGATCACGTTCCCGCCGGGCGGGAGAACGGAGCAAGGACAGGATGAGCGGGCAGCGGCAGCCGGCGTTCGTGAAGGTGTGCGGGCTCACCCGGGAGGAGCAGATCGACTGGGCCGTCGAGCTGGGGTACGACGCCGTCGGGATCGTCGTGACGCCGAAGAGCAAGCGGTACTGCCCGCCCGAACGGGCCGTGGCGCTCGCGGGATACGCCCGTGGACGGATCCCTGTCTTCGCCGTGGCCCTGACCCACGCCGAGACGGCCGCCGTCGCCGAGCACTTCGACGTCATCCAGATCTACGAGCCGGCCGACATCCCGAACCTCGCCCTCGCCTCCGGCACCCCGCCCGAGAAGCCGGAGGCGCTCCGGTACTTCTTCTACGACGCCAGCGCGGGCAGCGGCGTGTTCGCGGACATCCCCGACTGGGTCGGTGAGGTGCCGGGGAAGGTGGTGATCGCCGGGGGCCTCGACGAGCACAACGTGGCCGGTGTCATCGAGGAGTTCGGGCCCTACGGCGTGGACGTCTCCAGCAGCGTCGAGACCGCGCCGGGGGTCAAGAGCCGCGAGAAGATGGCTGCCTTCGTCGCCGCAGCCCGCACCCCCGGGCGGCACGCCGGTTAGCGTCCGGCCTCGCGCAACTCCCTGACGATGCGGGCCGTCACCGGCACGGGTACGCAGTGCCGGTCCGCCGCGCGCAGCAACGCGCCCCCGATCGCGTCGAGTTCGAGGGGGCGTCCGGCCTCCGCGTCACGCTGCATCGAGGACTTGGCGGCGGGCGGGAAGGCGTCGTACCGGGCCAGGGCCTGGGCCGGGTCGACGGGGGCGCCGCAGGCGCGGCTGACGGCTGCCGTCTCCGCCACGAGAGACGCCAGTTCCTCGCGGTGCCGGGTGCGGGCCTCGCCGAGGGGGAGGGCGTAGCGGGTGGTGAGGAGGGCGAACGGGGCGAGGAACGCCATCTTCGCCCACAGGGCGGTGGTCTCGTCGTCCAGGACGCGGGTGGCCGGGCCGGCGGCGGTCAGGGCTTCGGCGAGGGCCTCCAGGCGGGGGCGGGGGACCTTGGCGCCGGTCAGGTCGATCTCCGCGAACGGGCTGGTGTGCTCGATCACGCCGGGGGCCGTGCGGGTCGACTCGACGCGGATCACGGACGGGGCCACGCGGTCGGGGGCGTAGCGGGCGCGCAGCAGCGCGGGGTGTTCCACGCCGTTCAGGAACGGGACGAGGAGGGCGTCGCCGAGGGCCGCGGGCGGGATCCGGGTGAGGGCCGCGTCCAGGGCGGTGGCCTTGACGGTGACCAGGCAGGCGTCGACGGGTTCGCGGAGGGCCGTGTCGGCGTCGACGGGGGCCGTGAAGTCGCCGAACTGCGCGCTGCGGACCTGGATTCCGGTGGTACGGAGCGTGTGTGCCGTCTCCTCGCCCGCGAGGCAGAGGACGCGGTGGCCGGAGCGGGAGAGCAGGGCCGCGAGCAGGCCGCCGACACCGCCGGGGCCGAGGACGGCGACGGTAAGGCGGGGGATGGGTGCGTTCGGGGTGTTCGGCATGGAGTTGTCCTCTCGTCGGTCGGCCCCGGGAGCGGTGGCCGCCTCTGGAAGATCCTCGCAGGAAGGAGGGGGTCTGCGGGAGACTGGGGACATGTGCCGGAGTATCAAGACCCTGCGTCCGCCTCAGCTGGCCGAGGAGGCCACTGAGGAGGAGATCCGAGCTGCCGCGTTGCAGTACGTGCGGAAGGTGTCCGGGTTCCGGGCGCCGGCCGCGCACAACCGGGAGGTGTTCGAGCGGGCGGTGGACGCGGTTGCGGAGGCCACTGCCGCGTTGTTGGGGGGACTGGAGGTGCGGGGGCAGGCGGCTGCGCCGGGGGCCGTGGGCGGGGGCTGAGCGTGCTGCCCGCGGCTGTAATGGCTGTTACGTCGGCCGGCGTCTTCGCATCAGGTACCCGGCCCCGGCCCCCGCGCCGAACAGTGCCGCCACCGACACCGCCGTCGCCATCCAGGTCGCGCCCAGCCACTGGGCGCCCAGCCAGCCGAGGGCGACGCTGTAGATCGCCCAGGTCAGGCCTGCCAGGGCGGACCAGGGGAGGAAGTCGCGGACGCTGCGGTGGGTCGCGCCGGCGCCGAGGGAGACGATCGAGCGGCCGGCCGGGGCGAAACGGGCCAGGACGACCAGCGCGCCGCCGCCCCGGGACAGGGCCTCGCCGAGACGTTCCTGCGCGCTGCTCAGCCGTCGGGAGCGGGCGATGGCGCGGTCCAGGCGGGCTCCGCCGCGCCGGGCCAGCCGGAAGGCGAACAGGTCGCCGAGGACCGACGCGGTGGCCGCGCAGAGGGTCAGCGCCAGGATGTCCGGCAGGGCGTGGGGCGGGACCCGTCCGGCTGACGCGCCGGTGCCCGCCGCCGCTGCCGTGGCCGCGGTGATGACGAGTACTCCGCTCGGCAGGACCGGGAGGAACACGTCAAGCAGCACAGAGAGGGCGACCATGGCGTATATCCATGGCCCGGCCTCCAGCGACCCCATGCTTTCCCACACGACGGTTCCCCCGCGATTGTCCTGTTGCGCCCCCCGACGACAGCCATACAGCGTACGCGGGGGGTGTGACAGGAGTGTCACGGGGGGCTCGTATGTTCGGCAAACGGTTATCGGGGAATGGTCATGCGTGTGCCACGCGGCGTCATACGGCGACCGGCGTGTGCCGTTCGGCCGCCGCCGGCTGGTCCCGCTGCGCCTCCGTCCGTGATTCCCCCTCGGCCGCCGCCGTCCGCAGTACCGCCCGTGCTATCGCGTCCGCGTCCGACAGGGTCACCGAGTCCACGCCCGGCCGGGCTCCCGCCGCGGTCACCCAGTGCACCCCCTCGGTGGGCACCCCGAAGGCGAACCGGCGTGCGTGCGGACGGCCGTGGCGGTCGACGAGGCGGTACGGGCGGGGTGTGACGTCGACGCCGCCGGTCTCGTGGCCGTCCACCACGTGCGGGCGGCAGGCGCCCTCGCGGAGCAGGCCGGCCAGCAGTTCGTCGGCGGTGCGGCGCAGGTCCGGCTCCGGGAGGCGGGCCTCGACGACGGTGGTCACGCGGACCTCCGAGCCGGGGACCTCGGGAGAGCGGGCCACCCAGGCGCCGTCCGCGCCGTCCGTGTGGTTCACCTCCACCCCCGGGCCGAGCACCTCCACCACGCCCGCCGCCAGCAGCGCGGCCAGTTCCTCGATGCGGCGGCGGGGCGGGCCGATGGACAGGAACGCGTTGAGCGGGGTGTACCAGCCGTCCAGGTGGGCCCGCCGGGAGGCGCCGGCCAGGCCGCCGTGGTCGACGATCAGCCGTATCTCGTTGCGCAGGTCGCGCAGCACGTCCAGGGCGGCCTTGAGCGGGCCGCGCACGTTGCCGAGGGCGGCCTGTGCCGCGTCCTCGCGCAGGTACGCCAGGAGCCAGGCCCGCCACTGCGCGGGATCGGCGAACTTCCGGTCCCCGTACGGGTGCTGGAGGCGCTCCCAGGACCAGTGGTCCGTCTCCGGCACGCCGTGGGCGTCGAGTACGGCGGTCTCCGCGCGCCGGCCGTCGGCCGCGAGGAAGCGCGCGGTGAACTCCGGGTCGCCGGTCAGGGCGGAGTAGTAGACCGTCTCCACCTCCTTCGCGACCAGCGGCCAGATCTCCGCGAGGAAGTCGGGTGCCGCGCCGGATGCCGCGCGTTCGCGGAAGCCCGCGATCGCCTCGGGGGTGAGCAGGAGCGGGGTGTGGCGGCCGTACGGGCCCTTCGCGTTGTCGCCGCGTGCCTGGTACGGGACGCCGCGCCGGGAGCCCGCGTACAGGCGGGGCTCGCGGCCGGAGGGGGTGTAGCGCAGGGAGCCGTCGGGGGTGCGGGTGAAACGGCCGCCCCGGCCGGTGGTCAGCAGGGCCAGGTGGTCGAAGAAGTTGAGGCCGAGGCCGCGCAGCAGCACCGGTTCGCCGGGCGCGAGCGGGGTGAGGTCGACGTCGGCCGGGTTGGCGGGCGGGATGTGCCGGAGGCCGTGCCGGGCGGCGTGGGCGGAGAGCCGGCGTTCCGCGGCGTACGGCGTCGCCGGGAGGTGGCCCTGGGCCAGCACCACCGCCGCCAGGCCGCGCAGGGTGCGGCCGTCGTCGAGGGTGAGCGTCTGGTGACGGCCGTCGGGGTCGTCGTCGAGCCGTACGGCACGGGTGCGGTGGGTCTCGACGCGGACGGCCGCCGGTGCCCTGGAGACGGTCCGCGCGAACACCCACTCCAGGTAGCGGCCGTAGTGGGCGCGGGTCGGGTAGTCGTCGGGACCCAGCTCGTTGCCGGCGGTACCGGCCGTACCGGCCGTCCACGCGTGCAGGCTGGGGCCGGGCCGGACGGGGCCCGCGCAGTCCACGCTGTCGTCGGTGAACAGGGTGACCTGGCTCGCCACGGTGTTCATCAGCAGCTCCGCCGACTGCGTGGTACGCCAGACCCGGCCCGGGCCCGGTGGCGCCGGGTCGATCACGTGGACCGTGAGACGCCGTCCCGGGGGCAGCAGTTCGGGGGCGGAGGCGCAGAGGCGTTCCAGGACGCTGGTGCCGCGCGGGCCGGCGCCGACCAGGGCGACGGAGACCGGCACGGGCTCCTGGACGCACTTCTGGACGGACTCCTGGGCGGACTTTTGGACGGACTCCTGGGGGGAGGAGGACAACGACATGACTCCCGGGCGAGTGGGGGCGCAGGGCAGGGACACCGCCCGCACGGGAACAGGAAGCGGACGGTCCGCCTCATCATGCCGTCGCGGTTAACAGTTGCCAACGCGCGCCCCACGCAACACAGTTGTCACTCAGCTGTCCTCATCGGGTGGTGAGGACGGACTCCGTCACGGTCTCCAGGGTCCCGTCCCGCCGGGCCCGCTCCAGCCGCAGCCGGGCCGAACGGCCGTGCAGCATCAGTGTCATGAGCTGGTTGCCGAACCACGGCCCGCCGCTCTTCCGCCAGGTCACCGGCGGCCGCGCGCACCGCCCGTGCCGGACCAGCCGCCGCCCGAGGAACCGGGCCAGGGCGCTCCAGCCGAACCGGAAGCCGGCCCGGATCGTCGGCGGCACGGAGTTGTGGACGGGGGAGCAGGTGAGTTGCAGCACACGGGAGTCCGGCGCGGTCCCGGCGGGCCATGCGGGCTCGGCGACGTAGGCGTGATGGACGTCTCCGGAGAGCACGCAGACGGAGGCGGGTGCCCCGGGCCCGGAGCCGGTCCGGGCGAACAGGCCGGCCAGTTCGGCGAAGGACGCCGGGAAGGCCGCCCAGTGCTCCAGGTCGGCCGCGCGGCGCAGCCGTTCCCCGAACCGGGCCCAGCGGGCACCCCGTTCGCCCCGGCACAGGGCCGCGTCCCAGGTTTCCAGGTCGTGTATCAGGTGCGGCAGCAGCCAGGGCAGCGAGGTGCCGACGAGGAGGTGGTCGTACGACTCCCGGCCGTCCAGGGCCTGTTCGCGCAGCCACTCGGCCTCGCCGGGGTCGAGCATGGCGCGGCTCTGCTCGTCCAGGACCCGGGCCGCCCGGGTGTCCACCATCAGCAGTCGCACCCGCCCGAAGTCACGCCGGTAACTCCACCGTACGGAGGCCGGATCGGCGTCGGCCTTGGCGGCGAAGGCGCGCAACTCGTCCGTGCCGTCCGGTGTGTCGCGGACGGCGGCGTACAGCGGGTCGGCGGCCAGCTCGGCCGGGGAGAGGTTGCCCAGGTGCTGGTGGACCCAGTACGACATCAGCCCGCTCAGCAGCCGCTCCTGCCACCAGGGCGTGGCGCGCACGTCGGCCAGCCAGGCCGCGGAGGTGTTCCAGTCGTCGATCACGTCGTGGTCGTCGAAGATCATGCAACTGGGCACGGTGGAGAGCAGCCAGCGCACCTCCGGGTCGAGCCAGGACTCGTAGTAGAGGCGGGTGTACTCCTCGTAGTCCGCGACCTCGGCGCCGGGCGGGTCCGCGAGGCCGCGGCGGGCGGCCAGCCACTGCCGGGTCGCCGCCGAGGTCTCGTCGGCGTACACCTGGTCGCCCAACAGCAGGAGCACGTCGGGCCGTTCGCCACCGGCGGCGATGCGCACGGCGAGACTGTCGAGGGCGTCCGGGCCGACCGGGTCGTGGCCGTCGGCGGGCGGCGCGGCCCAGCGGCAGGAGCCGAAGACGACGTGGAGGGCGTCGCCGGCGGCCCGGGTGCGGATCACCGAGGGCGGGAAACGGGAGTCGGGCGGCGGCCACACGCGCGTGCCGTCCAGGAGGACGTCGTACGACGGTGCGGTCCCCGGGGTCAGCCCGGTGACCGGGACGAGGGCGTAGTGGTGGCCGGCCACCTGGAAGGTGCGCGCGGTGCCGCCGGTGCCGTCCGAGCAGCGCACCTCGGCGGTACACGGACGGCTCGCCTCGACCCAGACGGTCGCCGACGAGCCGTCCGTGTACCTCAGCAGCGGTCCCAGGCGCAGTCCGGCCACGATCGCCCCGCCCTCTTCCTCGGTCGGTTCGCCTTTGTCGCCCCGTACGGTACGGAACGACGGAGGTCGGCGGGGAGGTTCCGACGCGGGAAAGAGAGACCCGCGGAGAGCGGGAAACGGGGCGGCGCGTGGCCGGAACGCGGGGGAAGCGGGACGCCGCGGCGGCCGGACGGTTCAGCAGGCGGAGAGGTAGCTGGTGAGCGCGCTCTTCTCGGCGGAGTCCACGGAGAGGTCGTAGTAGTACTTCACCTGGACCCAGGCACGGACGTAGGTGCAGCGGTAGGAAGTGAGGGACGGCATCCACGTGGCCGGGTCCTGGTCGCCCTTGGACTGGTTCACGTTGTCCGTGACGGCGAGGAGCTGCGGACGGGTGACGTCGTTGGCGAAGGACTCGCGCTGGGCGGTGGTCCAGTTGCGGGCACCGGAGTCCCAGGCCTCGGCCAGCGGCACCAGGTGGTCGATGTCGACGTCGGAGGCGGCGGTCCAGGTGGCGCCGTCGTAGGGGGAGTACCAGGAACCGCTGGTGGCGGTGCAGGCGGAGTTGGTGACGACGTTCGAACCGTCGCGCTTGAGGATCCACTCACGGGTGTTGCAGGTGCCGCTGATCGTGTCCCAGGTCGGGAACAGGTCGCGCGCGTAGCCGGTCCGGACCTCGGTCGCCACGGTGAGGGAGGCGAGGTAGGTGCGGGCGGTGGACGCGCTGACCGGGGTGGGGAGGGCGGCGGAAGCGGTCGGGGAGTTGAACAGCGCGGCGGAGGCTATGAGTCCGGTGAAGGCCGCGAGTATGCTGAGTCGTCGACGCGCGTAGAACTTCGGCATGCGAACTCCCTGGTGGGGGTGGGGTGTTGGAGCGCGAGCGAGGGAATGCTCGCGCCGCCGTGTTGCCGCTGGGTGAGCGTTGGGTAAGAAACTAATGACGTGTTCATGACACGACAAGATGTGCGACGTGACTCACAGGTGGGGCTTCCGGCCTTGGGATCGATGGCGGAGTCACGTACTCTTGACGGCGTTGAAGGGGAGTAGCTCTTCGCCGGACCGTCGACATACTGCTCAGCCCGTCTGAGCCGGCGCCCGGAGGCGGATCTCGGCCATCTTGGTCACGAGGCCGCCAGCGAGACCTTCGGCAAGCAGTGCACGCCCGTGCCGTACGGCACGGGTGACCGTGTGCGCTGCCGTGCCGAGGTGATCGTCTGCGAAGTGCGGTGCTCTCGGTGGGGTGGCCCCGACCGATTGAGGACCCTTGATCAGCATCACCGTGACGGCGATCGTCTTCGGCGTCATCTTCCTCGCCGAACTGCCCGACAAGACCGCCCTCGCCGGTCTCGTCCTGGGCACGCGCTACCGGGCGTCGTACGTCTTCGCCGGTGTCGCCGCGGCCTTCCTCCTGCACGTCGTGCTCGCCGTCGCGGCCGGCAGCGTCCTGACCCTGCTCCCGCAGCAGATCGTGCACGCGCTGACCGGCGTGCTCTTCCTCGGCGGCGCGGCCGTGCTCCTGATGAAGAAGGACGAGGAGGACGAGGAGATCCGCAAGCCGGCCGACCAGTCCTTCTGGAAGGTCGCCGGTACCGGGTTCACGCTCATCCTGGTCGCCGAGTTCGGAGACCTCACGCAGATCATGACGGCGAACCTCGCGGCGCGCTACGACGACCCGCTCTCCGTCGGCCTCGGCGCCGTGCTCGGCCTGTGGGCGGTCGCCGGACTCGGCATCGTCGGCGGCAAGGCGCTCATGAAGAAGGTGCCGCTGCGGCTGATCACGCAGATCGCGGCGGTGCTGATGCTGGCGCTGGGCGTGTGGAGCCTGTGGGAGGCGATCGCGGCCTGAGCGGGTGCGCTCCGGGCTGCTCCGCACCACTCCGGGCCGCCCCGGTTCGCTCGCGTGAGCTGAAGAGTGGGTGAACGGTCGGCGAAGGCGGTGGCGGGATCGGCGTTCTGTTTTGTACCGTGGAGAAACAAAGTGGCTCCCGCCCGTTTTCCCTGACCGGCGGGCGGGGCCGCCTTGTTCCTCCCGGCCTGCTTTCGGCCTGTGTATAGGAGCTGCCCGATGACGGCCACCGTCCTCACCGCCCGCGCCCTCCTGCTCGACATGGACGGCACCCTCGTCAACTCCGACGCCGTCGTCGAGCGCATCTGGCGGCGCTGGTCCGAGCGGCACGGGCTGGACGGCGACGAGGTCATGAAGGTCGTGCACGGGCGCCAGGGCCATGCGTCCATGGCCGTGCTGCTGCCGGACCGGCCGATGAAGCAGAACCTCGCGGACAACGCGCGCATGCTGGCGGAGGAGACGGCCGACGTGGAGGGCGTGGTGGAGGTCCCGGGCGCCGCGGCCTTCCTCGCCTCCCTCCAGGGGCTGCCGCACGCACTGGTGACCTCGGCGGACGTCGCGCTGTCCACGGTGCGGATGGCTGCCGCCGGGCTGCCGCTGCCGGCGGTGCGGGTGACCGCGGAGTCGGTGGGCGCCAGCAAGCCGGACCCCGAGGGCTTTCTGAAGGGGGCGGCGGAGCTGGGGGTCGCTCCGGCGGACTGTGTGGTGTTCGAGGACTCGGGCGCGGGGATCGCGGCTGGGCGGGCGGCCGGGATGCGGGTCGTCGGCGTCGGGGCGCGGGCCGGGGTGCACGGGCCGGACGTGGTGGTGCGGGATCTGACGGGGGTGCGGGTGGAGGCGGTGGGGGACGGATCGATCCGGGTGACCGTGAGCGGCTGAATGAGCCGGCACGGCCGCCCGCGGCTGTGGAGGACGCGGCTGGACAGCGCCCCGTAAGGGGCGCTGGGGGTACCCCCGGCCGAAGGCTGGGGGAGGAACTGCGCGACCAGCCCCCACTCACCCGCAGCCACCCACCGCCGCAGCCCACCCCACAACCGTCCCGACCGGCACCACTCACCGGCCCGCCCGGCAACGCCCCCGTCGGCCCACCCCCTACGGCTCCGTCGTCTCCGACTCAAGCGCCGCCCGCGTAGCCGTTCCGTACACCCCCGACTCGTCGGTGAGGATCCCCCGCGCCAGCTGGTACGTCCGTACCGCGTCCTCGGTCCTGCGGTCGTAGTGGCCGTCGGCCTTCCCGGTGTAGAGGTTCAGCTGGGCCAGCCTCTGCTGCAGCTCCGTCACCTCCGCCCCGGTGTCGCCGGGGCGGAGGACCGCGGCCGAGGTGGGCTGTGCGGAGGCCGCCGCGCCCGCTGTCGACGCCGACTCGGTCGGCGTCGCCTCGCGGGAGGGCGTCGGGGACGGGGTCGCACTGGACGGTGAGGGGGAGGACGGGGAGCGCGACGCGCTCGGGCTCGCGGAGCCGGACGGTGTGGCCGAGGGCGAGGATCCCCGCGAGGTGACCGGTGCCGCGGCCGAGGACGACGCCGTGCTCGGGGTCACGTCCGGGACGCTCGCCCGTACGTCCGGTGGTGCCGCCCCGTCCCGTGCCGGCGTCGCGCGGGCGAACAACCCGCTCGCGAACCCCGCCACCGCGAGGATCCCGATCACCGCCCCGGCGACCGTCAGGAGCAGGGCCCACCGGGGACGCCGGCGAGGCTCTTCCGGAGCCGCTTCGGGGGCGTCGGCGGGCACCGCCCGCAGCGGCACGGTCGCCTCGGCCGTGACCGGCGCGGCCGACGGCGCCGCCACCACCGGCAGCGGCGCGGTCTCCCCGCCGTCGGCCGCGCCGGTCGCGGCCCCCGTGTCCGCATCGAGGGCGACGTACGGCCGTATCCGCAGCGGGTCGAAGTCCTCCGCCGCCGCCTGTTCGGCCGTACGCGCGTCGCGCAACGCGTCGGCGGTCCGCTGGTTGCAGTCGCAGGAGGGGGAGCCGTCCGGCCCCTTCGGTGCCCCGCACTCCGGGCACTGGTGGCCCCCGCTCCCGGTCATGTCCGCCACGGTGGTCCTCCCTCCCCTCACGAACTCCACAGATTATGCAGAGCACCCACACGTACGGTCGCCCGAACCTCTGGTCTCAGGGGCACCGAAAAGGACTCGACAGGCCATACCGGGTGACACCGTCCACGATGGAAGATGGCCGAAAGCCCCGGGAGGTTTCCATGGCCCTGGAAACGACGCACACCCAGGCGAAGGACGCGGAGCGTGTGCCCGGCAATGTGCTGGTCCCGATCGGCGCGCTGCTGCTCGGGCTGCTGCTGGCCGCGCTGGACCAGACGATCGTGTCGACGGCCCTGCCGACCATCGTCAGCGACCTCGGAGGGCTGGAGCATCTCTCGTGGGTGGTCACCGCCTACCTGCTGGCCTCCACCGCCGCCACCCCGCTGTGGGGCAAGCTCGGCGACCAGTACGGGCGCAAGCGGCTCTTCCAGCTCGCGATCGTGATCTTCCTCGTCGGGTCGGCGCTGTGCGGGATGGCCCAGAACATGGGTGAGCTGATCGGCTTCCGTGCCTTGCAGGGGCTGGGCGGCGGCGGGCTGATGGTGCTGTCGATGGCGATCGTCGGGGACATCGTGCCGCCGCGTGAACGGGGGCGGTACCAAGGGTTGTTCGGTGCCGTGTTCGGTACGACCAGCGTGCTCGGGCCGCTGCTCGGCGGGGTGCTCACCGAGCATCTGAGCTGGCGCTGGGTGTTCTACGTCAACCTGCCCGTCGGCGTCGTCGCGCTCGTGGTGATCGCCGCCGCGCTGCACATCCCGCGCCTGACCGCCCACCACGTCATCGACTACCTCGGCACCTTCCTGATCGCCGCCGTCGCCACCTGCCTGGTGCTGGTGGCCTCGCTGGGCGGGACGACGTGGGCGTGGGGGTCGGCGCAGATCATCGGGCTCGTGGTCGTGGGGGTGGTGCTCGCCGTCGCCTTCGTCGTCGTCGAGCGGCGGGCGGCCGAACCCGTGCTCCCGCTGAAGCTCTTCGGTATCCGCACCTTCACCCTCGCGGCCGTGATCAGCTTCATCGTCGGGTTCGCGATGTTCGGCGCGATGACCTATCTGCCGACCTTCCTCCAGGTCGTGCAGGGCATATCGCCGACCCTGTCGGGCGTACACATGCTGCCCATGGTGATCGGTCTGCTGCTGTCGTCCACGCTCTCCGGGCAGATCGTCAGCCGTACCGGGCGCTGGAAGGTGTTCCCGGTCACCGGCACCGGCGTGACCACCATCGGGCTGCTGCTCCTGCACCGGCTCGACGAGCACAGCTCGACCGCCCAGATGAGCGCCTACTTCTTCGTCTTCGGCCTGGGCCTCGGGCTGGTCATGCAGGTGCTGGTGCTGATCGTGCAGAACTCCGTCTCGTACGAGGACCTCGGCGTCGCCACCTCCGGCGCGACCTTCTTCCGCTCCATCGGGGCCTCCTTCGGCGTCGCCATCTTCGGTTCCGTCTTCGCGGGCCGGCTCGCCGACAAGCTCGCCGACGCCTTCCGGGGCGTCCGCCTCCCGCCCGGCGCCACCCCGGACGCCCTCAAGGCCGACCCGCGCGGCATCGCCGCCCTGCCGCCCGCGCTGCGCCCGGCGGCCCTGCACGCGTACGCGTCCTCGATCACCGACGTCTTCCTGTACGCCGCCCCGGTCGCCCTCCTCGGCTTCGTCCTCGCCTGGTTCCTCAAGGAGGACCGGCTGCGCGGCTCGGTCACCGCGCCGGACGCGTCCGAGACCATCCCGCCCAACCCGGTCCAGCGGTCGTCGTACGACGAGTGCTCCCGGGCGCTCTCCCTGCTCGGCACCCGGGAGGGGCGCCGGGAGGTCTACCGGAAGATCAACACCCGCGCCGGGTACGCCGACCTGCTGCCCGCCTCCGGGTGGCTGCTGCTGCGGATCCGGAAGTACGGCTCGGTGGAGCCGGGGCGGCTCGCCGAGCGCGGCCCCGTCCCGATGAACGTCGTCCTGGAGGGCGCCCGCCAGCTGGAGGAGCGGCACCTCGCCGACCGCCTGGGCCTCGACCTGACCCTCACCGAGCAGGGCCGCGAGGTCGCCGACCGGCTCGCCGGGGCCCGGGAGGAGTCCCTGGCCGGCCTCCTCGGCGACTGGTGGAGCCCGGACCGGCCCACCGACCTGGACCGCCTGGTGCGGGAGTTGACCGACGAACTGTGCGGCACCGAACGCGAACAGCCGCAGAACCCCGCGGCAGGGCAGGTCAACTGACGAGTTCCTTGCGGAACCAGTGCTCGGCGTAGATGTCGTCGTTGTGCGGCGCGGTCTCCGTGTAGCCGAGCCGCGCGTACAGGGCGCGGGCCTCCACCAGGTCGGTGCGGGTGTCCAGGATGATCCGCGCGGCCCCGAGGGCACGGGCCGCGTCCTCGGCCGCCGCGACGAGGAGCGCGGCGCCGCCCCTGCCGCGCAGCCCCTCGTGCACGAAGACCCGGGTGAGTTCGGCGGTGGCCGGGTCAAGGAGCCGTACGCCCGCGCTGCCGGCCGGCTCACCGTCGTACCGCGCGATCAGCAACCGGCCGGTGGGCGGGGCCAGTTCGGAGCCCGGCCGGGCTCCGAACTCCCGTTCCAGCTCGGCCGGGTCGGTGCGGCGGCCTTCGTGGAGCAGGTACCAGCGGTCGCTGACCTCGGTGTAGTACGCCCGCCACAGGGCGAGGGCGGCGGCGGAGTCCGGGCCTTCCGGGGTGATCGTCCAAGAGGTCATGGGCCGTAGTCTCCGGCGGACCGGGGTGGCCCGCGCAACCGGATATCGGCGGCCGCGGGGCCGGATGTCGGCGGCCGCGGGGCCGGCCGCGTCCGGCCGGGCTGTGTTTGCGGGGCGGTGTGCGGGTCACCCGGCGGGGGAGACGGCCCGTCGGGCCGAGACACCGGAAGGCAACCATGTCCACAGGCTTGATCATCGCAATCGTGATCGTGGCCGCCGTGGTCGTCGTCGCGGCCGTGCTGGCCGTGCGCTCCAGGGGCAGCGGCCCGCTGGGTCTGAAGCGGCGCTTCGGGCCCGAGTACGAGCGGACGGTGGCCCAGCACGGCGGCGACACCAAGGCGGCCGAGCAGGAACTCACCGAGCGGGTGCAGCGCCACGGCGCACTGCACGAGCGGGAGCTGGAACCGGCGGAGCGCGAACGCTACGCGGCCCGCTGGACCACCGCACAGGAACACTTCGTCGACTCGCCCCGGGAGTCCGTGGCCGAGGTCGACCGGCTGCTCGCCGAACTGGCCGCCGACCGCGGCTTCCCGGCCGGTGCCGAGTACGAGGACCAGGTGGCCGCGCTCTCCGTGCACCACGCCGACCACGTCGACGGCTACCGCCGCGTCCACCGCGTCGCGCAGGCGCCCGTGGGCGGGTCGCCGCAGAGCCGGGCCGGGACCGAGGAGATGCGGGCGGCCGTGATCGAGGCCCGCTCCCTCTTCGACGACCTGGTCACCCCGTCGTCCGGTGAGCACGGCCGGCACCGCGCCGGTGTCGGTGCCGACACCGGCGGACATCTGCCCTGGTCCGCCAACCAGAGCCGCCCGAAGGAGAGTTGACAGACATGACCGACGCCAGGACCGGATCCGGCCGCCGACCCGTCGGCGGCGACGTGGATCCCGGCGGTACCACGATGCCGGGACGTGAGGAGAGGGCGACCGACTGGAGCGACGTCTCCGCGAGCGGCGTCAGCTCCGGACAGGAGGAAGCGCAACGCATGGACGACCGGGACGCGGCCGGGCAGGCGGGGCCGGCGGTTGGTGGCGGCCCCGGCCACGGCACGGACGCGGGCCGCGGCGAACAGCTGATGCCCACCGAGGAGTGCGGACAGCTGGAGCGCCGTCTCCAGCATGCGGTCACCGGTTTCGTCGACGAGCCGCGGACGGCCGTCGAGGAGGCCGACCGGGCCGTCGAGGAGATCAGCGCCCGCTTCACCGACGCCGTCGACCGGCGCCGCCGCACCCTGCGCGGCAGCTGGCAGTCCGCCGACGCGGACCACCCCGGCAGCGCCGACACCGAGCAGCTCCGGCTGGCCCTGCGCGACTACCGCGAACTGGCGGACCGACTGCTGCACCTGTGAGTCGGCCGAGTCGTCCCAGTCCCCGGAGTCACCCGTGCGGGTCCGGCTCCGCGTCCCGTTCCGCCCCGGCCGCCGCCCGGCGCTCCCGCCACTCGCGTACGACCTCCTCGACGTCGTACGGCTTCTTGCCCAGCGGGGGTCCGGGCGGCGGCTTGAACATCATGTCGCGGATCTTGACGTTGACGTCCGTGATGATCTTGCGGACGATCCGCTCCGAAGGTGCCGCGTAGGCGGCCGCCAGCGCGTCCTCGGCCTCCTTGCGCAGGGCGAGCGTCGGCGGCAGCATCGCCAGGCCCTCCCGGGCCATCTTCCTTTTGATCCACCACATTTCGTCGTACGACGAGTCCAGGCCTGCGGGCAACGGCTCGCCCAAGCCCGGTAGTTGATCGAACTCGCCGCGCCGCTGCGCGTCCTCGATCTGCTTGTCGACCCAGGACTCGAACGGTACCCCGGGTGGCTTTCGCTCGGTCATGACTCCATTGTGCCGGACGCGGCCCGGCCGGGCGTTTTATCATGCGCCGGAGATCCACGAAGGATTCAGAAACCGCGCAGGGGGAACGCACGTGCTCGAACTCACCATGGCCTCCGTGTCCGGAGAAGCGGGCGAGACGGCCGGAATGCTCATGGCCGACGCGCCCAGCGACCCGGGTGCCGTGCTGCGGGTGGGCCGCGACGCCGCCGCCTGCCGGCTCGCGACGCCCGACGACTGGCTGTTCGTCTCCCGGGTGCACCTGGAGTTCCTGTGCGGGCCCGAGGGCGGCTGGCAGGTCACCTGGCTGCGCGGCTCCCAGGCCGAACCGTCCTCCGAGGTGCTGCTGACCGTCGGGGAGTACGCCCAGGCCATCGCGTACGGCGGCACGGTCGCGCTGCCCCGGGGCGGCTCCGGCGAGATCGTCATCCGGGACCGCACCGCCCCGCGCAGCGTCAACGTAGGCTTCTACCAAGAGGGTTGAGCAAGGCCGGGTTGAGCAAGGCCGGGTTGGGCAACGCCTCCCGGGTGACCCGGCCGGGTCAGTCGAGGACCCGCGCCAGCGCGAAGCCGTCGTAGCCCTTGCTGCCGACCGTCTGGATCGCCGTGCCGGTCAGCCTCGGGTGCGCCGCGATCAGCTCGATCGCGGCGCGGGTGCCGACCACGTCCGGCTCGGCGCTCTCGGCGTCGACGACCCGGCCGCCGCGCACCACGTTGTCGACGATGATCAGACTGCCGGTGCGGGTGAGCCGGAGCGCCCACTCCACGTAGTACGGGTTGTTCGCCTTGTCGGCGTCGATGAAGACCAGGTCGAAGGGGGCCGGGTTCTCGTCGGCGAGCTTGGGCAGCGACTCCAGGGCGGGCCCGACCCGCACCTCGACCAGCTTCTCCAGGCCCGCGCGGGCGATGTTGCGGACCGCGACCTCGGCGTGGTGGGCGCTGTACTCCAGCGAGATCAGCCTGCCGTCGGCGGGCAGGGCGCGGGCCAGCCAGATGGTGCTGTAGCCGCCGAGGGTGCCGATCTCCAGGATGTGCCGGGCGTCCTGGATCTGGGCGAGGAGCTGGAGCATTTTGCCCTGGTTGGCGGTGACGTTGGCGTGCGGGAGCTCGTTCGCCTCGCTCTCCCGCAGGGCCGCCTGGAGCGACTCGTCGTCCGGTGACAGGTGGCTGGTGAAGTAGAAGTCGACGTCGTCCCAGAGCTGAGAGCCGCTCATGCGTACGCTGCCTTTCGCATATTCGGGTAGCTGCCCGCTGACAGCTACCTGGATAGCACTAGTCAACGGTCCGGGACCGAAAGGCCGGACCTTGCACAACGGGCGCCACTGGCTGTGGTGCTGCATTTGCGTCCTGTCCCACACCCGGGTTCGGTAGGTGGGTCTGGGGCGGTTGACTGCGCCCCGCGTCGCCACAACTTCCACGCTCTCGCGCGGATGATGCGGGAGCTGTTCCGGTCCGCGTGATCAACGAATCCGCAGGACTGGCACGCGAACCGGGCCTGCGAGACCCGGTTCGCCTTGTCGATGTGCCCGCACTCGGCGCAGGTGCGGGAGGTGTCCGCCGGATCGACGTACACGACTGGTACCCCCGCCTTGCGGGCCTTGTATGCGATGAACTGTCCCAGCTGGGCGAAGGCCCAGCTGGAGTGGGTGACCCGTTGGGGCTTTCGAAGCCGTACCCGTTCGCGGATGCCCGTGAGGTCCTCGAGGGCGATTCCGCGACCGGTGCGTTCTGCCTCGGTCACCACATGTTTCGCGATCTTGTGGTTGATGTCCTTCGCTCGCCGCGCCTCCTTGCGCCGCCGTTTCTTCAGCCGACGCCTGGCGGACGGAGTGTTCTTCTTCTGCAGCTTGGTGCGCAGCGCGCGTTCCCGGGTGCGGATGCGGTTGAGCTCCCGCCCGGCCATGGTCTCGCCGTCCGAGGTGGTGGCGATGTTGACGATGCCCAGATCAATGCCGAGGAAGTCCACTGGGCCGGTGTCCAGCGGCGTCTCGGGGACCTCGCAGGTGGCGTTCAGGAACCACATGCCGTCCCGCCACAGCAGGTCGGACTCGCCCTTGCGGTACAGGGCCAGCGTGGCCATTTGCTCTGGTGGGACGGTGAACGCCAGATCCTTCATCCGCCCGGCAGTCGTCCAGATCGAGATCCGGCGCCGGTCGATTTGCCAGGACAGCATCCGATCGTCGTAGGGCTGCGCACCCTGCGGACGGAAGGCTACCGGCTTCTCCACAACCTGGCGGTAGCGCCTCGACCCCGGCCTGCCCAGGTTCCCGGCCCTCAGGTTCGCTTTCAGCGTGGCATACGCGTCGCAGGTCTTCTTGATGACGTGCTGGGCGGCCTGGGCCCCCAGCCCCCACTGTGCCTTGATCTGACGGTAGGTGTGCCCACGCAGCGGGAAATTGGTCTTCACATCTTTCTCGAACGCCACACGGCTGACCCAGTTCGCCGCCTCGTTGCAGGCCAGCAGAGTCGCCTGTAGTGCCGCCGTCTGCACCGACGTAGGTAGCAACCTGACCTGCACCACCAGCTTCACGATCATGAGACTTGCACATGCGGACGGCTGTCCATCATGTGTTCGCCATGGTCCACCCGACCGAGTGAACCTGTCATTGCGCTGCCGAAGCGGCTGTCCGTCGGCTGACTCAGCCGATCGGCGCAGGGGGCGTCGGTGGCCCGGCCGGCGGCTGCACCGGAGGCGTCGGCGGCTGGGCCGGCGGGGGTGGCGGGGCCGGGCGGCGGGAGCGTCGTACGGCCGTGAGCGAGGTGACCGTGACGACCAGCAGCAGCGCGCCGCCGACCGTCAGCAGCCACGCCGGGATCCCGGCCACCTCGCGCAGCCGGTCCTCGTAGACGACCTGCTGGAACGGCGTGTCCGAGGCCGCCTTCCGCAGCACGTGGTCGGCGGAGATCCGGGACGGGTACGGGAACTCCTGGCCGATCGCCGTCAGGTACGGGGTGCCGGCGGCCAGCTCGCCCAGCTCGCCGGCCGGACGGCTGAGACGGCCGGCGTAGACGACCCGCGGGCGCTCGCCGCCGATCGCCGAGCGCGGTTCCATGCGGTGCGCGGCGAGGACGTACAGGCCGAGCGACTGCGGGGTGGCCGCGAGCCTGGACAGCCGCATCGGGTAGACCGGGCTGTCACTGGCGAAGGCGAGGCGGAGCGGGTCGAGGGCGCCGTGCAGCGTGGTGTCGGCGGTCTCGGGGGCGAGTCTGACCGCGACGTACTCCCAGTGGTCGGCGACGTAGGGCTGGAGCGCGGTGTTCAGGCGGGGCGGGAAGGGGAAGCCGTTGCTGCGCAGCCAGCCGTCCAGGGCGCCGGAGTCGGTGGCGGTCAGCTGGGCCACGTCGAACGGGCCGAGCCGCTGGCGGTCGACCACGCCGACGCCGGGGGCGGTGGCGCCCGCGCCGGGCGGGCCGGTGGCGGTGTCGCTGCCGGTGGTGAGGGGCCAGTCGCCGTCCTCGGGCCAGAAGTGGTGGCGGGTGCGGTGCACCGGGGCGGTGAGGGTGTGCAGCTGGTCGAAGAGGGCCGGGTCGGCGAGGGCGACGGTGGCGCGGTGCGGGACGGGCATGATCCACGCGGCGCGGTCGGCGTCGCCGTCGACCGTCAGACGCATCACGATCTGTTCGCGGGTGCCGTCCCAGCGCAGTACGGACTCCTCGCGGCCGACGGTGACCTGCTGGGCGGCGTCGGGGACGAGGGCGCCGCAGGCGCAGGCGAAGGCGGGGGCGGCGAGCCAGCCGAGCTGGATGCCGGTGAGGATGAGGAGGACCGCGAGTACACGTGTGCGTCGGCGGGGTCGCCGCTGGCCGATCATGAACCGATGCCCTCCGCCCTACCGTTGATCAGGACTACAGACGGTATAGCGGAGGGCGTGGTTCCCGGGGCCGTTCCGGACAGCCACCGTCTGTCTACCGACGGTACGGGCCGACGGGGCGGATCGTTCGAACGGTGCAGGTGAGTGGGGGGTTTTGCGCAGTTCCCCGCGCCCCTAAAGGGGCGCTTCGACCGACGGTGCTGAACCGGGCAGGGGCTTGCCCGCCGTCTCTGTCATGCGCCAGGCGGCGAAGCCGCCCACCACCGCCGCGGCCATCATGTAGTACGCGGGCATCATCAGGTTTCCCGTCGCTCCGATCAGGGCCGTCACCGCCAGCGGGGTGGTGCCGCCGAACAGGGAGACCGAGATGTTGAAGCCGATCGACAGGGAGCCGTAGCGGACCCGGGTGGGGAAGAGGGCCGGGAGGGCGGCCGGCATCGCCGCCGTGAAGCAGACCAGGAGGAGGCCCAGGGCGCCCATGCCGAGGCCGACCGCGAGCAGGCTGCCCTGGCGGATCAGGAGGACGGCGGGGACGGAGAGGAACAGGAACCCGGCGCAGCCCGCCGCGATCACCGGGCGGCGGCCGACGCGGTCGGTCAGGGCGCCGGCGAACGGCTGGACGATCATCATCAGCGCCATCACGCCGAGGACGACCAGCAGACCGTGCGTCTCGTCGTACTTCAGCTCGCTCGTCAGGTAGCTGGGCATGTACGACAGCAGCATGTAGTCGGTGACGTTGAAGACCAGCACCAGGGCCATGCACAGGAGCAGGGCCGGCCACTGGCTGGTGATCATCTCGCGGAGGGGGACCTTCGGGCGGGACGACTCCGCCTTCTCGACCTCCGCCGCGAACGCCGGGGTCTCCTCCAGGCGCATCCGCAGGTAGAGGCCGATGATGCCCATCGGGCCCGCGATCAGGAAGGGGATGCGCCAGCCCCAGGAGGTCAGGTCGTCCGTGGACAGCAGGGCCGTCATCAGGGTCACCAGGCCGGCGCCGCCGATGTAGCCCGCCAGCGTGCCGAACTCCAGCCAGCTGCCGAAGAAGCCGCGCTTCTTGTCCGGCGCGTACTCGGCGATGAACGTGGACGCGCCCGCGTACTCGCCGCCGGTGGAGAAGCCCTGGACCAGGCGGGCGGCGAGGAGCAGGAGCGGGGCGCCGACGCCGATCGTCGCGTAGGAGGGGATCAGACCGATCGCGAAGGTGCCCGCCGCCATCATGATCATGGTGAGGGCGAGGACCTTCTGGCGGCCCACGCGGTCGCCGAGCGGGCCGAAGACCATGCCGCCGAGCGGGCGGACCAGGAAGGCCGCCGCGAAGGCGCCGAACGTGGACAGCAGCTGGGCGGTCGGGTTGCCGGACGGGAAGAAGACCTTGCCCAGCGTCACCGCGATGTAGCTGTAGACGCCGAAGTCGAACCACTCCATGGCGTTGCCGAGCGCGGCCGCCTTCACGGCGCGCTTCACCAGCGCGGGGTCGGTGACGGTCGGGGCGGGGGCGGCGGCCGTACGGGGGCCGGGGACCTGGACGGACGGGGTGACTGCTGCGGCGGTCGCCAAAACGGGGCTCGCCTACCTTTCGTGGGAGACAGGGGCGCGGCCCGTACGGCGGTGGACGGGAACGAAAAGCGACGATAGGAGCACTTGGGGGCGTTACGTCGCGTACGCGCTTACGTGCATAGTGCAGCTAAATGTGCTGTACGCAGGGACGTCTGCCCGCTCCCGCGGGGGTATGCGCGTTGCGCACTGTGATCCTTGTCGCGCCCAGTGATGTCAACCCCACCCCCCGGGCAGTGTCGTCTTCCGGACAAAAGGCGGACGGACGTCAGGTGAAGTGGGGGTTGCCTGCGTCTCTGTCCAGAGGTGATGGGAGCCTCGTAGGGTTCTCGGAGCGATCGAGCGGACCAGCGGGTGTGCGTAACGGGGCGGGAGGCCGGCGAGGCGTGGCGAACGTGGAACACAGCGGGCGGGCAGGGGACGGTTTCGGCGGGGCGGCGGCCGGGGCGCGGTTCCGGATGGTCCGGCTCGGCCTGTGGGCGGTGGCCGCGATCCTCCTCGTACGGCAGCTGGCCGTCGTCCTCGGCACACCGAGCGGGGAACGGCTGACGGACCTGGAGACCTGGGTCGGCCCCGAGGGCGTGCTGCACGTCAAGGGCTCCCTGTACGACTCGACGCAGTTCACCGGCACCCCCTTCGGCGGGCTGGTGCTCAAGCCGCTCACCAGAGCCGCCGAGCAGGCCCTCGGCTGGGGCTGGACCTTCGGCACGCTGCTGCTGGTGGTCGCCCTCGGCCTGGTCGCCGCCCGCGCGCTGCCCCAGCCGGTGAGCCGCCGCACCTCGCTGCTGGCCGCGCCGGTCGCGATCAGCCTGCTGATGCTCTCGCTGCCGGTCCGCAACACCCTCTGGCTCGGCCAGACCAGCATCATCCCGGTCCTGCTCGTCCTGCTCGGCTGCTTCGCCGCCCGCGGGCAGCGCGACAGCGGACTGTGCATCGGCCTGGCCGCCGCCCTCCAGCCGGCCCTGCTGCTGTTCGCCCCGCTGCTGTGGTTCACCGGCCGCCGCCGGGCCGCCGTCGCCACCGGCGCGACCTTCGCCGCCTGCACGGCGCTGGCCTGGGCGGCGATGCCGCACGACTCGTACACCTACTGGATCCACCACATCGCCGGCACCGGCCTCGGCGGCAAGGCGGACGCGCTCGCCAACCAGTCCCTGCACGGCGCCCTGCTGCGGTTCGGGCTGAGCGGCCCGCTGGAGATCGTGCTGTTCCTGGCGCTCGGCGCGGCCGTGGCCGTCGTCGCGCTGCGCCGCGCGGTGCGCTACGCCCGCGACGGGCAGCTGCTGCTCGCGGTCGCGATCACCGGCTGCGCGGTGGTGGCGGTGTCACCGGCCGCCTGGCAGCACCAGCTGCTGTGGGTCCTGCTCGCGGTGGTCGGCAGGGCCGGGCGGCGCGCCGCCGACCGGTCGGTGTGGCCGGTCGTGGTCGTCCTCGTGATGACGCTGCCCGCCAAGGCGCTGCTGCCGAACCAGTCGCTCTTCGTGCCCGTCCGCGACAACGCCGTCCTACTGGCCGCGCTGGCCGCGGCCACGCTCGTCCCCTTCCTGTCCCGCACCGCCCCGGAGTTCGCCCGCCCGGTCCCGACGGACTACGCGCAGCCGGTCCCGGCCCGCTTCCGGCAGGTCCCGCTGGCCCCCTCGCTGCGCCGGGTGCTGACCCGCCCCAACCTCTTCCTCGAACTGGTCGCGATGCGGCTGGTCTACTTCGCCTACCAGCAGATACGGCTCGCCGCCGCCGGGGACGGGAACGGCACCTCCGGGCGGGCCCGCGCCGAACACCACGGGCGCCAGATCCACGACGTCGAGCGGTTCCTGCACCTCGACATCGAGCACTGGGTCAACCACACCGTGTACGGCATCGGCTGGCTGCGGAGCTTCCTCGACTTCTACTACGAGTCCTTCCACTTCGTCGTCCCGCTCACCGTCCTCGCCGTCCTCTACGTCCGCCGCCCGGTCGACTACCGCTGGGCCCGCACCGCCCTCGGCTTCGCCACCGCGTTCGCCCTGGTCGGCTTCTGGCTCTACCCGCTGGCCCCGCCCCGCCTGATGCCGGGCCTCGGCATCGTCGACACCGTGCACGGCCCGCAGGACTTCGCCAAGCCGGACTACGGCACCCTCACCCAGCTGACCAACCAGTACGCGGCGATGCCCTCGCTGCACTTCGGCTGGGCGCTGTGGTGCGGGATCGTCATCGCCGTCGTCGCCCCGAAGTGGTGGCTGAAGGCGCTCGGCCTGATCCACCCCCTCTTCACGGTCTCCGCGATCATCGGCACCGGCAACCACTGGGTCCTCGACGCGGTGGGCGGCGCGGCGGTGGTCGGCGCGGGCTTCGGCGTCGGGTATCTCCTGCAGGGGCCGCGGGCGCGGCCCCTGCGGGCGGCGGGGGCCGACAAGGAGGACCGGGAGCCCCGGGAGCCGGTGACGGCGTCGGCTCCCGGGTGAACGCCCCGTTGTAAGGGGTGCGATGGGCCGTCGTTCGGCCGCGGCGCCGTCGTGGCTGGTCGCGCAGTTCCTCCCCCGGTCTTCGGCTGGGGGTACCCCCAGCGCCCCAAGGGGCGCTGACCCTCGGGGCGCTGAACTTCGGGGCGCTTCTCAGAGGCGCTGGATGATCGTGCCGGTCGCCAGGCCGCCGCCCGCGCACATGGTGATGAGGGCGAACTCCTTGTCGGTGCGCTCCAGTTCGTGCAGGGCGGTGGTGATCAGGCGGGCGCCGGTGGCGCCCACCGGGTGGCCGAGGGCGATCGCGCCGCCGTTGACGTTGACCTTGTCCAGGTTCTGCTCGAAGACCCGGGCCCAGCTGAGCACCACCGACGCGAACGCCTCGTTGATCTCGACGAGGTCGATGTCCTTGAGGGTCATGCCGGCCTTGCCGAGCACCGCGCGGGTCGCGTCGATCGGGCCGTCGAGGTGGAAGTGCGGGTCGGCGCCGACCAGGGCCTGGGCGACGATCCGGGCCCGGGGGCGGAGCTTGAGGGCGCGGGCCATGCGCTTCGACGCCCACATGATGGCGGCGGCGCCGTCCGAGATCTGGGAGGAGTTGCCCGCCGTGTGCACGGCCGTCGGCATCACCGGCTTCAGGCCCGCCAGCGCCTCCGCCGACGTGTCCCGCAGCCCCTCGTCCTTGTCGACGAGGCGCCACATGCCCTGCCCGGCGTGCTGCTCCTCCTCCGTCGTCGGCACCTGGACGGCGAAGGTCTCGCGCTTGAAGCGTTCCTCGGCCCAGGCGTGCGCCGCCCGCTCCTGTGAGAGCAGCCCGAGCGCGTCGACGTCCTCCCTGGTCAGACCCCGGTTGCGGGCGATGCGCTCGGCGGCCTCGAACTGGTTGGGCAGGTCGACGTTCCACTCGTCGGGGAACGGCTTGCCCGGCCCGTGCTTGGAGCCCGAGCCCAGCGGCACCCGGGACATCGCCTCGACCCCGCAGCTGATCCCGACGTCGATGACCCCGGCGGCGATCATGTTGGCGGTCATGTGCGAGGCCTGCTGCGAGGAGCCGCACTGGCAGTCGACGGTGGTGGCCGCGGTCTCGTAGGGCAGCCCCATGGTGAGCCAGGCGGTACGCGCGGGGTTCATGGACTGCTCGCCGGCGTGGGTCACCGTGCCGCCGACGATCTGCTCGACCGCGTCGGCGGGGATGCCGGTGCGGCCGAGGAGTTCACGGTAGGTCTCGCCCAGGAGGTAGGCGGGATGCAGGTTGGCGAGCGCGCCGCCGCGCTTGCCGATGGGGGTGCGTACGGCTTCGACGATCACGGGTTCCGCGGCCATGGGGGCTCGGTCCTCTCCTCGGTCACCCGCGCGGCGCAGGGGCGTCCCGGCCCGGCCCGCCACGCAGAACTAGAACGCGTACTAGTTCTGGGTGCAGTCTGCTGACAGGCCGTCCACAATCGCAAGAGGGGTGCATGCAATTGGGGTGACCGTGCCCCTTGCGACTTGTAGAACCCGTTATTACCTTCACGGCAACCGGCATTTCTGATGGTCCGTCAGAACGGCTGTCGGAACGACCGCCGGAACGCTGACACATCCAGGTCCGTACACGGTGGGAGTGAGTCGCCATGCCCTGTCCCGCGCTGCCCGACGGGTTCGACCTCACCGACCCCGATCTGCTCCATCACCGGGTGCCGCTCCCGGAGTTCGCCGCACTGCGCCAGGCCGAACCGGTCCGCTGGATCGAACAGCCGCACGGCGTCGCCGGCTTCGCGGACGACGGCTACTGGGCCGTCACCCGGCACGCGGACGTCAAGTACGTCTCCACGCACCCCGAGCTCTTCTCGTCCTGGCTCAACACGGCGATCATCCGCTTCGGCGAGCACATCCAGCGGGACGCGATCGACGCCCAGCGGCTGATCCTGCTGAACATGGACCCGCCGGAGCACACCCGGGTCCGCCAGATCATCCAGCGCGGTTTCACGCCACGGTCGATCCGCGCCCTGGAGGACCGGCTGCAGGCCAGGGCGGGGGCGATCGTCGACGCGGCCCGCGCCCACTCCGGCCCCTTCGACTTCGTCACCGAGGTCGCCTGCGAGCTCCCCCTCCAGGCGATCGCGGAACTGATCGGCATCCCGCAGGACGACCGGGCCAAGATCTTCGACTGGTCCAACAAGATGATCTCGTACGACGACCCGGAGTACGCGATCACCGAGGAGGTGGGCGCCGAGTCCGCCACCGAGCTGATCGCCTACGCGATGAACATGGCGGCCGACCGCAAG
Source organism: Streptomyces sp. NPDC001980 (assembly GCF_040296885.1). Lineage (NCBI taxonomy): Bacteria > Bacillati > Actinomycetota > Actinomycetes > Kitasatosporales > Streptomycetaceae > Streptomyces > Streptomyces sp. NPDC001980. Next base: position 261,423 of record NZ_JBEOYD010000010.1, on the reverse strand, counting down.
CAGTGCCCGGCCAAGGACATCGTCTCCACACTGGTCGCCGCCGAGGACGAGGGCAACCTCAACTCCGACGAGTTCGGCTTCTTCGTGCTGATGCTCGCGGTGGCCGGCAACGAGACCACCCGCAACGCCATCACCCACGGCATGCACGCGTTCCTGACCCACCCCGACGCCTGGGACCTCTACAAGCGCGAGCGCCCGGCGACCACCGCCGAGGAGATCGTCCGCTGGGCCACCCCGGTCAACTCCTTCCAGCGCACCGCGACCCAGGACACCGAGCTGGGCGGCAAGCTGATCCGCAAGGGCGACCGGGTCGGCGTCTTCTACGCCTCCGCCAACCACGACCCCGAGGTCTTCACCGACCCCGACACCTTCGACATCACCCGCGACCCCAACCCCCACCTCGGCTTCGGAGGCGGCGGCCCCCACTACTGCCTCGGCAAGTCCCTGGCCGTCCTCGAAATCGACCTGATCTTCAACGCGATCGCCGACGCGATGCCGAACCTGCGCCTGACCGGCGCCCCGGACCGGCTCCGCTCGGCATGGATCAACGGCGTGAAACACCTCCAGGTCACCACGTCGTAGAGCACCTCGAACCCGAGGCACGCCGCACCACACCCCTCCGACCCGGGCCGACGGCTCCCGGCGCCGCCGGCCCGTCCCGAGGGAGGCAGGAGCACCCCCTCCCTACGCCCCGTTCCTGCCTCCCCCGAGACGCCGGCCACCGCCCTCTTCGGCGGTGTGTCCGGACATACGACGGCACCCTCGCCCAGGGGAAGGGGCGAGGGTGCCGGGGTTCAGGGGCGCGCGGCGCCGGGGATCAGCGGCGGGTGCGCGGCTCGGCCGCGATCGACCGCGGGTGCGCGCGGGTCGGCCGGCTCAGTACCAGCCGTTGGCCTGCCAGAAGCTCCAGGCGGCGGTCGGGCTGCCGTAGCGGGAGTTCATGTAGTCCAGACCCCACTTGATCTGGGTGGCGGGGTTGGACTTCCAGTCGGAGCCGGCGGACGCCATCTTCGAGCCGGGCAGGGCCTGGACCAGGCCGTAGGCGCCGGAGGACGAGTTGGTGGCGGAGGGGTTCCAGCCGCTCTCGTGCGAGACGATCTTGCTGAACGCGTTGAACTGCGCGGCATCCGGGATCATCTTGTGCGCGATCGCCTGGGCGGAGGAGGCCGACGTGGTGGCGGCCTGGGCGGGCGCCGCGGTCAGGGCCAGGCCGGCGGCGGCAGCGGCCACGGCGGCGGTGGTGAGGGCCTTCTTCGGGGAAGCGATGCGGCGGATGAAGGACGCGGACACGGAGAACCTCGTTCGTCGGGGACAGGGAGTCGCCGTGTGCTCCGGAACCACCCGTGGGGGCTGTCCGTGTGCGTCGGCGCCGCGGCCCGCTGTGGGCTCGTGGCGCCTGGCGACGTCGTCCAGACAAGCAGGCCGGAAAGCCGTCCGCAATCACCCCTTTTACTAGTGGTGGTCGCATAGGCGGGGTTGGTCCGTTGTGTGGCGTGGCTCTCAAACCGCAGGTCAGCAGGGGCGCCAAAACGGACATAACGGAAAAGTCTGACTACTGTTCCGGATCGTAGGTGACGTGCGTCATGTGGGGTGCTTCACCGGGCGCGTCACCGGCCGCGTACGACGCCTCACGTCCCGGGGCCGTCGAATGTGACCGCGGTCTCGAAAGCGGCCCGCCGGGTGGCCCGGCGCAGCGCCCGCAGCAGTGCCGGACCGAGGAGGAGGGTGAGGGCGACCGTGCACAGGGCCCGGCCCAGGTTCCAGCCCATGGCGGTGGCCAGGCTGTAGGCGAGGAAACGGGCCAGGTTGGCGGCGGGCCCGGCGTGCGGGTCGAAGGCGAGGTTCGAGGCGTTGCCCGCCAGCAGCGGCCACCCGGCCAGGTCGACGACCAGGCCGTAGGCGAACGCGGCCACGAAGCCGTACCCCGCCAGCAGCGCCAGCTCGCCGCGGCCGCGCAGCCGTCCGGCACCCGGCAGCAGCCCGGCACCCATCGTGAACCAGCCCATCGCCAGCATCTGGAACGGCAGCCACGGTCCCACCCCGCCCGTGAGCAGCGCCGACGCGAACATGGTGAGCGAACCCAGGGTGAACCCGAAGCCCGGCCCGAGCACCCGCCCGCTCAGCACCATCAGGAAGAACATCGGCTCGATCCCGGCGGTCCCGGCACCGACCGGCCGCAGCGCCGCCCCGGTCGCGGCCAGCACGCCCAGCATGGCGACCGCCTTGGGCCCCAGCCCCGACTCGGCGATCGTCGCCGCCAGCACGGCGACCAGCAGCACCAGCAGACCCGCGAAGAGCCAGGGCGCGTCCTGGGCGTGCGAGGCGATCCGGGAGGAGGGCGGGGCGAGGAACGGCCAGCCGACCGCGACCACCCCGGCCGCGCTGACGAGGAGGAGGGCGGCGAGGGAGCGGGGGCCGAGCCGCACCGGGCCGGTCATGCCAGGGCCTCGCGGACCTGGGCCACGGTGAGCCACCGCTGCGGGGCGAGGATCTTCGTCACCTGCGGTGCGAAGGACGGCGAGGAGACGACGATGTCGTCGGTGGGCCCGTCCGCGATGACCTCCCCCTCCGCGAGGAGCACCACCCGGTGCGCGAGCTCCGCGGCCAGCTCCACGTCGTGCGTGGCCAGCACGATCGCGTGCCCGGCGGCGGCGAGCCCGCGCAACACGCCCACCAGCCGGGCCTTCGCGGCGTAGTCCAGGCCCCGGGTCGGCTCGTCGAGCAGGAGCAGCGGCGGCCGGGCGGCGAGGACGACGGCGAGCGCGAGGGCGAGCCGCTGCCCCTCGGACAGATCACGGGGGTGCGTGTCGTCCGCGACCCCGGGCAGCAGCCCGGACACGAGCCCGCGGCAGGTCCCCGGCTCCGCCCCCGCGTCCCGGTCGGCGGCCGCGCACTCGGCACCGACCGTGTCGGCGTACAGCAGGTCACGGGGTTCCTGCGGGACCAGCCCGACGAGGCGTACGAGGTCGCGCGGGCGGGTGCGGTGCGGGACCGCACCGCCGACCCGGACCGCGCCGGAGCCCGGCTCGACGAGCCCGACCAGCGCGCCCAGCAGCGTGGACTTCCCGGCGCCGTTGCGCCCCATGAGAGCGACGGTCTCCCCGGCGGTGACGGTGAGGTCGACGCCCCGCAGCGCGTCGACCCGGCCCCGGCGGACGGCGAGGGAGCGGACCTCGGCGAGGGGAGCTCCGGGGTCCGCCCCGGGACCGGCCGCGGACTGCCGCTCCGGGACCCGCCCGGCGAGACGCTCCCGCAGTCCGTCCGCCGTCGCCCGCCGCCGGGCGTCCCGTACCGTCATCGGCAGCGGCGACCACCCCGCCAGCCGCCCCAGCTCCACCACCGGCGGACACACCGGCGACACGGCCATCACCTCGGCGGGCGTCCCGCACACCGGCGCGGCCCCGTCCCCCGGCAGCAGCACGACCCGGTCGGCGTACTGCACGACCCGCTCCAGCCGGTGCTCGGCCAGCAGCACCGTCGTCCCCAGGTCGTGCACCAGCCGCTGGAGCACGGCCAGCACTTCCTCGGCGGCGGCCGGGTCGAGCGCGGAGGTCGGCTCGTCGAGGACCAGGACCGCGGGATGCGGGGTGAGCACCGACCCGATCGCGACCCGCTGCCGCTGCCCGCCCGACAGCGTGGCGATCGCCCGGTCCCGCAGCTCGGCCAGCCCCAGCAGATCGAGGGTCTCCTCCACGCGCCGCCGCATCACGGCCGGGGCGATCCCCAACGACTCCATCCCGTAGGCGAGTTCGTCCTCCACCGTGTCGGTCACGAAGTGGGCGAGCGGATCCTGGCCCACCGTGCCGACGACGTCGGCGAGTTCACGCGGCCGGTGGGTACGGGTGTCCCGGCCGGCGACCGTCACCCGGCCGCGCAGGGTGCCGCCGGTGAAGTGCGGCACGAGCCCGCTCACGGAGTTCAGAACCGTCGACTTTCCGGTGCCGGACGGGCCCACCAGCAGCACGAGTTCACCCTCCGGCACCTCGAAGTCGACGCCCTGGACGGCGGGTCGGGCGGCGCCGTCGTAGGTGACGGAGACGTCTTCGAAACGGATCACGACGGCTCCTCCTTGGGACCCTCGGGAACGGGATCCTCGGGAACGGGATCCTTGGGAACGATCAGGGCGGGCAGCAGGCCGAGCAGCACGGCGGCCGCGGGCCAGAGCGGAAGCGTGGGGGCGACCAGCGGTACGACGCCGGGCTGCAGGGCCGCCGGATCGCGGACGGACGCCAGGGTGAGCAGGGCGGCGACGGCGGCGCCCGCCCCGGACACCAGCCAGGCCCGCGCGTCCCACGGGTCCGGCCGGTACCGGGTGCGCGGCGAACGCCGGCCACCGAGCCGGAGCCCCGCCAGTGCGGCGGCCACCCCGGCCAGCAGGACCGGCAGCCCGTAGCCGCCGCCCTCGGTGGTGAGCAGCCCATACAGCCCCGCGCAGACGCCGAGCAGACCGCCGAGGGTGAGCCCGGCCGTCGTACGGCGGACCCGGTCCGGGACGTCGGCGCTGCGGCCGTACCCGCGCGCGTCCATGGCGGCGGCGAGGGCGACCGAACGCTCCAACGCGCCCTCCAGGACCGGGAGCGCGACCTGGAGCAGGCCGCGGATGCCGGAGTCGGGCCGGCCGCGCAGCCGCCGGGCGGCCCGCAGCCGCTGCACGTCGGCCACCAGGTGCGGCGCGAAGGTGAGCGCGACGACCACGGCCACGCCCAGCTCGTACAGGGCACCGGGCAGGGACTTGAGCAGCCGGGCCGGGTTGGCGAGCGCGTTCGCGGCGCCGACGCAGATGAGGAGGGTCGCGATCCTGAGGCCGTCGTACAGGGCGAAGACGAGCGCCTCGGCGGTGACCCGGCCACCGAGGCGGATGCCCTGGGCCCAGTGCGGGAGCGGGACTTCGGGGAGGGTGACGAGGGTGTGCGCGCCGGGGACGGGGGAGCCGAGGACGACGGTGAACGCGAGGCGTATGAGGAGGACGGCGACGCCGAGCCTGGCGAAGGCGGCGTAGGAGCGGGACCAGGGGGCGGTTCGGCTGCGGCAGGCGGCCACGACGTAGCCGGTGACCGTGATGAGCAGGGCGAGGAGAAGGGGGTTGGTGGTCCGGGACGCGGCGACGGCGAGGGAGAGGGACCAGAGCCACCAGGCGCCGGGGTGCAGGGCGCGGGCGCGTGCGGGCCGGCGCGGGGGTAGGGCCGCTCGCCCGCGCTTGCGGGGTGCCGCTGCGCCCACCCTCCCCCACTCTCGGCTTCGTTCGAGCGGGGGGACCCCCATCGCCCCAGCGGCACGACTGCCCGCAGCCAGGACGTGCCCCGTAAGGGGCGCGGGGAACTGCGCGATCAGCCCCCACCGGCCCGCACTGTGACGCTCACGCATTCTTCCGCCGCCGTGCCTGCCAGAAAGCCCCCGCTGCGAGAACCACGACAACTCCCGCTCCCGCTACCAGCCCGAGCGACGGCCCGCTGCCCGACGACGTACCCCCGGCCCCCGCCGCCACCTTCTCCCCGCACCCCCGCGACGGATACCCCCCGATCGCACACAACAACGCGTTCGTGTCGTACCGCAGCGGCTTCGCCACCGTCGCCAGTGCCTCCGCCGTCGTCGCGTCCTCGGACACCACCGCGCAGGCCGTCCGCCGGGCAGGCGGCCGCTCTCCCGAGGGCGCGTCCGCCGTCGTACCGAAGTCGACGACCAGCCCCACCCGCTTCCGGCCCCCGACGGCGGGGGTGCCCCCGCAGATCGTCCCGAAGTCCGCCGTACCGCGCGGGCGCGACGCGTCCGACGAGTCCTCGCTCACCGCGAAGCGGAAGCCCTCGACCGAACCGTCGGCAGGCTGCGCGGTGGAGGGGCCCTGCGTGGCGTACGTCCAGTGCGCGCCGTCCCGTTCCCAGAAGGACCAGTAGCGGTAGCCGGTGGCCGCCGCCGGCCCGGCGGCCGTCGCGCACAGCGTCAGCGCGGCCAGGAGCAGCAGCGCCGCACGGCGGACCGCGGTCACGGCTGCTGCTGCTTCCGGCGGCCGCTGAACAGGAAGCCGATGCCGATACCGGCGACGAGCCCGGTGCCGACGATCCACCACACGCTGTTGCCCGACTTCTTCTCCCCGGCATGCCTCTCGGCGTGCTGCGCGGCGGCGGCCCGCGGGGCCGGTCCGGTCGCGTTCAGCGCCGTCACCAGGTTCGTGCCGCCGAAGTCGCGCGGGTCCGCGCCCATCGCGTGCGCCGCGAGGATCAGCTCGGCGTAGGCCGCGGGCCCGCTCTGCTCCGCCCACTGCGCGGCGTGCGCCTCCAGCCAGGCGTACGGCTTCCGCGCCTGCTCGGTCCAGCCCTGCGCGGCCAGGGCGACGACCGAGTCGGCGGTGTTGCCGTAGTCCGGCTGCGGCTTGGCGCCGGGGAGTGCGGAGACCAGGTGGCCGGTAGCGGACATGGCGTCCGCCAGGTACGCGGCGCCGTTGCGGGCCACGTCCTCCCGCGTGAGCGTCTTGCCGGAGTCGGCGCAGGCGGAGCCCTTCGCCGGGGCCTTCCCGGCCGCCGTCGCGAACCCCTTGCCGAGGGCTCCGAGCACCCCGGCCGCGGTGGCGTCCGCGTTGGCGGCCAACTTCCCCTTCTTGTCGGGCTGGTAGGCGAGCGCACCGCCGCCGTCATCGGCGCACGGGACGGACCACTTGGCGAGGAGGTCGTACGGCGACCGGTCCGCGCTCGCGCCGGCCGCCGCGAGCGCCCCGATGACCACGCCGGTGGAGTTGGTGTCGCTGGGGGAGCCCGGGGTGTAGCCCCAGCCGCCGTCCTTGTTCTGCACCGACTTCAGCCAGGTCACGGCCTTGCCCGCGGCGGCGTCGTGCCCGCCGGCCGCCTTCAGCGCCTGCACGGCGGCGGCCGTGCTGTTCGTGTCGACGGTCACCTTGGCGTCACAGGCTGCCGTCGGCTCGGCGCGGAACGCGGCGAACGAGCCGTTCGCGCACTGCTGCCCGGCCAGCCAGTCCACCGCCTTCACGGCCGGGGTCACCCCCACCGCGTGCTGGGCCAGCAGGGCGAGGGACTGGCGCCAGACGCCGTCGAACTTGGGGTCCGAGCTGCCGTACAGCCCCGACGGGAGCACCGCCGACGCGGACGGCGACGGGGACGCGGTACCGGTGGCCAGCGCGGTCGTCGCGGGAGTGGCGGCACCGATGACGGCGGTGGCGGCCAGCACCCCGGCGGTGCGGCGGAGGACGGTCATGGTCGGCGGGTGCCTCTCCCTGCGGGGAGCCGGGCAGCACGGGACACCCCGGCGGCTCGGCTCCGTAAACCTCGACGGTGCCGTGCGACGACGGGTGCCGGCGCACACGAGCCGATCAACGTCCCGGGCGCGGCGGTCCGGCTTGCCACAGGGTGTGTGGCTCACGGTTGCGGGTCAGCGCCGGAATTGCACCGGCTTCCCCCCGTACGGGTGATGACGACCCGGCTACCTTACCGGCCGCCGACGGGAAGCTGAGAGGGGGCTGTGCGGAGACCGTTTCGTTATGGTCATGCCATGACGGGGAGACTGCTCGGGTCGGGGCGTTCGGCCGACGTGTACGAGATCGACGAGGCGTGGGTGCTGCGCCGGGACCGGGACGGCTGGGGGGACGCGGCCGCCGAGGGCGCGGTGATGACGTACGTACGGGAGCACGGGTACCCGGCGCCCCGGGTGCGGCCGTCCGGGTCCCGTACCGAACTGGTCATGGAGCGGCTGTCCGGGCCGACCATGCTGGCGGCGCTGCTGGCGGGGGAGTCGGGCCCGGCGGAGGGCGGTGCGCTGCTCGCCTCGCTGCTGCGGCGGCTGCACGCGGTGCCCGGGCGGGACCCGGCCGACCCCGGCACCCGGGTCCTCCACCTCGACCTGCATCCGGACAACGTGATGTTGACCCCCGACGGCCCCCGGGTCATCGACTGGACCAACGCGGAGGACGGGCCGCCCGGACTCGACTGGGGCATGTCCGCGGTGATCCTCGCCCAAGTGGCCCTCGGCGCATACCCGTTGGCCCACGACATGCTGGCGGCCCTGCTCGCCGATCCGGGCGAGCTCACCGAGGAGGGGCTGACGGAGGCCCTGCGCCGACGGGCGGCCAATCCGACGATGAGCCGAGGGGAAGTCGAAGTGCTCGGTGCGGCAGGGCAGTTGATACGGTCGATCGCCTTCTAGCCTTCTAGCCTTCTAGCCTTCTAGCCTTCTAGGCCTCTGGCGCCGCGTCTGCGGACTGCCCCCGCGTGAAACCGTGACTCCGTTCCACCTTCGCCACATGCAGGGTGTAGCTCTCGTACCACTCGGCCCGCCCGCGCTTCTGCGCCGCGCGGTGCTCGGCGTCGGTCCGCCACTGCGTGAGGGCGTCGGCGTCGCGGAAGTACCCGACGGTGATGCCCAGCCCGCCGGGGGTCTGCGCGTGGTCCATGCCCAGGTACCCGGGGATGTCCTTCACCAGCTCTTCCATGCGTGCGTTGGTCTCGCTGTAGCCGCTCTGGTCCTGGGTGCGCACCGTGGTGAAGACGGCCACGTAGTAGGGGGGTTCATGGGCCTCGACGGGCGCGACAGGCCCTTCCGGGGGATTGGTCATGGCGTCACCGTAGGGCGGGACGCGCCCGGCGATCCAGCGTCTTTCCCGAACGGGACGCGCAAGGGATCGAACTCTTGACCAAAGCCGCTGGGCAGCCGCTAGGCGGCGTTGGCGAGTGGTGCGATGCCCGCCGACAGGTGGCGGGCCATCCGGCGCAGCGCGTCGTGGCAGTCGGCCGGGGTCTCGCCGACCGCGACCCAGAGGGCCAGCCGGTCGGCGGCGGTGGCGTGCGGGCCGGCGGCGACGTGGTTGCCGGTGTGCTGGGTGAGGAGCATGCGGTCGGCGCCGGGTTCGTGGGCGGCGTCCGGGGAGAGGTCCAGGTGGTCGAGGCGGCCGGTGGCGGCCGGGTAGGCGAACTGGACCGCGGCCGCCCGCTGCCGGCTGGGCGTGGTGTCGGCCGCCTCGCCGGTGGCCAGGGCGGCCGCGGCCCGGGCCAGGTCGACGCCGGTGGCCCGTCTGACGAGGAGCGGGATCAGGTCGCCCGGGAGATGCGGGGCGACGTCGGTGACCCGGGGGCCGCGGTCGGTGAGGGTGAGGCCGATGTGCAGGACACCCCGGTCGATGCCGAGGGCGTGCACGGTGCGGTCGACGGCCAGGCGCAGGAAACGGTTGTGCAGCAGGCCGTCGTGGGCGTGCACGGTGTGCCGCAGCGGCTGCCGGGCGGGCGCCGGGCCCAGCGTGGTACGGGTGATGGCGGCGATGCGGATCTCGCCGTCGAGGACGACCGTCTCGGCCGAGACGCGGGGCGCGCCGGGGTCGTCGGCGTCGCCGGTGGGGACGGTGTGGCCGGTCAGCAACGCGCGCAGCGCGGGCGGGTCGGTACAGGCTTCGGCCGCGGCGAGGGAGGGGCCGGGCAGCCCCAACTGCCCGGCGATCCTCGCGGCGGCGACCGCGTACTCGCCCGAGTAGGTCAGCACGCCGCGGACCCGGTGCCGGGCCGCGAACCGCACCACCGCCGACGCCGTGGCGCCGCCTTTGCCGGGGTCCGCCGCGAGGTGACCGGCCAGGCACGGCTGTGCCCAGGCGGGCGGCGCGGCGTCCACCAGCAGCACCGGGCGGGCCGAGGCGATACGCGTCAGCACGAACTCGTCGTACGCGCACCGGCGACCGGCACCGAGCAGCAGGACGGGCTGCGGCATCGGTTCGCCTCACCTTCTGGGGAGGAGGCGGGGCGGCTGGTCGCCCCGGATGCCGCTCCCCCATAGGCGGCACCCGGGGCGGGTCGGTTCGACCGTGGCCTGGTGACGTGATCCTTTCCTGCCGGTCCGTCATATGTCAACGATTGCTGCCCTCTTGCGCAGTGGGCCTTGTCATGTCTGGTGGGCGGGACCGGTGATTCGATAGCCTCGCGTCTGCCCGGCTCCGGCCGGCGGCCGACCGACCACGCGCGTCCAGGGGGACCTTGGTGAGTGACGCCCATGCCCCGTTGACCGGCGTACTGGAACGACTCGGGGAGCTGACCGGACGGCCCGGACGGCTGCCCGAGGTGCTGGACGTGGCCGACCTGTCGTACCGCACCGGCATCCCGGTCGGGGTGGTCGCCGAACTCCTCGCGGGCGGGGCCGCACCCGAGGCGGAGCTTGCCGAACGGGTCCGGCAGCGGCTGGACTTCATCCGCGAGAACCGGCGCCGCCCCGACGGCAAGCGGTACTCGCTGGGCGAGCTCGCGGCGATCGCCGGCACCAGCAGGCAGTGGCTGAGCGAGTGGCGCAAGAGCGGGCTGCCGAGTCTCGAACACACCGACCGGCTGCGGCGGTTCTTCGGCCTCCCGCCCGGCTTCTTCACCGCCGACGAACCGGAGGCCCTGTGCGAGGCGCTCCAGCCGGTGCTGCAGGGCCTGCAGGCCGAGGCCGACCCGCTGTCCCGGCTCTGCGAGAGCGGCCTGGTCCGGCTCGCCGCCCGCGCACCGCAGATGAACCCCCGGCAGCTCGCCACGCTCGCCGACCTGGCAGAGATGATCATCAGCTCCGAGACCGCCGCCAACTGAGCGTCGAACGGGCTGATTCACGACTTCGAGGACGCCGAATGCCGTCAGGAACGCCGTTAGGAACGCCGTCAGGAAAGACGACCGCCAGCGAGGACGACGACGCATGAGCCCGAGACGATCGCCCAAGCGGTTCCTCGCCCAGCCCGTCCGGGACACCGCCCGCGCGCTGGAGCCGCCGACTAAACCCGAGACCTTCCTGCACGCGCTGTGCGCCACGCTCAGCCCGACGCTGGACCGGCCGGTCAGGCTCAGGTTCGTCGCCTTCCCGCCCGGGCTCGACGTCTCCGGGATCACCCTCGCCAAGGACGACGAGTACATCGTCGTCGTCGAGGAACGGGCCGCCGGTGCCCACAAGTTCGTGATCGCCGGGCACGAGATCGGCCACATCCACTACGGCACGCTGGACGTCCACTACCAGGCCGGCATGCCCGCCGCCGCGCGCCGGCTGCTGGCCCGCGCCGACGAGGACATCCCCTGGGACCGGGTCGTCGCCCTCGCCACCCGCTCGCCCGCCGCCCCCGCCGCGCAGGCCGAGTGGGAGGCCGAGGAGTGCGGGCTGCGGCTCGCCGCCAAGTTCCGCAAGGTCGTGGGTCCGTACGCGGCGACCGGCCGGACCACCCAGGACACCCTGACCGACCGACTCTCGTCCTCGCTGGGCAACATCGGTGGCCCGTGATGCCCGGGGACCGGAACTGGCACTGGAACTGGAACTGGAACTGGCACTGGCACTGGGACATGGCGGGTTCCTTCGCCGCCTACGCGATCCCGGCGGTGCTGATGGCCGTGGCCTTCGTGATCAAACTGCCGCTGCTCAGACGCGCCTGGCAGGACCCGATCCTGCGCGCCACCGCACTGCTGCTCGGCATCGGCGCGATCGTCTTCGCTTCGCTCCCGCCGGGCAACCTGCACCGCATCAACGTGCTCACCGGCGTGCCCAACTTCGCCGGGGTGTGGGTGTATTCGCTGTTGACGGCCTACTGCGGCGCCTGTCTCTGGCTGATCATCACCTGGCGTGAGCCGCCGTCCACCGCCCGGCGCCGCAGGACCCGCCTGGTGTGGACCGCGTACGCCGTCATCATCATCGGCCTCTGGGTGACCTTCGCCCTCGGCGACCACCACGTCGAACGGCTCCGCGACCTGGACACGTACTACGCCAACACCCCCTGGATGCGCGAGCACACCATGCTCTACCTCCTCGCGCACATGGTGTCGGCCGTGGTCGCCGCGGGCATCCTGTGGGCCTGGTTCCAGGAGATCGCCGACCGGTGGCTGCGCCGGGCCGTGGTCTGTCTCCAGGTCGCCTACGCGCTCGGTTTCGTCTTCGACGTCGCCAAGGTGGCGGCGGTCGCGGCCCGTTGGGCGGGCCACGACTGGGACTACCTCTCCACGTATGTCGCCCCGCCGTTCGCCATCGCCGAGGCGTTCCTGGTCGCGGTCGGCTTCATCGCCGGCCAGGCAGGACCGTACTGCGACGAACGCCGGCGCCTGCGGCGCACCCACCGCCGCCTGGAGCCGTTGTGGCGCGCGATGCTGACGGTGGGCGCCGCACCGGCACCGGCCACCGGCCGCGTCTCCGGCGCCGAACTCCGGCTGGAACTGCGCAGGGCGGCGATCAACGACGGCCTGCTCAAGCTCGCTCCCTATCTGAGCGGGGAGCGGCGGGAGCGGGTCCGGCGCGAGGCGGCTGCCGAGGGCCACACCGGGTCCGCCGCACGGGGGATCGCCGGGGCGGTGGACATCCTGGTCGCGGCGGACGCGTTACGGGCCGCAGACGAGGGTACGACCGCAGCTCACACCCCTCACACCCCTCGCACCCCTCATCACCATGCCCCCACCGATGTCCCCGACAGCGATCTGGAGTCCGTGGCGTACGCGCTGCGGGTCCACTCGCCGGTCATAGCAACGTTCCGCCGGCAGGCGGCCGCCACAGAAGGTTCCAGCACCCATGTCTGACAGAGCAACCGCAGCGGGCCGTCGTACCGCGATCGTCATAGGTGGCAGTACCGCCGGACTGCTCACCGCCTCGGTCCTCGCCACCCGCTTCCACGAAGTGACGGTCGTCGAGGCCGACCGGCTGCCCGAGGGCCCCGAACACCGCAAGGGCCTGCCACAGGCCCGGCACGCCCATCTCCTGTGGTCCGGGGGCGTGGACGCGTTGGAGGACCTGCTCCCGGGCATCACCGGCGAGCTGGTCGGCAAGGGCGCCGGGCTGATCGACGTGATGAAGGACCTGGTGAGCAAGGCGCCGACGGGGCAGTGGTTCCGGCGGTTCACCGACTCCCGGCACAGCATGATCGTGTGCAGCCGGGACCTGCTGGACGCGGTGATCCGCGCGGACGTGCTCGGCAGGCGGAGCATGATCCTGCGCGACGGCACGCGGGTGGCAGGACTGGTCGGCGACCGCGACCGGGTGACCGGGATCCGTCTCGCGGATGACGACGAACTCTCCGTTCTACACGCCGACTTGGTGATCGACGCGAGCGGCCGGGCCTCCCGGACTCCCCAGTGGCTGGCGGAGCTGGGCCTGCCGCCGGTCGTGGAGCGTGTCGTGGACGCCGGGGTGGCCTACGCCAGCCGCGTCTACGAGGCCCCGCCCGCCACCACCGCCCTGCCCCGCTACCCGGTCGTGAACGTCCAGGCCGACCCGCGCGACGCCCCCGGCCGCGGCGGGGTCCTCGTTCCCATCGAGGGCGGCCGCTGGCTGGTCACCGTCTCCGGCACGCGGGGCGGCGAACCGACCGCCGATCCGGCCGAGTTCGAGCACTTCGCCCTCACCGGCCTCAAGGACCCGGTCATCGGCCGGCTGATCGCGAACGCGAAGCCGCTGACCGACCCGGTGACCACCCGCAGCACGGCCAACCGCCGCCGCTACTACGAGAACGCGCCCGCCTGGCCGGAGGGCTTCGCGGTGACCGGCGACGCGGTGGCCGGCTACAACCCGGTCTACGGCCACGGCCTCTCGGTCGCCGCACAGAGCGCGATTGCGGTCCGCGAGGTACTCGACAGACAGGGGGTGGGTGGTGCGGGCACCGCCCGCCGCATCCAGCGCGCGGTCGCCCGCCCGGTGGGCAACGCGTGGAACCTGGCGGTGGGGCAGGACGCGTACTACCCGGGTGCGGCGTCGGAGCCACCGACGGCGGTGGAGCGGCTGCTCACGGCGTACGTCGACAAGGCGGTGGCGGCGGGCTCGGAGAACCCGCGCGCGCTGCACGGGCTGCTGGACGTGATGAGCCTCAGGACGCCGCCGACGCGGCTGTTCGCCCCCGACATGCTCTGGAACATCTTCTTCGGGGGACGGAAGGGGCCGTTGGCGGCGGCGCCGCTGTCGGTCGCGGAACGGGAAGCGGCCGGGTTGGAGACGTAGGGGAGCGCCGCTTCAGCGGCTCGCCGTCGATGACGAGACGCTCGCAGGCGCGTTCGGGGAGACGTTGCTCCCAGGGCTGCATGCGCTCGTTACTGCACCGCCACGTACGCGACCGGCTCACTCCCCGCCACCGGCTCGGCGCGCCCCAGTTTCACCAGGCGTCGTAGATGAGCCTCGGCCTCCGAGACGGCGATGTTCCGCGATCCGTAGGGGATCTGGTCCCAGGGCCGGTTCCACTCCATCCGCACCGCCAACTGCCAGGGAGTGAGCGGCTGTCGGAGAAGGGAGAGGAGGCCGGCGAGGCGTTCCTCGTGATGGGCCAGGAGTTCCCGGACCCGTGCCGGTGCGTCGGTGAAGGTGTACTGGTGGGCCGGGAGGACTTCGGCGGGGGCCAGGCGGCCGATGCGTTCCAGGGAGTCGAGGTAGTCGCCGAGCGGGTCGGTGATCGTCGCGTCGTCGGGGTCCTCGTAGAGGCCGATGTGCGGGGTGATCTCGGGGAGGAGATGGTCGCCGGAGAACAGGCGTCCGTGGCCCGGCAGTTGGGCGGGGTGCTCCTCCTCCAGGTGCAGGCAGACGTGACCGGGGGTGTGCCCGGGCGTCCAGACGGCACGCAGCCGCCGGCCCGGTAGACCGAGGAGTTCGCCGGGCACGATCTCGCGGTCGGGGAGGGCGGGGGAGAGGCCGGGCAGAGAGCTGCGGCGGCCTCCGCGCAGCGGCGCCACGTGCTCCTCGGGCGCACCGGCGGCCGTCAGCTTGGCCTCCATGTAGCTGAACCACCGCTCGGACCTGGTCTCCCGCGTCCGCCGCACGATCGCCGCGTCGGCCGCGTGCATCGCGATCCAGGCCCCGGACGCCTCGCGCACCTTCCCCGACAGCCCGTGATGGTCGGGATGGTGATGCGTGATGACGACCCCGTGCACCTCGCCGACGTCCGTCCCGCACGCCGCCAGCCCCGCCACCAGCACGTCCCACGACCCGGGATCGTCCCACCCGGTGTCGACCAGCACCGGCCCCCGGTCGGTGTCCACCACGTACACCAGCGTGTAGCCGAGCGGATTGTCCGGAATGGGGACGGCCACGGACCGGACACCCCCACCGAGATCCCGCACCGCCACGCCCGACTGCGCTCCCGACTCCGCTCCCGCCGTGCCGCCCAGACCGTCCGCCATCAGCCTTCCTCCGCCCCCGCCGGTACCGCCGGCCCCACGGCCACTGCCCACTATAACCAGAGCTGATGATCCGTCAGATAGCCGGTGTCAGGCAGCGTGGTCACCGGCCGGGGCGACCGCATATTGGTTTGCCGCCGGCCGGACCGGCCGGATAGGAAGTCTCCATGCTGAGAGGTGACACGGTCGGGCTCAGGGCCCGGTACGAAGAGGACATCCCGGTTCTGCGGGCCGAGCTCTGGGACGACGTGGTCAACTCCTCGCGGGCCGACAGCCGGCCGTGGCGGCCGATCTCGCCCGGCGCGGACGACCCGCGGCTCTCGGTGGACCACCAGGACGAGGGAAGCGTCAAGTTCTCCGTGGTGGAGCTGGCGGGCGGCACGCTGGTCGGCACCGCGACGCTGTGGGGCATCGACACCCACAACCGCGGCGCGCACATCGGGCTGGGCCTGCTGCCCGCCGCCCGCGGCAAGGGCTACGGCACCGACGTGGTCGCGGTGCTGTGCCGCTACGGCTTCGTCGTGCGCGGCCTGCACCGGCTGCAGATCGAGACCCTGTCCGACAACGCCGCGATGCTGCGCGCCGCCGAGCGCAACGGCTTCGTCCGCGAGGGCGTGCTGCGCTCCTCGGCGTGGGTGATGGGCGAGTTCGTGGACGAGGTGCTGCTGGGGCTTCTGGCCACGGAGTGGCAGCCGGCCTCGAGGGCCTGAGCGCTCCGCCGGAAGTGCCGCGATCGCGGCGGTAGCCGCACATGCCATACGGCCCCGCGCCCCTTCAAAGCGCTGCCGAACCGCAGCGGACTTCGCCGGACCCGCTCAGGTCCTGGGCCTCGCCTTGGGGCTGGGGCGCGTATGCGGTGGTGGTGAACGGGCTGTCGCGTGAGGCCTTTTACCGATGACACAGTGCCGGGCATGGTGACTTCCCCGCTTCTGCGACAGCTGGCCCGCACCCGTCGCTTCACCCTCGGTGCACCCGCCCGGTTCACCGTGGCGCCGGACGGTGCCCGTGTCCTGTTCCTGCGGAGCCGGGCCGGGGACGATCCGGTCGGGTGCCTGTGGGCGCTCGACCCGGCAACCGGCGAGGATCGGCTGCTGGCCGACCCCGGCGGGCTGCTCGGCGACGCGGCCGACGAGGTGCCGGAGGAGGAGCGCATCCGGCGCGAGCGCGCCAGGCAGGGGGCCGCCGGGATCACCGACTACGCCACCGACGCGGCCGCCCGGGTGGCCGCGTTCGCGCTCTCCGGACACCTGTGGGTGGTGGACACGGGCTCCGGCGCCGGGCGGCGACTGCCCGCCCGGCAGCCCGTGGTGGACCCGCGCCCGTCCCCGGACGGCCGGTACGTCGCCTACGTCTGCGGCGGCGCGCTGCGGGTGATCGGCGCCGACGGCGGCGGCGACCGGGCGGTGGCCGCGCCCGAGCCGGCGGAAGGTCCGGACGTCTTCTTCGGCCTGCCCGAGCATGTGGCGAGCGAGTCGATGAACCGCCACCGGGCGTACTGGTGGGCACCGGACGGGGAGCGCCTGCTGATCACCAGGGTGGACAACCGGGAGGTCGGGCTGTGGTACCTCGCCGATCCGGCGGACCCCGCCAAGCCGCCGCGCACGATGCGCTACCCGCGGGTCGGTACCGCCAACGCCGACGTCACGCTGTGGATCGCCGACCTGGCGGGCAACCGCACCGAGGTCCGCTGGGACCGGGCCGGCTTCGAGTACCTGCCCGTGGCCGGCTGGGACGGGCACGGTCCGTTCGCCGCCGTGCTCAGCCGCGACCAGCGCACGCTCCAGGTGCTGGCCGTCGACCCGGCGGACGGTGCGACCGGCCTCCTGGCCGAGCGGCACGACGAGCGCTGGGTGGAGCTGCTGGTGCCCGGAGTGCCCGCGCGGACGGCCACCGGCCGGCTCGTCGACCACCTCGACCGGGGCGAGACCCGGCACCTGAGCGTCGACGGCACGCCGGTCACGCCGGACGGCCTGCAGCTGCACGAGGTGCTCGCGGTGGACGGCGAGACGGTGTTCTTCACGGCGGCCGCGGAACCCACCGAGCGCCATGTGTGGAGGTACCGGCCGGACCAGGGCCTGCACCGGTTGACCGAGCAGCCCGGCGTGCACTCCGGCGCGTTCGGCGGCGGCACGTTCGTGCGCAGCACGCGCACGCCGGATCTGCCGGGCTCGCACACCACCGTGCACCGGCTGACCGGGGACGGCCGGCCGGAGCCGGACGGCCCCGCGCCCGTCGAGATCGGCTCGCACGCCCAACGACCGCTGCTGCGACTGCGTGCCGAGTCCGCCGCCGTCGGGCCCCGCGAACTGCGCACCCGCCTCTTCCTGCCGTCCTGGCACCAGGCCGGTGACGCCCCGCTGCCGGTGCTGGTCGACCCCTACGGCGGCCCCGCCATGCAGAAGGTGCTGGCCGAACAGGCCTCGCACGCCTTCGTCTCGCAGTGGTTCGCCGAACAGGGCTTCGCGGTACTGGTGACGGACGGCGCCGGCACGCCCGGCCGCGGGCCGCGCTGGGAGAAGGAGATCTACGGCGACCTGATCGGCCCGACCCTGGACGACCAGGTCGCCGCGCTGCACGCGACGGCCGAGCGCCACCCGGAGCTGGACCTCGGCCGGGTCGGCATCCGCGGCTGGTCGTTCGGCGGGATTCTGGCCGCCGCCGCGGTGCTGCGCCGGCCCGACGTCTTCCACGCCGGGGTGTCCGGCGCCCCGCTCACCGACCAGCGGCTCTACGACGCCTGCTGGAAGGAACGCTTCCTCGGTCCGCCCGACCGGTACCCGGAGCACTACGAGCGGTCTTCGCTGCTCGCCGACGCTCCGAAGCTCAGCCGTCCGCTGCTGCTGATGCACGGACTGGCGGACGACAACGTCTTCGTGGCGAGCACGCTGCAGCTGTCCGCCGCTCTGCTGGCCGCCGGGAAGCCGCACGAGGTGCTGCCGCTGAGCGGGATGACACATGCCGCACCGGCCGACACGTTCGCCCGGCTGCTGGGGCACCAACTGGAGTTCCTCCGGCGGCACCTGGCCGGCTGACCGGGCACGGTGCCCTGCCAGGACACCCAGGACGTATTGCGACCCCTTCGGGGCGTCAAAGGTGCCGGCAAAAGTCCTGGTGGGAGCCTATTCGGCCCTGCCCCTGGCTTAGTTCAACTAGAACTGGTATCAGTTCTGAAACATCGTCAGGAAGGGTGGCGGGGCGCCATGACCGAGTTCCTGGAACACGGACAGCTCTTCATCGGCGGGGAGTTGACCGACCCCTTGGGCAAGGACGTCATCGAGGTGGTCTCTCCGCACACCGAGGAGGTCTTCGGCCGGGTGCCGCATGCCTCGCGGGAGGACGTGGACCGGGCGGTCGCGGTGGCCCGGCGGGCCTTCGACGAGGGGCCCTGGCCGCGGATGACGCTCGACGAGCGGATCGAGGTCGTCACCCGGATCAAGGACGCGATCGCCGTGCGGCACGAGGAGATCGCGCGGGTGATCTCCTCCGAGAACGGTTCGCCGTACTCCTGGAGCGTCCTCGCGCAGGCGCTCGGCGCGATGATGGTGTGGGACGCGGCGATCAGGGTCGCGCGCGACTTCACGTACGAGGAGACGCGCGACGGGGTGCTGGGCAGGATCCTGGTGCGGCGGGAGCCGGTCGGGGTGGTGGCGGCCGTGGTGCCGTGGAACGTGCCCCAGTTCGTGGCCGCCGCCAAGCTCGCCCCCGCGCTGCTCACCGGCTGCACGGTGGTGCTCAAGCCGTCCCCGGAGTCGCCGCTGGACGCGTACATCCTGGGCGAGATCACGAAGGAGGCCGGGCTGCCGGAGGGCGTGCTGTCGATCCTCCCGGCGGACCGCGAGGTCAGTGAGTACCTCGTCTCCCACCCGGGCGTCGACAAGGTCTCCTTCACCGGCTCGGTCGCGGCCGGCAAGCGCGTGATGGAGGTCGCCGCGAAGAACCTCACCCGGGTGACCCTGGAACTCGGCGGCAAGTCGGCGGCCGTCGTGCTGCCGGACGCGGACGTGGCGGCCGCCGTCGCCGGCATCGTCCCGGCGGCCTGGATGAACAACGGCCAGGCGTGCGTCGCCCAGACCCGCATCCTCGTCCCGCGCTCGCGCTACGACGAGTTCGCCGACGCCTTCGCGGCCGCGGCGAGCGCCCTGAAGGTCGGCGACCCGCTGGACCCGGCCACCCAGGTGGGCCCGCTGGTCGCCCGCCGCCAGCAGCAGCGGAACCTGGACTACATCCGCATCGGCCAGGAGGAGGGCGCCAAGATCCTCACCGGCGGCGGCCGGCCGGCGGGTCTGGAGAAGGGCTGGTACGTCGAGCCCACCCTCTTCGGCGACGTCGACAACTCCATGCGGATCGCGCGCGAGGAGATCTTCGGCCCGGTGATCTGCCTCCTCCCCTACGGCGACGAGTCCGAGGCGCTGAAGATCGCGAACGACTCGGACTACGGGCTGAGCGGCAGCGTCTGGACGGCGGACGTGGCGCACGGCATCGAGGTCGCGCGGCAGGTCCGTACCGGGACCTACTCCGTCAACACCTTCAGCCTCGACATGCTGGGCCCCTTCGGCGGCTACAAGAACTCCGGTCTGGGGCGGGAGTTCGGGCCGGAGGGGTACAGCGAGTTCCTCGAACACAAGATGATCCACCTCCCGGCCGGCTGGGAGGGGTGAGCACGCATGGGGGACCGCTGGCACGTCGAGGTCGACCGTTCGATCTGCATCGGCTCGGCCCAGTGCGTCCACCGCGCCACCGGGGCCTTCCGCCTCGACTCCGCCATGCAGTCCCACCCCGTGGACCCGGAGACGGACGCCAACGGAAGGGTCCTCGACGCGGCGGAGAACTGCCCGGTGGAGGCGATCACCATCACCCTGCTGGACAGCGGGGAGCCGGTGTTCCCGCCGGAGGACTAACGGCTTCCCAAGGCGGCGAACAGGGCGCGGGCGCGCGTGCCGTCCGGCTGCTGCCAGGCGCCGGTGACCTGCCCGACCGCGCCGTCGGGCGCCGTCGAACCGGCGGTCAGCACCCGCCGCAGCCGTAGCACCAGCCCGCCGTCCGGTACGGCGAACTCGGTGCTCTCGTCGGTGTCGACGGGGGCACCGAGACCGGGCACGGGACCCGCACCGGCGTAGGACCGGGCGACCTCACGGTCGGGGGTGTCGGTGATGCTCTGTGCCTGGGCCTCGGCGCGGCCCTCGATCAGGGCGAGCAACCCGGCGGCCAGGACCGGGTCGTGGCAGCCGTCGTAGGCCCAGCGGGTGCCGAGGACCCCGTGCTCCATGGTGCCGACGAGCGCGTGCTCGGCGCCGGGCAGCGGGGCGCCGCGATAGGTGAGCGGTACGAGGTACGCCCCAGGGCCCGCCGTGCGCTCGGTGACGACCATGAACTCGATCCCGACCTCGCCCGCCGGGTCGTCGAGCCGGAATCCGCCGGCCTTCACCAACTCCGGTACGGCGGGGCCGTGGTACCAGGGGCGGGTGGGGAGCCAGCCGGCGAGGAGCTCGACCTTGGTGGGCTTGAGAGTGGTGTGGTGGATGAGTGCCATGGGGGTGATTCTGCGTTCGGGCGGGGTCGCCCGGCCAGGTGTTTTCCGCCCCGGCGGCCACGAAATCCTGCCGCCGTCCTGGGGTACGCTCCTGCGGTCCGACGGTCCGAACAGGGTGGGAAACGTGCGCGAGTCCGAGGCCGAGAGCCTGATCAAGGAGGCTTACCGGGCGTGGGAGGCCGAGGAGTGGCTGGCCGCGGCCGGGCTCTTCGAGCAGGTCCTCGCACGGTTCCCGGACGAGGAGCGGAGCGCGGTGTGGTGGTACGACGCCGCGCTCGCCCACAAGTTCCTGCGCAACTGGGCGAAGGCCTGCGCCCTGGGCCGCGAGGCCGCCGCCCGGGCGCCGCGCGGGGAGGGCGACCCGGCGTTCTGGAACCTCGGCATCGCGGCCACCATCCAGGGTGACTGGGCCACCGCCCGGGACGCCTGGGCGGGCTTCGGCATCGACCTCCCGGCGGGGGAGGGGGAGATCGAGGGGCGGTTCGGGGCGGCCTGTGTACGGCTCGACACCGGCGGCGAACGCGAGGTCGTCTGGATCGACCGGCTGTGCCCCACCCGGGGCCGCGTGATGAACGTGCCGGTCACCGCGGGGCGGCGGTTCGGTGAGATCGTCGTGCACGACGGTGAGCCCAAGGGGCACCGGGTGGTCGACGGCCGGGAGTTTCCCGTCTTCGACGAACTGCTCCTCTTCCGCGCCTCCGAGCTGCCGACCCTGGAGGTGACGGTCAGCGCCGGCGAGGTCGCCGACCTGGAGGCGCTGATCGCCCTCTTCACCGAGCACGACTTCGGTGCCGAGGCCGCCAGCAGCCTGGAGGTGCTCTGCTCCTGCTGCAGCGAGGGCACCCACGAACAGCGGCGCCAGGCTCACGCGGGCGCCCAGCGGGTCTCCCTGGCGGCCCCGGAGGCGGAGGCCCGACGGCTGCTGGAGCGGTGGGCCGGGGAGAGCGCCGCCGGGCGGAGCTGGAGCGGGCTGGCGCCGGTGGGGTAGGCGGCCGGAGCGGTCGTATCGGCCATATCATGAAAAGTCCAAAAAATCCCCCATTGGGGGGTTCTTATTCGCTCTGCACGTTCTATGCTGGAAGCAGCCTACGAGGCGAGTGAGGGAGTCCGAGCGGAGTAGCCGACTCAGGCGTGACGCAGATGCAGAAGCATCCGCCAGTGCCGACGTCGACGGTCGGGCTGAGAGGCCGGAAGGCAGCAGCAAGGCCGGACGGCGACCCCCAACACCTGATCCGGACCATGCCGGCGAAGGGAACCCGTCTCGTAGGCGTTCGCATGCCCTGCGGCGCCTACGGCTTCTGCTCCGGCTCCGTCAGGTCGATCAGGCGGCACACCGTCTCGATGTCGATCTTCACCTGGGCGATGGAGGCGCGGCCCGAGAGCCAGGTGATCAGCGCCGAGTGCCAGGTGTGCTCGATCACCCGGACGGCGGACAGCTGGGCCGGGGTGGGGTCGGTCAGGCCCATCGCGTCCAGGATGATCGCCGTCGTCTGCCGGGAGACCTGGTCCACCTCGGGGGAGACGCTGCGGTCGGCGAAGGTGAGGGCGCGGACCATCGCGTCGGCCAGGTGGGGCTCGCGCTGGAGGGCCCTGAAGGCCCGCATCAGGGTCTCGGCCACCCGCTCGGACGCCGCCTCGCCCGCCGGCGGCTTCTTGCGCAGCGTGCCGTGCATGTGCTCCAGCTGGTCCTGCATGGTCGCGACCAGCAGATGCACCTTGGACGGAAAGTAGCGGTAGAGCGTGCCCAGGGCCACCTGGGAGGACTCGGCCACCTCCCGCATCTGCACCGCGTCGAAACCGCCCCGGCTGGCCAGCTGGGCGCTCGCGTGCAGGATCCGGCGGCGCCGGGCCTCCTGTCGCTCGGTGAGCGGCGGGGTGGCCGATCTGGCGCCGATGTCCACCTTGGCTTCCGCAGGCATGGGTCCCGTCCGTGACAGTCGGTGAGGGCAGTGCTCAGGGCGAGTGATCAGACAGCATGGCAGGGGTTCCCGCCGTGGCGCGAATCACCCGATCCACTGCTCACTCCGCCCCTACCTGCCGGTAGATTCAGAGCCTCTTGAACGATCAAGTCTGAAACTTGTTCTAGATTACCGTCCCGGCGTAATCTCACGGGAAAGTGCAGGGAGAAGGGGGCCCAGAGTGACCGCTGAGGCCAGGCGGGCGGGTGCCGACGAGGAACCCGCCGCCGACGGCGAGCGACCGCTCGACATCGCGCTCCTCACCTATAAAGGGAACCCGTTCTGCGGCGGCCAGGGTGTGTACGTACGACACCTGTCGCGCGAGCTGGCCCGGCTCGGGCACCGGGTCGAGGTGATCGGCTCGCAGCCGTACCCCGTCCTGGACGAGGGATACCCGGGTCTCACCCTCACCGAGCTGCCCAGCCTCGACCTGTACCGCTCCCCGGACCCGTTCCGGACGCCCGGGCGGGACGAGTACCGGGACTGGGTGGACGCCCTCGAGGTGGCCACGATGTGGACCGGCGGCTTCCCCGAACCGCTGACCTTCTCGCTGCGCGCCCGCCGCCACCTGCGCGCCCGCGCCGGGGAGTTCGACGTCGTCCACGACAACCAGACGCTGGGATACGGCCTGCTGGGGGACATCGGCTCCCCCCTGGTCACCACCATCCACCACCCCATCACCGTCGACCGGCAGTTGGAGCTGGACGCCGCCGAGGGCTGGAAACGGCGGTACTCCGTACGGCGCTGGTACGCCTTCACCCGGATGCAGAAGCGGGTCGCCCGCCGGCTGCCCTCCGTGCTCACCGTCTCCGGCACCTCCCGCCAGGAGATCGTCGACCATCTCGGCGTCCGCGAGGACCGCATCCACGTCGTCCACATCGGCGCCGACACCGACCTCTTCGCGCCGAATCCCGCCGTCCCCCAGGTGCCCGGCCGGATCGTCACCACCTCCAGCGCGGACGTGCCTCTCAAGGGGCTGGTGTACCTCGTGGAGGCGCTCGCCAAGGTACGGACCGAGCACCCCGCCGCCCACCTCGTCGTCGTCGGCAAGCGGCCCGTCGAGGGGCCCGTCGCGCAGGCGATGGAACGTTACGGCCTGGACGGCGCCGTCGAGTTCGTGAAGGGCATCTCCGACGCCGAACTCGTCGACCTGGTCCGTTCGGCCGAGGTCGCCTGCGTGCCGTCGCTCTACGAGGGCTTCTCGCTGCCCGCCGCCGAGGCCATGGCGACCGGCACCCCGCTGGTCGCCACGACCGGCGGCGCGATCCCCGAGGTCGCCGGGCGCGACGGGGAGACCTGCCTGGCCGTACCGCCGGGCGACGCGGGCGCGCTGGCGGCCGGGCTGAGCCGGCTGCTCGGCGACCCGGAGCTGCGGCTGCGGCTCGGCGGGGCGGGCCGTGAGCGGGTGCTGCGGCACTACACGTGGGCGCGCGCCGCGGAGGGCACGGTGGCCCGCTACCGCGAGGCGATCGCCCGCTCCGCCGGCAGCGCGAAGGACCGCTCCGCGGCCGAGGCCGTGGCCCGCTCCGCGCCCCGCGATCCCGGCCGCTCCGCGGCCTCAGCTGGTGTTCGTCACGAGAGTGAAAGCAGGGCCACGTGCTGACCGTCGACTTCTCCCGGTTCCCGCTCGCGCCGGGCGACCGCGTCCTGGACCTCGGCTGCGGGGCCGGCCGGCACGCCTTCGAGTGCTACCGGCGCGGCGCGCAGGTCGTGGCCCTCGACCAGAACGGCGAGGAGATCCGCGAGGTCGCCAAGTGGTTCGCGGCGATGAAGGAGGCCGGCGAGGCCCCGGCGGGCGCGACCGCGACCGCCATGGAGGGCGACGCCCTGGCCCTCCCCTTCCCCGACGAGTCCTTCGACGTCGTCATCATCTCCGAGGTGATGGAGCACATCCCCGACGACAAGGGCGTGCTCGCCGAGATGGTGCGGGTACTGAAGCCCGGTGGCCGGATCGCCGTCACCGTGCCCCGCTACGGCCCCGAGAAGGTCTGCTGGGCGCTCTCCGACGCCTACCACGAGGTCGAGGGCGGCCACATCCGCATCTACAAGGCCGACGAGCTGGTCGGGAAGATCAGGGAAGCCGGTCTGCGGCCCTACGGCAGCCACCACGCGCACGCGCTGCACTCGCCGTACTGGTGGCTGAAGTGCGCGTTCGGCGTCGACAACGACAAGGCGCTGCCGGTGCGGGCGTACCACAAGCTGCTGGTCTGGGACATCATGAAGAAGCCGCTGGCCACGCGCGTCGCCGAGCAGGCGCTGAACCCGGTCATGGGCAAGAGCTTCGTCGTCTACGCCACCAAACCGCACCTGCCCCGGGCCGAGGCCGGCCCGAAGGCCCCGTCGGCCGCGTCGGACGCCGAGGTGGCCGCCAAGTGACCACCCCCCGGACAGAACACCTCGTCCTGCCCGGGGTCCTCACCGCCGAGCAGGCCGCCGCGACCGTCCGCGGCATCCTCGCCGTGCAGCGGGAGGACGGCGCGATCCCGTGGTTCCGGGGACACCACCTCGACCCCTGGGACCACACCGAGGCCGCGATGGCGCTGGACGCGGCCGGGGAGCACGCGGCCGCCGAGCGGGCGTACCGCTGGCTGGCCCGGCACCAGAACGAGGACGGCTCCTGGTACGCGGCCTACGCCGACGGCGCGCACGACGACGTCACCGACCGTGCCCGCGAGTCCAACTTCGTCGCGTACATCGCCGTCGGCGTCTGGCACCACTACCTGTCCACCGGCGACGACACGTTCCTCGACCGGATGTGGCCCGCCGTCTACGCGGCCGTCGAGTGGGTGCTGCGGTTGCAGCAGCCGGGCGGCGAGATCGGCTGGCGGCGCGAGGACGACGGCACGGCGACCGACGAGGCGCTGCTGACCGGGAGTTCGTCGATCCACCACGCGCTGCGCTGCGCGCTCGCCATCGCCGAGCAGCGGGAAGAACCGCAGCCGGACTGGGAGTTGGCGGTGGGCGCGCTGCGGCACGCGATACGGCGGCACCCGGAGCGGTTCCTGGACAAGGACCGGTACTCGATGGACTGGTACTACCCGGTCCTCGGCGGGGCGTTGACCGGTGCGGAGGCGGGCGCGCGGATCGAGAAGGACTGGGAACGGTTCGTCGTGCCCGGGTTCGGGGTGCGGTGCGTCGTACCCAATCCGTGGGTGACCGGCGGGGAGTCGGCCGAGCTGGCGCTGGCGCTGTGGGCGGTGGGGGAGTCCGACCGGGCGCTGCAGGTTCTCCAGTCCATCCGGCATCTGCGGGACGCCGAGTCGGGGCTGTACTGGACGGGGTACGTCTTCGAGGACGACGCGATCTGGCCGCGGGAGCTGACGACGTGGACGGCGGGGTCGCTGCTGCTCGCCGTTGCCGCGCTCGGGGGGCATGACGCGACGTGTGCGGTGTTCGGGGGCGGGGAGCTTCCTGCTGGGCTTGAGGTGGATTGCTGCGCCTAAGGGGGCGGGGGTTCTGCGCGGTGGCGGGTGCGGCGCCGTTGGGGCTGGTCGCGCAGTTCCCCCCGCCCCTGCGGGGTGCTCTTTCAGTGGCGGTGCATACGGTTGGCGATCGCGTGGCCCACGAACAGGTAGACCACCGCGGCCAGGCCGTAGCCGGCCACCACTCGCGCCCATGCCTTGTCGAAGGTGAACAGGTCGTGTGACCAGCCGGCCAGCCAGTCGGCCGCGTCGTGGACGAACTGGACCAGGCTGTTCGCCCGGTTCGCGTCCAACAGGTACATCAGGATCCAGAGGCCCAGGATGAGGGCCATGATGTCGGCGACGATCGCGACGACCCTACCGGCCTGATTGGCACCGCTTTCAGAGGACATACCCTGCGGCTTGCCGCTGTACGGTCCTTGAAACCTGAACCGCGTTCTCCCCGAGTGGCGAGGTGCCGCCATCTGGGTGAGGCTGCCGGAAGAAGCAACCCGCTCGGGGACGACACCGAGACACACGGGAGGACCTGTGCCCGTACCGATACGGCGCCTCGTCGTCACGCTCACCCTCTGCTGCGCCCTGGTCGCCGGTGTCACCGCCTGCGCCGGCAGCACCCGGAGCAAGGCCGTCGACACCGGCATAGCGGTGGCCCCGGTGGCCGACACGCCGAGTCCGAGTACGTCCGCGGAGAGGCAGAAGCTCGCCAAGACGCGGTTCGTAGCCAACGCGGGTCTCGCCGCCGGCGCGACCTACCAGTGGATCGTGAAACCGTGGAAGGCCGGCAAGTTCAAGAAGGGCGCCCACGGCCGAACCTTCACCCTGATCAAGGCCGCTGCCGCGGGTGGGTTCGCGTACAACCGGCTCAAGGCCGCCAAGCGGAACGCCGAGGGCGACCCGCTGCTCTCCAAGGCCCTCGCACCGCTCACCGCCGCGATCGACGGACTGAAGGACCTGCCGTCCAAGCTCCGCAAGGGCGACCCGAACGCGGCGAGTTCGTTCCAGGACGTCATCAACGGCGTGAAGGACGCGGGCAGGAGCGCCGGTGCCCCGGTCACCAACCAGGTGCCGAAGGCGTCCCAACTCACCCAGTAGCGAGCACAGTTGGGAGAATGCGGCGCCGGTGTGCCGTTCGCCCCGTGTTCGGCCGGAGTTGACGCTTCCGGCGGGGACCGTTCGAGGCGGTGCCCGATGATCCTGCCCCCGGAGAGGCAGGAGCTCAGGTGTCCGACTCCAGACCCGTCACCGCCGGCGAGCCCCGGCTCGGCATAGGCCGAAGACCCCGGCGTCACTTCCCCCGCCACGTCCTGCTCGCCCTTCCCCTGGCCCTCGCCGGCCCGCTCTCCCTGCTGCTGCCCGCCGACGTGCCCCGGCCCTACCGGAGCGTCGTCACCATCGAGGCCAAGATGGCCTCCAAGTCGGACTTCTTCAAGGACCGCGAGGTCCAGCGGCTGCTGCTCAAGCACGGCATCCGGGTGGACATCCACCGCCTCGGCTCCCGGGGCATCGCCACCCAGTCCCTCAAGGGCATGGACGTCGTCTTCCCGTCCGGCCAGCCCGCCGCCAAGATGATCCTCGACCGGCAGCAGGGCATGACCGCGAAGTCCGCCCGCCCCTTCGTCACCCCGCTGGTCCTCGCGACCTTCCGGGACTACGCCGAGACCCTGGTGAAGGCCGGGGTGGCGCGCCCCCAGCCCGGCTCGGACGCGGCCCACACGCTCTACTACGACCTCGACATGCGCCGCTTCATGGGCCTGCTCGACGGCAAGGACGACCGGAAGAACCTCAAGGACGGCTCCGGCCGTACGGCCGACACCTGGAACGGCATCGGCTACCGCGAGGTCAGCGGGCACAGCAACAGCGGCCGGGTGCTGGTGCGCACCTCCAGCGTCTGCGAGTCCAACTCGGCCGGCACCTATCTGAGCATCCTGGCCTTCGTCGCCGGCGGGAACACCACCCCCGGCACCACGGACACCGGCAACCCCGAAGGCGCCGTACGCAGCCTCGCCGAGAAGATCAAGCCCCTGATCGACCTCCAGGGCATGTGGGCCGACGAACAGGCCGACAGCTACTTCTCCGACCTGGGCGAGAGCATCGCACCCGTCTCGGTGATCTACGAGCACCAGTACCTGGCCCACCAGGTCGAGTACCACGACAGGCACCACCGGCAGGACACCGACCGGGTCCTGCTCTACCCCACCCCCTACGCCCTCACCGAACCCCAGCTGATCTCCCTGAGCCCCGAGGGCGACCGGCTCACCGAGCTGATGCAGAACGACCCCGAACTGCGCGACCGCGCCGTGGAACTCGGCTTCCGGGTACGGTTCAGCGGCGAGGACGGCACCAGCGAGCGGCTCAACGCGTACCTGCGCGACCACGGCATCCAGGCGCCACGGCAGAACAACGACGAGACCAAGGTGTACGAGCCCGCCCTGGACGTCCTGGAGGACATCATCACCTACGTGGGCGACTGCCCGCCGCCGGTCCGGGACGACGAATGAGGCGGTACCCGCGGGCGGTCCGCACCGCCTGTCTGGCCCTGGCCCTCTTCCTGCCCGCCGCCCTCACCACCGGGTGCGGCCAGAACGACGAGGACCGGGTCACCCTGCGCGTCCTCGCCAGCCCCGAACTCGCCGACATGGCACCGCTGCTGGACGAACTGGCGGCCGACACCGGGGTCCGCCTCGACATGTCGTACGAGGCCACCGCCGACCTCGCCGGGCAGCCGCCCGCCGCCGGGACATCGTCGTACGACCTCGCCTGGCCGGTCTCGGACCGGTCGTTCCTGCTGCGGTTGCAGGCGTCCGGGAAGAGCGCGGCGCGGCCCGAGTCGACGCCGATCATGCGCTCCCCGGTCGTGGTCGGGCTCACCCCCTCGGTCGCCGAGCGGCTCCGCAAGGGGGTGCCCGGTGGCCGGCTGACCTGGGCGGACATCGCGGACGCGGCCGCCCGCGGGATCGTCCGGTTCGGGATGGCCGACCCGCGGCGCAGCGACACCGGGCGGGCCGCCCTGGTCGGCGTGGCCACGGCGGCGGCCGGCACCGGCAGCGCGCTGCGCGCACAGGACGTCTCCTGCGACCGGTTGCGCGGCTTCCGCTCCGGCCAGACCCTGACCGGTGCCAGCTCGCGCGACCTGCTGGCCGGCTACCCGGCCCACCAGGACCGGGCCGACGCCCTGATCGCCCACGAGTCCGAACTGCTCGCCCTGAACGCCACGGAGAAGCTGCGCGAGCCGTTGGAGATCGTCCACCCCGACGACGGGATGGTGCTCTCCGACTTCCCGCTGCTGCTCCTCGACCCGGCGCAACGGGAGGCGTACCGCAAGGTGGTGGACTGGCTGCTCGGCGCCGACGCGCAGCGGAAGCTGATGGAGACGACCTACCGGCGGCCGGTCGACCCGGACGTCACCCCGGCACCCGCCCTGCGCACCTCCGTCGGCAACGCGCTGTCCTTCCCCGACCGCCTGGCCGTCGTCGAGCAACTGGTCGACGACTACGGCGATCCCGCCGACCCGACCGCCGACCAGGTGGTGTTCGTGCTGGACTTCTCCACCTCGATGCGCGGCCGGCGGATCGCCGAACTGCGCGCCGCCTTCACCGGGTTGAGCGGTGCGGACACGTCCACCGGCGGCAAGTTCACCCGGTTCTACCGCGGGGAGCGGCTCACTGTGGTCCGCTTCGGCGGGCACGTCCTGCAGGAGCGCACGGTGACCGTCCGCGACGACGGTGATCTGCGCGCCCTCGACAGGGTGGTCGCCGACGGCGGCTTCGACGACGCCACCGCCGTGTGGTCGGCGCTCGACCGCGGCTACCGGATCGCCGTCGGCGCCGTGCGCGCAAAGCCCGAACGGCCGGTGGCGATCGTCCTGATGACCGACGGCGAGAGCAACTCGGGCCTGTTCTACGAGGAGTTCCGGCGCCGGTACGACGCGCTCGGCGACGCGGCCAAGGCGGTGCCGACGTTCACCGTTCCGTTCGGAGAGGCCGACGCCGGCGCCCTGGCGCGGGCCGCCACGGCCACCGGGGGCCGCATGGTCGACGCCGGGCTCTCCTCCCTCTCCGAGGCGTTCAAGGAGATCCGTGGCTGCCATTGACAGCGAGTGGTGGGGCGCGTGGGGGTGGCCGTGGGCCCTCCTGTGGGCGCTGACGGCAGTGGGCTGGGCGGTCCTCGCAGGGTACGGCGTGACGGCCTTCGTCCGCCGGCAACGCAGCCGCGGGGGCGGGCGGACCGTCCACGGCATGTGCTTCTACCTGCACGAGCAGCGGGTGATGGACCTCTTTCAGAGCGGCGGTTTCGCGGCGGCCCTGGAACAGGAGGTCGCCGACCGCACCAACGTCACCACCGGGTTCGGCCTCAAGGGCCGGCTCGGTTTCGGGGACGGGGGAGCGACCCAGGACATCACCCGGGAGCGCGTCACGACGTACGTCACGCAGAACACCCCGATCACGGTGATACGGCTGCTCATGGACACGATGCGCAAGGAGGACGTGGTCGTGGACGCCGACCTGCTCGCCGACCGGCTCGTGCCCAACCGGGCGCTCGGCGAACGGCTGCGGGAGCGGCGTGCCGAGCGGGTCGCGCTGAGCGACGTGATGTCGGAGTTCGTCTGGGTCACCGGCCGCTTCACCGCCCGCAGGCTGGGCGACCGCACCCTCGTGCTGCGGGCCGGCTACGGGGCGGCCCCGGACGAGCCCGCCCACGTCAAGATGACCTGCTCGGTCTCCGGGGTCCGTGAGGAGTTCCGGGACGAGGAGTACCCGGACGGCGTCGAGTTCCAGGCCCGTTGCCTGGGCAAGGTGCGCAGCTGGAACCGCCAGGCCCGGGAGCTGACCCTGGACCCGCTCGCCGTCTTCCGCTGAGCGCCGGACAGCTCCTGGGCCCCTAGGAGTTGAGCTCGGCCAGCACCCGCAGGGTGTGCGGGTCGGGTGCCAGGGCCAGCAGGTCCGTCACCGGGCCCTTGCGCCACAACTCCAGCCGCTCGGCGATGCGTTCGCGGGGGCCGACCAGCGAGATCTCGTCGGCGAACGCGTCCGGCACCGCCAGCACGGCCTCTTCGCGCCGCCCGGACAGGAACAGTTCCTGGATCCGCCGCGCCTCCTCCTCGTACCCCATGCGGGCCATGAGGTCGGCGTGGAAGTTGCGGGCGGCGTGGCCCATGCCGCCGATGTAGAAGCCGAGCATGGCCTTGACGGGAAGGAGTCCGGCCGCCACGTCGTCGCAGACCTTGACCTGGGCCATGGGGGCGACCAGGAAGCCCTCCGGGAGGTCGGCGACCGCCGGGCCGTACACCTCGGGCCGGCTCGGCGCCCAGTACAGCGGCAGCCAGCCGTCGGCGATCCGGACCGTCTGCGCGACGTTCTTCGGCCCCTCGGCACCGAGCAGTACCGGCAGGCCGGCCCGGAGGGGGTGGGTGATCGGCTTCAGCGGCTTGCCGAGACCGGTCGCGTCCGGCCCCCGGTACGGGAGCGGGTGGAAGCGGCCGTCCACCGCCACCGGCCCCTCCCGGCGCAGCACCTGCCGTACGACGTCCACGTACTCCCGTGTCGCGGTCAGCGGCGACTTCGGGAACGGGCGGCCGTACCAGCCCTCGACGACCTGCGGCCCGGACAGCCCGAGCCCGAGCAGCATCCGGCCACCGGACAGATGGTCCAGGGTCAGCGCGTGCATCGCGGTGGTGGTCGGCGACCGGGCCGCCATCTGGGCGACGGCCGTGCCCAGCCTGATCGTCGACGTCTGCGCGGCGATCCAGGTGAGCGGGGTGAAGGCGTCCGAGCCCCAGGACTCCGCCGTCCACACCGAGTCGTACCCGAGCCGCTCCGCCTCCCGCGCCAGCGGCACATGGTCCGCGGAGGGCCCGCGCCCCCAGTAGCCGAGTGCCAACCCGAGCCGCATGGCCACCTCCTGACGTTGCGTCAGACAATCGCCGGGCGACTGTACGACAACGGCCCCTCACCCGGAAGGGCAAGGGGCCGTACGTGCGGGGCTGTTCAGCCGCGCTGGATCCCGGAGGTGTCCTGGAGCACGCCGCGGCGGCCGTCCTGGGTCTGCGCCACCAGGGCGGCGCCCCGCTGCTCGACCGCCAAGTACCAGGTGCCGGGCGCGAGTTCGGCGATCGGCGCGGTCGAGCCGTCCTCCGCGAACAGCGGTCGCGACACCGGTACGGCGAACCAGAACGGCGAGAAGTCGGGGGCCGGCGGCTGCTGTGCGGCGGCCGGGGGCTGCTGCTGGCCGAAGGGCTGACCGGGCTGCGGCTGCGGCTGCGCGCCGTAGGGCTGGCCGGGCTGCGGGGCGGCGGCACCGGGGTAGCCGTAGCCGCCGGGGGGCTGGGCGCCGTAGGGCTGCGGGGCCTGCGGCTTGGGGGCCGGGACCAGGGCCGCCTGGAGCGCCGGGACCAGCGGGGTGGCGATCGCGGCCGCGGCCAGGACCAGCGCCGCGATCAGACCGAGGATCAGGCCGGAGCCCGCACCGACGTCGGCGCCGCCCAACTGGTCGGAGAACGCGCCCAGCGGGTCGATGGTCGACCAGAACGCGGTCCACAGGGAGAACACGGTGAGGCCGACGCCGATCTGGCCCAGGTCGAGCCCGACGAACTTGAACGGCTGCGGCAGTGCGCGGGCGAGGACGATCAGGACCGCGCCGGCGATGCCGCCGACGTACATGCTCATCACGAGGCCGAGGTTGTCCCAGGCGTTCGGGCCGGACTTGTCGAACGTGTCGAGGAACGACGCGATGAACAGCAACACCGCTGCTCCGATCACCGCGCCGTCGCCTCTAGTGAGGGAGCGGATATTCACTTCAGGTCCTTCGTGGGTCGTCTCGTCGGCGGAGGAGGCGTCGCGGGAGTGTGCCCCTCGTCCTAGGAATCGATCGTAGGAATCGTAGGAAGGACACTATCGTCCGAACGATCAGGGTGTCCGCCCGGAGGGGCCTGCCGGTGCCTACCCGCGCAGGAAACTCACGATTCCCTCAGACATCCCCTGTGCCGCCTTCTGCCGCCAGGCCCCGCTGGTCAGCAGTGCCGCGTCCTTGCTATCGCGCATGTTGCCGCACTCGATGAACACCTTGGGAACCGTTGACAGATTGAGACCGCCGAGATCCTTGCGTACGTCGAGGCCGGTGCCGTTGCCGACGTAGTTGGACGGCGCGCTGCCCGTGACCTTCGCGAAGTCGGTCTCGATGTGCTCGCCGAGGGTGCGGGAGGAGTCGACGATCGGGCGGGTGTCGGCGGCGCCGGAGTGCACGGAGGCCGGGAGGATGACGTGGAAGCCGCGGTCGCCCTCGGGTGCTCCGTCGGCGTGGATGGAGATGGCCGCGTCGGCGTGCGCGGCGTTGCCGATCTCCGCGCGCTTGGTCACGCACGGCCCCCAGGCCGGCTGGTCCCCGTCGTGCGTCAGCTTCACCGTGGCGCCCTGCCGCTCCAGCAGGGTACGCAGCCGGTGCGCGACGTCGAGGGAGAAGCGGGCCTCGCTGTACCCGGCGTTGGTGGACGTGCCCGTCGTGTCGCACTCCTTCCAGTTCGTCCCGATGTTCACCTTCTGGTTGATCTCGGACGTGTGCTGGAAGTTCCCCGGGTTGTGCCCCGGGTCGATGACGACGACCTTGCCCTGCAGCGGGCGGGCCGCGCTCGGGCTCGGGCTCGCACCGGGCACCTTGGCGTCGTCGCTCGGCGCCGCGGCCGCCGACTTGGGCGTCGCCGCGTCCGCCTGCCCGGCAGCGCTCCCGCCGGAGCTCCCGCCGGGCTTGCCCACCCCCTCGTACACCACCCATCCGAGCAGCGCACCGGGCACCAGCGCGGCAAGACCGACGGCGAGCGGCGCCCGCCGGAACCGGCGCTGCTGCGGGGAATCGAATTCCGGGCCTGTGTACGACACGTCTGTGACTCTAACCGCGCCCTCAGATCCCCGCCCCCGTTCGCCGCAGGACACGCAGCGAGTCGTGGGCCGCGACCTCCGTGAAGGCGCCCGACTCCAGGGCGCGGAGGTAGACGCGGTAAGGGGCCTGGCCGGTGAACTCGTCCTTCGGGTCCGGGAAGACGTCGTGGATCAGGAGGAGCCCGCCTTGGGCCAGATGAGGGGCCCAGCCCTCGTAGTCGGCGGTGGCGTGCTCGTCGGTGTGGCCGCCGTCGACGAAGACGAAGCCGAGCGGGGAGTTCCAGAACGCGGCGATCTGCGGGGAGCGGCCGACGACGGCGACGACGTGGTCCTCCAGGCCCGCCCGGTGCAGGGTGCGCCGGAACGTGGGCAGCGTGTCCATCAGCCCGATCTCCGGGTCGACCGTCTCCGGGTCGTGGTAGTCCCAGCCCGGCTGCTGCTCCTCGCTGCCCCGGTGGTGGTCGACGGTGAGCGCGGTGACCCCGGCCGCGCGGGCCGCGTCGGCGAGCAGGATCGTCGAGCGCCCGCAGTACGTCCCGACCTCCAGCAACGGCAGGCCGAGCCGCCCCGCCTCGACGGCGGCCGCGTACAACGCGAGTCCCTCGCCGACGGGCATGAACCCCTTCGCCGCCTCGAACGCGGCCAGGATCTCGGGCTTGGGGGCTGCCGCGGTCATGGGCGTCCTCTCCCTCATTCACTCGTACGACTGTCCGGGCGTCCATGCTGCCGTACCTGCTCTGCCGGCCCGTCGACAGGGGTGTGCGCCGGCCGAATCGGTCGCGGGGCTGGCCCTCAAGCGCACTCCAACTCCTACACTGACGCCGCCAACCCGCCCCACCTGCAACGGAGTTCCGACATGCGCTACCGCGTCCTCGGCAAGACCGGCATCGAGGTCAGCACCCACTGCCTCGGCACGATGATGTTCGGAGGCGTGGGCAACCCCGACCACGAGGACGGTGCCCGCGTCATCGACGCGGCGCTCGACGCCGGCATCAACTTCGTGGACACCGCCGACATGTACTCGGCCGGTGAGTGCGAGGAGATCGTCGGCAAGGCGCTCAAGGGCAGGCGCGACGACGTGGTGCTCGCCACGAAGGTGCACTTTCCGCTGGGGGAGGGGCGCAACCGCAGCGGCAACTCGCGGCGCTGGATCCTCAAGGCCGTCGAGGACAGTCTGCGGCGGCTGGACACCGACTGGATCGACCTCTACCAGGTGCACCGCCCCGACCACACCACCGACATCGAGGAGACCCTGTCCGTCCTCGGCGACCTGGTGACGGCGGGGAAGATCCGGGCGTTCGGCTGCTCCACGTTCCCCGCCGAGGACCTCGTCGAGGCGCACCACGTGGCGGAGCGGCGCGGGCTGATGCGGATGCGCACCGAGCAGCCGCCGTACTCGCTGCTGGCCCGCGGCATCGAGCGGGCCGTACTGCCCACCGCGCAGCGCCTGGGCATGGGCGTGCTGACCTGGTCGCCGCTCGCCTCCGGGTTCCTGTCCGGCGCCCACCGCGAGGGCCGGCCGGTCGACCTCACCACCGGCCGGGCCAAGCTCTCCCCGCAGCGCTTCGACCCCGCCGCGCCCGGCAACGCCGCGAAGTACGCGGCCGTCGAGCAGCTCATCGCCCTCACCGAGGAGGTGGGCTGCACCCTGCCGGAGCTGGCCGTCGCGTTTCCGCTGGTGCACCCGGCCGTGACGTCGGTGATCATCGGCCCGCGCACCATGGACCAGCTCACCGGGCTGCTCAAGGGGGCCGAGCTGGTCCTCGACGACGAAGTACTCGACCGCATCGACGAGATCGTGGCCCCCGGCACCGACCTCTACCGGGCCGACGGCGTCTGGCAGCCGCCGTCCCTCACCGACTCGGCCGCCCGCAGGCGCCCGACCGGGGAGCGCGCGGCCGCGGGCTGACCCGGGCGCACGCCGGAGGGGTCCTGTGGCAAGCAGGAGGGCCCCGCCGCAAACTGGACGGGTCCCGTAGCAAGTGGGGGGCGGCCGCGTCGTACTCGCGGCCGCCCCCCACGGAGTGTCACGCGCTGACCGTCTCCCCGGGGAGTGCCAGGTCCAGGTCAACCGCCCGGTCGTCCCCGGCGTGGGTCGCCGACGAGGCGAGCGGGCCGTGACCCGCCGCCTTCGCGGCCAGCACGTACGCCCCCTCGGCCGGTACCGCGAGCGCGTAGGTGCCGTCCTCGCCGGACAGCGTGGCGCCCGCCTGCCGCCCCCGCCGGTCGATCAGGGTCACCTTGGCGCGGGCCACCGGCACGCCCGTGGCGTCCAGGACGCGGCCGCGGAAGCCGCGCAGCACCTCCTCGGCGCCTGCGAGCACCGCCTCCTCCTCGCTGCTCGCCCGCAGCTGCGTGTGCTGGGCGACCTCGGCCGGCCGGCCCCGCTTCGGCAGCAGCAGGGCGAGGACCAGACCCACCGCGACCGCTCCGGTGGCGATCAGGAACGAGACCCGGAAGCCGTGCATGGTCGGGATGGCGACGCCGCCCACGTGGTTCGCCGTGTTGGCCAGCACCATGCCGATGACGGCGCTGGACACGGACGTACCGATGGACCGCATCAGCGTGTTGAGGCCGTTCGCCGCGCCGGTCTCCGAGGCCGGGACCGCGCCGACGATGAGCGCCGGCAGCGAGGAGTAGGCGAGGCCGATGCCCGCGCCGAGGACGACCGCGATGACCAGGCTCTGCCAGGCCGCGCTCATCAGGCCGAGACCGGCGCCGTAGCCGATGGCGATGATCAGCATGCCGAGGATCAGGGTGGTCTTGGGGCCGTACTTGGCGGAGAGGCGGGCGTAGACGGGGGCCGTGAACATCATCGTCAGGCCCAGCGGGGCGACCAGCAGGCCGGCGCTGACCATCGACTGGCCGAGGCCGTAGCCGGTGGCCTTCGGGAGCTGGAGCAGCTGCGGCAGGACCAGCGAGACGACGTAGAAGCTGACGCCGACCATGATCGAGGCGAGGTTGGTGAAGAGCACCGCCGGGCGGGCCGTGGTGCGCAGGTCGACCAGCGGGGCCGAGTGGCGCAGCTCGAACACGCCCCACAGCAGCAGGACGGTCACCGAGGCGGCGAACAGGCCCAGCGTGGTGCCGGACGACCAGCCCCAGTCGCTGCCCTTGGTGATGGGCAGCAGGAGCAGCACCAGACCGGCCGACAGGCCGATCGCGCCGGGCACGTCGAAGGAGCCCTCAGCGCGCATCGGGGATTCCGGTACGACGAGGAGGGTCAGGGCTATGGAGAGCACGCCGAGGCCGGCGGCGCCGTAGAACAGGGCGTGCCAGTCCATGTGCTGCGCGACCAGGGCCGCGGCGGGCAGCGCGAGGCCGCCGCCGACGCCGATCGAGGAGCTCATCAGCGCCATCGCCGAGCCGAGCTTCTCGCGCGGCAGCATGTCGCGCATCAGGCCGATGCCCAGCGGGATCGCGCCCATGGCGAAGCCCTGGAGGGTCCGGCCCACGATCATCGTGAGCAGGTCGCTGGTGAGCGCGCTGATCAGCGCGCCGACCACCATCACGGCGAGACTCAGGACCAGCATCCGCCGCTTGCCGTAGAGGTCGCCGAGGCGGCCCATGATCGGGGTCGCCACGGCGCCCGACAGCAGTGTCGAGGTCAGGACCCAGGTGGCGTTGCTGGGTTCGGTGGCCAGCAGCTGCGGGAGGTCCTTGATGACCGGAACGAGCAGGGTCTGCATCACCGCGACCACGATGCCCGCGAAGGCGAGGACCGGGACCACGGCCCCGCTCGCGCCCCGGGCGGGCTGGTCGGTCGTCGTGTGCGTCATTGAGTGAGGCCTCCGGGCCGAGAGAGTGACGGGAAGTAACGGCGTGCGTGCGGAATAAGTGCTCGGTAAACCTCGTATGCACAGGCAACTATTCCGTTGCTTCGAGCTGCTAACGAATCCTTGACCCTCCCATGGGTTTCTGATCTCCCGTCAGGGTCTGGCCTGTTTGTGGAACGTGTTCTAGTCTCCCGCGTCATGGCTGCTGTGAAGGCGTATGTCGCCGGGGTCGGGATGACCAAGTTCGAGAAGCCCGAGAGTCGTGACTGGCAGTACTGGGACATGGTCCGGGAGGCCGGCGGCTCCGCGCTCGCCGACGCCGGGGTCTCCTATGCCGATGTGGAACAGGTTCCCGTCGGCTACTGCTTCCAGCCCTCCACCGCCGGTCAGCGCGCCGCCTATGAGCTGGGTCTCACCGGCGTCCCCGTCTACAACGTCAACAACAACTGCGCCACCGGCGCGACCGCCCTGATGCTCGCCCGCCAACTGGTCGAGGGCGGGGCGGCCGACTGCGTCCTGGCCCTCGGCTTCGAGAAGATGAAGAGGGGCGCGCTGGGCGGCGGGGCCGACGGCGGTGACTTCTCCACCTCGCCCGTCGCCCGGCACTACGGCGTCATGGCCGCCCGGCACGGCTTCGAGATGACCCCGCCCACCGCGCAGATCTTCGGCGACGCGGCCCGTGAGCACATGGAGCGGTACGGCACGACCGAGGCACAGCTCGCCGCCGTGGCCGCCAAGAACCACCGGCACTCCGCGGACAACCCGTACGCCCAGTTCCAGGACGTGTACGACGTGGCCGGCATCCTCGCCGCCCGCACCGTCCACCGCCCGCTCACCAAACTCCAGTGCTCGCCCACCTCCGACGGCGCGGCGGCGGCCGTGGTCGTCTCCGAACGGTTCGCCGAACGGCGCGGCCTCACCGGTCTTGTCGAGATCGTCGCGCAGGCGATGACGACCGACACCGAGGAGTCCTTCGCGTCGGGCTCGTGCATCGACGTCGTCGGACAGCCCATGTCACGGGCCGCGGCCCGGCAGGTGTACGACCGCTCCGGCCTCGGCATCGAGGACGTCGACGTCGTCGAGCTCCACGACTGCTTCTCCGTCAACGAGCTGCTGACCTACGAGGCGCTCGGCATGTGCGCCGTCGGCGAGTCGGGCAAGCTCGTCGAGTCCGGCGCGACCACGTACGGCGGCCGGTGGGTGGTGAACCCCTCCGGCGGGCTCATCTCCAAGGGGCATCCGCTGGGCGCGACCGGGCTCGCACAGACCGCCGAACTTGTCTGGCAGCTGCGCGGCACGGCCGGTGACCGGCAGGTGCCCGGGGCCCGGGTGGGACTCGCGCACAACATCGGACTGGGCGGGGCGGCGGTGGTCACGCTGTTCCGGCGGGCGGCGTAGGCCGTACGACCGAGGGCCGGCGACCGAGGGCCGCGTGGGCCACGTGGGCCGAAAAGCCGATGCAAGGACCGTAACCGGCTTGAGAGCATGACATCCATGCTCGAAGCCGCGGACACCTCACACATATCCCGCCGTACCGCGCCCCCCACCTGGCTGGTGGTGTCACTGGCGTGTGCCGGGCAGTTCCTGGTCGTGCTCGACGTGTCCGTTGTGAACGTGGCGCTGCCGTCGATGCGGACCGACCTGGGGCTGAGCGCGTCGGGCCTGCAATGGGTGGTGAACGCGTACGCCATCGCCTTCGCCGGGTTCATGTTGCTCGGCGGCCGGGCCGGCGACCTGTACGGCCGCAAGCGGATGTTCCTGGTCGGGCTCGGCCTGTTCACGCTGGCCTCGCTCGGCGGCGGGCTCGCCCAGGACGGCTGGCAGCTGCTGCTCGCCCGCGCCGTGCAGGGGCTGGGCGCCGCGGTGCTCGCGCCCTCGACGCTGACCCTGCTGACGGCCGCCGTGCCGGAGGGGCCGGCCCGGGCACGGGCGATCGCCACCTGGACGGCGGTCGGCGCCGGCGGCGGGGCGGCCGGCGGACTGGTCGGCGGGGTGCTGGTGGACGTGCTGTCCTGGCGCTGGGTGCTGCTGATCAACGTGCCGGTGGGCGCGCTGGTCCTCGCCGGGTCCGTGCTGTGGCTGACGGACAGTCGGGCCGGCGACGGACGGCGCCTCGACCTGCCCGGCGCCCTGCTGGTGACGGCGGGCCTCGGGACGCTGGCCTACGGCATCTCGCAGACCGAGGCGGAGGGATGGACGGCGTCCGCCACGCTGGTCCCGCTCGCCGCCGGGCTCGCGCTGCTCGCCCTGTTCCTGGCCGTCGAGGCGCGTACGGCGGCCCCGCTGATGCCGCTCAGGCTGCTCGGCCGGCGGCCGGTGGCGTCCGCCAACGCGGCCATGCTGATCTCCGGTTCGGCGATGTTCTGCATGTGGTACTTCATGACGCTCTACGTCCAGAACGTCCTCGGCTACACCCCGCTGGAGGCCGGTCTCGCCCTGGTGCCCAGCTCGGTCGCGGTGCTCGTCGGCTCCAAGACGGCGCCGTGGCTGATGCGGCGGGCGGGGACGCGGACGGTGGCGGTGTCCGGCACGCTGGTCGCGGCGACCGGGTTCGCCTGGCAGTCGACGATGGGCCCGCACGGCGCCTATCCGACGGCCATCATGTTCCCCGGGATCCTGATGATGCTCGGCGCGGGCCTGGCCGCGACCCCGCTGGCCGCGCTGGCCACGTCCGGGGCGGCGCCGGCGGAGGCCGGACTGCTGTCCGGGCTCATCAACACCTCGCGCACGATGGGCGGTTCGCTGGGGCTCGCGGTGATGTCGACGATCGCGGCGGCCCGGACGGGCGAGGACGGCGGGGCGGCCGCCCTCACGGAGGGGTACGCGGCCGCCTTCCGCACCAGCACGGGGGTGCTGCTGGCCGGGTCGGTGCTGATGCTGCTGTGGCTGCCGCGGCGGAGGGCCGCCGCGAAGTAGGCAGGGGCCGACGCGAAGTGGGCCGGAGAATTCTGGCGCGGCAGGCAACGGTCCGGGTGGCTCGTGGACTCCTCTTTACATCTAGGAGGTGCCCATGGGGGAGCGGAAGGACGCTCGGAACGAGGAGTTCCAGAGCTTCATGATCGGCCGCTGGCCGCGGCTGATGCGTACGGCATTTCTCCTCACGGGGGAGCAGCACGCCGCCGAGGACCTGGTCCAGTCGACGCTCGAACAGGTCTTCGTCGCCTGGCGGAAGGTCGGCTCGGCCGACGATCCGGAGGCGTACGTACGGCGCGTGATGATCAACGCGCACGCGCGCCGGCACAGAAGGAAACTCAAGGAGTTCCTCGCACCGAAGGACGACTCGGGCCTGGTGCGCGAGGTGCCGGACACGGGGGACCGGATCGCCCAGGCCGACGACCGCAGCGCCCTGCTCAAGGCACTCGCCCAACTGCCGCCACGGCAGCGGCAGGCGGTGGTGCTGCGCTACTGGGAGGACCTCACGGAGACCCAGGCGGCGCAGGCGATGGGCTGTTCGGCCGGCACGGTCAAGAGCAACGCGGCCAAGGGGATCGCGAAACTCCGTGCCATACCGGGACTGGCCGACATGGTGACGCAGGGAGGGCGTAACTGATGAGCGCGGACCGGGAGAACCACGACATGACACAGACGGACATCGCCTTCCTCCTCGCGGACGCCGCGGACGAGGTCGAGATCGGTATAGCCCCGGTGCAGGCGGTGATGCGCGGCGGCCGGCGGCGCCGGGCGCGGCGGTGGGCGGTGGCGGCGGCCACGGCGGTGGCGGTGCTGGCGGGGTCGGCGGGGGCGACGCTGGCGGTGACGGGGCTGCCGGGCGGCGGGGACCGGCACGCGACCGTGGCGAAGCCGCCGGCATCGGCGGAGGCGCGGCACGTGTACGACCCGCAGCGGACCGAACTGGCCCGGGGGACCTACCAGGGCGGGGAATGGAGCGTCGCTGTCCAGGTCTGGGGAGCACCGCGCAACGAGGCCGAGGCGGATCGGCAGTTCGACGCCATGGACGCCATGGGGCTGAAGCCGGCGGATGTCCGTGTGCCCGCCGATCTGATCGGCAAGATCTCGTACTTCGCGACCCGGGGCTGGGGCGAGGAGCACCCGCAGCAGGTCATGTTCGACACCGTCGAGCAGTTCGAGCACTTCTCGGGCACGGACATGGAGTCCATGGCGACCCGTCTGGGAATCGGCGGTGAGAGCTCCGGACGACTGGTGATCGGCAAGGTCGCCAAGTCCGCCCGGCAGGTCACCTGCCGCTGGAAGGACGGCACGACGGCCGTGGCCGTGCCGACTGCCGGGTTCTCCGCCCACGACACGGGATCGGCGATCCGCGTGGTCGACGGCTTCCAGGGGGCCAACTGGTTCGTGTGCACGGCACCGGTCGGCACGTCCTACGCGTCGGCGGAGGTGACGAAGTAGCGGAAGCCGTGGCGGGAGGTCACAGCCACCCCTGCTGCCGGGCCTCCCGTACCGCCTCCGCCCGGTTGCGGGTGCCGGTCTTGCCGATCGCGGCGGAGAGGTAGTTGCGGACCGTCGACTCCGACAGATGCAGTTTCGCCGCGATGTCGGCGACGGTCGCGCCGTCCACCGACGCCTTCAGCACGTCGCACTCGCGGGCGGTGAGCGGGTTCGGCCCGGCGGTGAGCGCGGCGGTGGCGAGCGCCGGGTCGACGACGGTCTCCCCGGTGAGCACCCGCCGGATCGCCCGGGCCAGTTCCTCGACCGGCCCGTCCTTGACGAGGAACCCGGCCGCCCCGGCCTCCATCGCCCGGCGCAGGTAGCCGGGCCGGCCGAAGGTGGTGAGGATCAGCACCCGGCAGTCCGGCGCCTGTTCGCGCAGCTCCGCCGCCGCGTCCAGGCCGCTCAGGCCCGGCAGTTCGATGTCGAGGAGGGCCACGTCGGGCCGGTGGACCAGCGCGGCGTCCACGATCGCGTCGCCCGTCCCGACCTGGGCGACGACCTCGATGTCCGGTTCCATCCCGAGCAGTAAGGCGAGAGCCCCGCGCATCATCCCCTGGTCCTCGGCGAGGAGCACCCTGATGGACTTCGCGGGCCGGTGGTCCCGGGGCATCTCGTTCGCAGGCTCGTACACAGCCCAAGCGTAGCCCCGGGCCCGGCCATTAAAGAGTGGTTATTGTTCCGCGCCGCAGGTCTTGACGGCGGTTGACCGTGCTCAAACAATCACCTCTGCAATTCCCCGAATGGCCGGCGAACGGTCGGTATTTCGACAGCTGAATAGGTTCGGTATTTCGGTCGAACGACGTTCGGTATACCGACCAAGAACCCGCACCGCCCTACGAGGAACCAAGAAGAGGTGCACCGTGTTCTCAGTGCCTGTACGAGCCCTGCGCTCCTGTCCGCCGCGCATCCGGAGAGCCGTCCTGTCCGCGCTCGCCGCGTTCGTGACCGTCGCCGCGCTCGTCGTCGGGGCCGGCGCCCCGGAGGCGTCCGCCGCGAGCTCGCTGCCCTGTGACGTCTACGCCGCCGCCGGCACCCCGTGCGTCGCCGCGCACAGCATGGTCAGGGCGCTGTACTCGTCGTACAGCGGCTCCCTCT
The DNA here is from genome assembly GCF_040296885.1 of Streptomyces sp. NPDC001980. NCBI lineage: Bacteria > Bacillati > Actinomycetota > Actinomycetes > Kitasatosporales > Streptomycetaceae > Streptomyces > Streptomyces sp. NPDC001980. The sequence continues at coordinate 218,290 of NZ_JBEOYD010000010.1, read as the reverse complement.
ACCAGGTGCAGCGCGCCTCGGACAGCGCCACGGCCACCATCGGTCTGCTGGCCACCGGCGGCTACGCCGACGCGGCCGCGCAGAACTCCTTCTGCGCCGGTACGACCTGCATCATCACCAGGATCTACGACCAGTCCAGCAAGCACAACGACCTCACCGTCGAGGGCGCGGGCGGGGCCGGCGCGGCCGATGTCGGGTCCCCGGCGGACGCGCTGCCGGTAACCGTCGGCGGGCACCAGGTCTACGGCCTGGAGATCTCGGCCGGCATGGGCTACCGCAACGACGCCACCTCGGGGGTCGCCACCAACGGCGCCGCCGAGGGGATGTACATGGTCACCTCCGGCACCCACGTGAACGGCAGCTGCTGCTTCGACTACGGCAACGCCGAGACGAACAACAAGGACACCGGCAACGGCCACATGGACGCCATCAACTTCGGCACCGAGTGCTGGTTCTCGCCCTGCTACGGCTCCGGCCCCTGGGTCCAGGCGGACCTGGAGAACGGGCTGTTCGAGTCCAACCTCGGCTACAGCACCAACTCGTCCAACACGGGCACCGGCGCGATACCGTTCGTCACCGCGTTGCTGAAGAACAACGGGCAGGACCATTTCGCACTGAAATGGGGAAACGCGCAATCAGGCGGTCTCACCACCACCTATTCCGGCAGTGAGCCCAGCACCAGCAGCGGTTACTCGCCGATGCACCAGGAGGGCGCGATCGTCCTCGGTACCGGCGGCGACAACAGCAACGGCTCCATCGGCTCGTTCTTCGAGGGCGTGATGACCTCCGGCATCCCGACCGACGCCGCCGACGACACCGTCCAGTCCAACATCGTCTCCGTCGGCTACGGCGGCGCGACCGGCTCCACCGGCACCCTCAACTCCGCCTCGGAGATCTCCCTCCGGGCCACCACCTCCTGCTGCAGCACCGACTACGTCCGCCACCAGAACAACGCCGGCGTGCTGTCCGCCATCACCTCCAGCAGTTCCACCCTCGACAAGAACGACGCCACCTGGATCGTCCGCCCCGGCCTCGCCGACAGCTCCTGCGTCTCCTTCGAGTCCCGGAACTACCCCGGCGACTACCTGCGCCACTACAACTACAAGATCTACCGGCAGCCCATGGACGGCACCACCACGTTCAGGCAGGACGCCACCTTCTGTCCGACGACCGGCAAGAGTGGCACGGGCACGTCCTTCGCCTCGTACAACTATCCGACGAAATACCTGCGCCACTACAACTACAACCTCTACATAGCGAGCGACGGCGGCTCCAACGCCTGGGACAGCGCCACGTCCTGGACCGACGACGTCAGCTGGGTCGTCAGCTCGCCCTGGGCGCCGTAGCGGCCACCGGGGCCAGCAGTTCCAGCGCCTCGGTGGGAAGTTCCGCGGTGACCGTGAAGCCGCCGCGCGGTGACGGGCCGGCCCGGAGGGAGCCGCCCGCCGCCGCGAGGCGCTCGGTCAGCCCCTTCAGGCCGGTGCCGCCGATGCCCTCCCGGCAGGGCTCGGCGGCCACCGCGCCCGAGCCGTCGTCGGTGACCGTCAGCCGGGCCCGTCCGGCGGCGCTGTCGACGGTGATCTCGCAGCGCGTGGCGTCGCTGTGCCGGACCACGTTGGTGACCGCCTCGCGCACCACCCAGCCGAGCAGCGTCTCGGTCTGCGGGACGAGCGGCGCCCCCGACTGCCGGACCACCGGCTCGACGCCCGCCGCCGTCAGGGCCGAGCGGGCCCGGACGAGATCCGCGGCCAGGCTGCCCTCCCGGTAGCCGGTCACCGCCTCGCGGATCTCGGTCAGCGCCTGCCTGCCGACCGACTCGATGTCGGAGATCTGCGACAGTGCCGCGTCCAGGTCCCGGGGAGCGACCCGCCGGGCCGCCTCCGACTTCACGACGATCACCGAGAGGGTGTGCCCGAGCAGGTCGTGCAGATCCCGCGAGAAGCGCAGCCGCTCCTTCTCCACCGCCCGCCGGGCCAGTTCCTCGCGGGCGGCGCGCAGCTCCCGCACCGCCTCGGAGAGGGAGAGGATCGCGGCGGTGATCATCGTCGACAGGAAGGTGCCGTAGGCGATGGTGATGGCGTCGGAGCCGTCCCGGTACCAGGAGACCGCGCCCGCGAAGCAGGCCAGCAGGATGCCGGTCCGGCCCAGCCAGGGTCCGCGCAGCACCGCGCCGGTGGCGAGGCCCAGCAGCGGGAAGAACATCAGCCAGTTGCCGCCGTAGCCGAGGGCCAGGCCGGTGGTGAGCAGGCCCATCAGCAGCAGCGCGACGCGGGTGGAGACGGCCTCCCGGGCCTCCTTGTGGAAGGAGCGGAAGGTCACGTAGATGTAGAGGGAGTTGAAGGCGAGCAGGCCGAACCCGCCGATCCACGGGTTGGCCGTCTTGCCCTGGAGCAGGTTGGACAGGGAGCCCAGCCCCATCAGCAGCCACGGGAGCAGGGCGAACCCGGAGGGCGGCGGACCCGCGTGCTCGGGCACCGCACCATTCTTCCGAGCGGCCTTCTGCTGTTCCCTGAAGCGGGCCATGTCCTCCCGCCACTGGGCACGCGCCGTCCGCCACCCGTCCGCCTGGCACTTCACCTGCTGCCACCACGCCATGCCACTCTTCCCCCGATCTGATGCGATCTACAACGATCTGATGCGCCCTGTTCCGTCCGGCCGTACTGTCCAGCGGTACGACCCTACGGAAGGCGGCGCCGGTTCGGCAGAGGCGGATGTACGGCCGCGGGCAGGACAAATGTCATGGTCCGGCGCTGCCGCATCTGACACGACGTCAGGAGCCTTCACAAGTACGGAGCGCTGGGCTATACAAGGTGCGCTGGAATGGAACGCGTTCTAGATCTGCACCCGTGGACGACCTCGGTGCGGCCGACGGTGCGGACGGCCGTGCCGAGGTCTTGAGACACCTCAGGAGCCGTATGCCCATCGACGCAGCCAAGGCCCTCGCCGCCGAACCCAGGTCCGGGGAGATCCGCTGGGAGCGCCGGGACGTCCAGCTCTACCACCTCGGCATCGGCGCGGGCCGCCCCGCCACCGACCCCGACGAACTCCGCTACACCCTGGAGACCCGGCTGCACGTCCTGCCCAGCTTCGCCACCGTCGCGGGCGCCGGCTCCCCCGGAGTGATCAGCGGACTGTCCATGCCCGGCATCGACGTCGACCTCGCCAAGGTGCTGCACGGCGGCCAGTCCCTCACCCTGCATCGCCCCATCCCGGCCGCGGGCACCGCCACCGCCACGGGGCGCATCGCCGCGGTGTACGACAAGGGCAAGGCGGCCGTCCTGGTGATGCGCACCGAGGTCGCGGACGCCGACGGCCCGCTGTGGACCAACGACGCGCAGATCTTCGTACGCGGTGAGGGCGGCTGGGGCGGCGACCGCGGCCCCTCGACCCGGCTGGAGCCGCCCACCGGCGAGCCGGACCGGACCGTCGAGCGCCCGGTGCGCGAGGACCAGGCCCTGCTGTACCGCCTCTCCGGCGACTACAACCCGCTGCACGCCGACCCCGAGTTCGCCAAGCTCGCCGGCTTCGACCGGCCCATCCTGCACGGGTTGTGCACCTACGGGATCACGCTCAAGGCGGTCGTGGACACGGTGCTCGGCGGGGACGTGAGCCGGGTGCGGTCGTACGGGACGCGGTTCGCCGGGGTGGTGTACCCGGGGGAGACCCTGCGCATCCGCATGTGGCAGGGCGACTCGCAGGTCCGGGTCGCCGTGAGCGCCGTAGAGCGCGAGGACGCGCCCGTCCTCGCCGACACGATCGTCGAACACTCTTGATCAGTTGAGCAGCTGAGCAGTTGAGGGGAGCCGCACCATGCGCGCAGCCGTACTGCACGAGATCGGCCAGGAGAAGCTGGACGTCCTCGACGACGTCGAGGCGGTGGGATTCGGGCCCGGCAGGGTGCGGATCAGGGTGCGCGCCACGGGGCTGTGCCACTCGGACCTGTCGGCGATGAGCGGGGTGCTGCCGCAGCCGGGACCGTTCGTGCCGGGCCACGAGGGCGCGGGCGAGGTCCTGGAGGTGGGGGAGGGCGTCACCCGGGTGAAGCCCGGCGACCGGGTGGTCGTCTGCTGGCTCCCGGCCTGCGGTGCCTGTCCCGCCTGCAGGCGCGGGCAGACCGAGCTCTGCCTCGCCGGGTTCATGAACGCCGGCACCCCCAACTTCCGGCGCCCCGGCGGAGACGTCTTCGGCTTCGCGGGCACCGGCACCTTCACCGAGGAGGTCGTGGTCGACGCCGGGTGCGCGGTGCCGATCCCGGACGACGTGCCCTTCGACATCGCCGCGCTGATCGGCTGCGGGGTCACCACCGGACTCGGCGCGGCCCTCAACACGGCCGACGTGGAGGCCGGTTCGTCGGTCGCCGTCATCGGCTGCGGAGGCGTCGGGATCTCGGCGATCCAGGGGGCGCGGCTCAAGGGCGCGGCCGAGATCGTCGCCGTCGACCCGGTCGAGTCGCGGCGCGAGTCGGCGCTCAGGTTCGGGGCGACGAAGGCGGTCTCGCCCGACGAGCTGCCCGGCGCCAAGCAGGAGGTCACCGCGGGCGAGGGCTTCGACTACGTCTTCGAGGTCGTCGGCAAGTCCGCCACCGCCCGGACCGCCTACGAGAACACCCGGCGCGGCGGCACCCTCGTGGTCGTCGGCGCGGGCGCCATGGACGACTTCCTCCAGCTCAACATGTTCGAGCTGTTCTTCGACGAGAAGCGGATCCTGCCGTCCATGTACGGCGGCGGGGACGTGGTCCGCTCCTACGAGCGGACGATCGCCCTGTGGCGGGCGGGCCGGATCGACCTGGAGGGCCTGATCACCCACCGGGTGCCGCTGGCCGAGATCAACGAGGCCCTGGACCAGATGCGCACGGGCACCGCCCTGCGTACCTGCATAGAGATCTGAGGGGCCGCCGTATGCAGGAGAGGCCACTGGAAGGGCTGACCGCCGTCGTCACGGGGGCCGGTCGGGGTCTCGGCCGGGCCGAGGCGCTCGAACTGGCCCGGCTGGGCGCGGCCGTCGTCGTCAACGACTTCGGTCAGCCGGGCCGGGACGGCTCGGGGGCGGCCTCCGCGGCGCCCGCCGAGCAGGTCGCCGAGGAGATCCGCGCGGCGGGCGGTCAGGCCGTCGCCCACACCGGGGACATCGCCGACTTCTCCCAGGCGCGGGACCTTCTCACGCTTGCGACAACCCATTACGGAAAGCTGGACATCCTCGTCAACAACGCCGGGATCCTGCGCGACCGCATGGTCTTCTCCATGACCGAGGACGAGTGGGACTCGGTGATCCGGGTCCACCTCAAGGGCCACTTCAACACCACTCACTTCGCGGCGACGCACTGGCGGGACCGCGCCAAGGCGGCGGGCGGCCGGATGGTCTACGGCCGGATCGTGAACACCTCCTCCGAGGCCTTCCTCGCCGGCTCCGCGGGCCAGCCCAACTACGCGGCCGCGAAAGGCGGCATCGTCGGCCTGACCACCTCCACGGCCCTCGCCCTCGCCAAGTACGGCGTCACCGCCAACGCGATCTGCCCACGCGCCCGCACCCGGATGACCGAGGACGTCTTCGCCGGCTTCGAACAGCCCGCCGACGGCCTCGACCCCCTCGCCCCCGAGCACGTCGCCCCGCTCGTCGGCTACCTGGCCTCCCCGGCCGCCGAACGAATCAACGGCCAGCTGCTCGTGGTCCACGGCGGCATGGTCGCCATCGTGGAACGCCCGCGCGTGCAGGCCAAGTTCGACAGCAAGCAGGACACCTTCGACTACGCCGAACTCGACGCCGTGCTCACGCCGCACTATGCGGAGCGGGGGGTGGGGGAGACGTTCGCGGCGGCGGAGGTGCTGGGGCTGAAGAGGCAGTGACATGTGACATACCACTGGTGGTGTGCCGCCGCGCACAAGACACAGAAGAGGGGCCCACCGGTCACCCGGTGGGCCCCTCCCCTTGCCTACCTACCGTCAGGCCGCCGCCTCGACCGGCTCCGGCTTGCGGTGCCGGCCGCTGGGGGCCGTTTCGCTGTCCTGCCCCGAGACATGACCGCGGTGCTTGCCGTGGCCGTCCGTTTCCTGAAGGTCGGCGGACAGCGGCTGGGACGTGCTGGCGTCGCTCATCGGAAGAATTCACCCCGTCAACATGATCTTTCTACAGCCCGGTGAGTTTATCGGGCCCACCACGGGGCGAATCCAGGCGGGCACGCCGACCGCTGCTAGTTCGTTACAAGCCGTGCCAGCGGGGCCTGTTGGAGGGGCACCGGCCGGGCCACGACAGGTCCCGGAGGGTCCGGTTCCGTCGGCTCCCCGGGCGTACCCGACGCCCCGGCAGCCGCGCCGTCCCGAACCGGATCCCCCGGGCCCGCGTCCCGCGGCCCCCCGTGTTCCCCCGTCTCCCCCCAGGGCACCGCCACCGCCGCCACACCGCACGGGACCTCCCCCGTGGCGTACGGCAGTCGCAGCACCCCGTCCTGCGTCCACACCCCGGCACCCGTCAACCACCCCTCGGGCGCCGGGAGATGACACATCCTGCGGGCTCTCGGCCGCCAGGCCCCCACCCAGCTGCCGAGCGCACCGTCGATCCGCAGCGCCACCCCGCAGTTCTCCGGCACCAGCACCTGCCCCGGCTGGACGGCGAACGGCGTCACCACGCAGTCCGGGCACTCCGGCACCCGCAGGCTCTCCGGGAAGCGCACCGGCAGCGTGCTGCCGAGGACACCCCAGCCCAACCGTTCCTGCCCGGGGCTGGGCGCGTCCGAGCCGACCAGGATCAGCCCGCTGTCCAGGTCGGCGAGCAGCAGCCGGTCGTCGCTGTCCGCCGCGATCTGCAGCAGCGGCGACACCTCGCCCCCGCGCTCCAGATCGACCACGACCGCCTTGGTCCGCCCGCCCAGCTCCCGGTCCACGGCCAGCATCCGCCCGGCCCGGTCCAGCCAGACCCCGCCCGAACACCGCCCCGGCACCACCGCGAGCTGCTCCGGCCCGAAGGCCCCGCCCGCCACCAGCAAGACGGCGGAGGAGCGCGGCCCCACGGCGAGCGCGTAGGCGTGCGCACCCCCCGGCGCCGGCGGCAGCAGCCGTAGCGAGGCACCCTCGTCCGGGCACTCCACCGCGCCCAGCGGCAGCTCACCGGTGACCGGCCCGGTCGGATAGAGGAGGGCGAAGTGGTGCCGCCCGTCCACCAGCCGGCGGATGAGCACCCGCCCGTCGCCCAGCGGCTGCACCTCCGTGTCCGGCTCCTCCGGCTGGTTGCCGGGGAGCGGTACGGCGTAGGGCTCGGGGCCGTCCAGCGTCCACCGCTCGGGGTACCAGGAACCTTCCTGCTGGGCCAGCCGGGCCGCGTACGACCCGTCCACCGTGATGGTGCAGCCCGCCCCCGGCGCGCTGTCGTCCTCGTCCGCTGCCGGGGGTTCGATCGCACAGGCCGTCATCGTCCGGTCACCTCCGGCCACGAAGCTAGTTTTCGTACGCACAGGCGGGGACCGGCAGACGCCGACTTCACACATACGGGTGCACACTCGGCGATTCGCCTGAGGAAACGGGGACGGGTGTGCTGCGCGTTGCCTCCCGTGGGTGAGCAGGTACGGCCCCGCGGAACAGGCAGGTAGCCTTTTCCCCGTGCCCCGTCTGTCAGAAGTCATCGCCGCGCTGGAGAACCTGTGGCCCGCCGAGCGGGCCGAGTCCTGGGACGCGGTCGGTACGGTCGTGGGCGACCCGGACCACGAGGTCACGCGGGTCCTCTTCGCCGTCGACCCGGTCCAGGACATCGTCGACGAGGCGGTGAAGCTCGGCGCCGACCTGCTGGTCACCCACCACCCGCTCTACCTGCGCGGTACGACGACGGTCGCGGCCTCGCACTTCAAGGGCCGGGTCGTGCACACCCTGATCAAGAACGACATCGCGCTGCACGTCGCCCACACCAACGCCGACACCGCCGACCCGGGCGTCTCCGACGCGCTCGCGGGCGCCCTGGACCTGCGGGTCGTACGGCCCCTCGTCGCGGACCCGACCGACCCGGAGGGCCGCCGGGGGCTGGGCCGCGTCTGCGAGCTGGACCACCCCGTCACCGTCCGGGAGCTGGCGGAACGGGCCGCGGCCCGCCTCCCCGCCACCGCGCAGGGCATCCGCGTCGCCGGCGACCCCGAGGCCCTCGTCCGTACGGTCGCCGTCAGCGGCGGCTCCGGCGACAGCCTCTTCGACGTCGTACGCGCCGCCGGCGTGGACGCCTTCCTCACCGCCGACCTGCGCCACCACCCGGCGTCGGAAGCGGTCGCCCACAGCCCCCTCGCGCTGCTCGACGCGGCGCACTGGGCCACCGAATGGCCCTGGTGCGAGCTGGCCGCGACCCAGCTCGACGAAATCTCCGACCGCCACGGCTGGGACCTTCGCGTGCACGTCTCCAAGACGGTCACCGACCCCTGGACCGGCCACTCTCCCTCCCTTGGAGCCCCCAACTGAACGCAGCGCCCGCCGACCAGATCCGACTCCTCGACGTCCAGGCCCTGGACGTACGCCTCCAGCAGCTGGCGCACAAGCGGAAGTCGCTGCCCGAGCACGCCGAAATCGAGTCGCTGACCAAGGACCTCACCCAGCTGCGCGACCTGCTCGTGGCCGCGCAGACCGAGGAGAGCGACACCGCCCGCGAGCAGACCAAGGCCGAGCAGGACGTGGACCAGGTGCGCCAGCGCGCCGCCCGTGACCAGCAGCGCTTGGACTCCGGCGCGGTCACCTCCCCGAAGGACCTGGAGAACCTCCAGAAGGAGATCGTCTCCCTCGCCAAGCGCCAGGGCGACCTGGAGGACGTCGTCCTGGAGGTCATGGAGCGCCGGGAGTCCGCGCAGGAGCGGGTCGCCGAGCTGACCGAGCGGGTCGGCGCGGTCCAGGGCCGGATCGACGAGGCGACCGGCCGCCGCAACGCCGCGTCCGGGGAGATCGACGCCGAGGCGGCGACGGTCGGCAAGGAGCGCGAGGTCATCGCGGGCTCGGTCCCGGCCGATCTCCTCAAGCTCTACGACAAGCTGCGCGAGCAGCAGGGCGGCATCGGCGCGGCCAGGCTCTACGCCCGCACCTGCCAGGGCTGCCGCCAGGAACTCGCCATCACCGAGCTGGCCGAGATCCGCTCGGCCGCGCCTGACACGGTCGTGCGCTGCGAGAACTGCCGTCGCATCCTGGTGCGCACGTCCGAGTCGGGTCTGTAGGAACACTTAAGGGGCGTACGTGGCAAGGGAGTTCATCGTCGAGGCGGACGGCGGCTCCCGGGGCAACCCGGGGCCGGCCGGCTACGGCGCGGTGGTCGTCGACGCGGCGACCGGCGAGACGCTGGCGGAGGCGGCCGAGTACCTCGGCGTCGTCACCAACAACGTCGCCGAATACCGGGGCCTGCTGGCGGGCCTGCGCGCCGCGCGGGACCTCGACCCCGCCGCGACCGTCCACGTCCGCATGGACTCCAAGCTGGTCATCGAGCAGATGTCCGGCCGCTGGAAGATCAAGCACCCCGACATGAAGCCCCTGGCGGCGGAGGCGGCCCGGGTGCTACCGGCGGCCCAGGTCACGTACGAGTGGATCCCGCGCGAGCAGAACAAACACGCCGACCGCTTGGCCAACGAGGCGATGGACGCGGGCAAGCGGGGCGAGCAGTGGTCGGCTTCGGGGTCTACTGCGGAATTCGACGCCCGCGCCACAGCGCCCCGTAAGGGGCGCGGGGCTGAGACATTTGCGGCTCCGCCGCGTGGGCGCGACCAGCCCCCACCGGCCGGCACTGTGACGACCGCGGAGGCAGTCGGCCTCGACTCACGCGCCGCGCGCAACGTAGCCAGCCCCGGCTGGAGTTCCGCCCCCGACCTCGGCGCTCCCGCCACTTTCGTGCTGCTCCGCCACGGCGAAACCCCCCTCACCCCCCAGAAACGCTTCTCCGGCAGCGGCGGCACCAATCCGGAACTGTCTCCCGTCGGCCTGGAGCAGGCGCAGCGCGCCGCCGAGGCCCTCGCCCGGCGCGGCACGATCGAGACGATCCTCGCCTCCCCCCTCACCCGCACCCGGCAGACCGCCGCGGCCGTCGCCGAACGCCTCGGCCTCGACGTCACGATCGAGGAAGGGATCAAGGAGACGGACTTCGGCGCCTGGGAGGGCCTGACGTTCGGCGAGGTCCGCGAGCGCTACCCCGACGACCTGACCACCTGGCTGGCCGACCCGTCGGCCCACCCCACCGGCGGCGGCGAGAGCTTCGCCGAGACGGCGGCACGCATCGCGGCCACCCGCGACAAGCTGATCGCGGCCTACGCGGGCCGCACGGTCCTGCTCGTCACGCACGTCACGCCGATCAAGACGTTCGTGCAACTCGCCCTCGGCGCCCCGCTCCAGTCCCTGTTCCGCATGGAACTGTCGGCGGCCTCGCTGTCGGCGGTGGCGTACTACGCGGACGGCAACGCGAGCGTACGGCTCTTCAACGACACGTCCCACCTGCGTCCCTGAGCCCGGTCCGCAGCCCCGCCGCGGCCCGGGCCAGCTCCCGGACCCGGGCCCAGTCCCCGGCGGCGACCGCGTCCGCCGGGACCATCCAGGTGCCGCCGACGCAGCCGACGTTGGGCAGGGCGAGGTACTCCGGTGCGTTGTCCGGGCCGATCCCTCCGGTGGGACAGAAGCGGGCCTGCGGCAGCGGACCGGCGAGCGACCTGAGGTAGGCCGTGCCGCCGGCGGCCTGCGCCGGGAAGAACTTCATCTCCCGCACCCCGCGTTCGAGCAGCGCCACCACCTCCGAGGCGGTCGACACCCCCGGCAGGTACGGCACCCCGGACGCGGTCATCGCCGTCAGCAGCCCGTCCGTCCACCCGGGACTGACCAGGAACCGCGCCCCGGCCGCCACACACTCCGTCACCTGCGCGGGCGTGAGGACCGTACCCGCACCGACCACCGCGTCCGGCACCGCGGCGGCGACGGCCCGGATCGCGTCGAGCGCGGCCGGCGTCCGCAGCGTCACCTCGATGACGGGCAGCCCGCCGTCCACCAGCGCCCGCGCCAGCGGCACGGCATCGGCGGCGTCCTCGATCACGACGACGGGCACGACGGGCGCGAGATCCAGCACGGAGGTGGGCATGACGAACATCCTGCCCACGCGATGCAGAGCACGCAAAGGGCATTGCACATGCTGCAACAGGACTTACGGACGCCTCAGTGGACCTCGGTCACCAGCACATCCAGCGCCCACGCCTGCCCGGCCTTCGCGGGCGCCTCCGCCTCCACCTCGTACCCCAGCTCCCGCAACGCCTCCACCAGCTCACCCGGACCGGCCGGCGCGATCCCGGCGGCCAGCAGACTCCGCACCATCCGCCCCTTCGTCGCCTTGTTGAAGTGGCTGACCACCTTCCGCGTCGGCGCGTGCAGCACCCGCACGGTCGCCGTCCGCCCGGCCACCTCGCCCTTCGGCTTCCACGCGGCCGCGTAGGCCGCCGACCGCAGGTCCAGCACCAGCCCCGTCCCGGCCGCCTCCGGCAGCACCTCGGCCATCGGCCCGCGCCAGTGCGCGCCCAGCGCGCCGAGACCCGGCAGCTTCACCCCCATCGAGCAGCGGTACGACGGGATCCGGTCCGTCACCCGGACCGCACCCCACAGCCCCGAGAAGACCAGCAGCGACCGCGCGGCCCGCCGCTTCGCGGCCGCGTCCAGGGAGGCCAGGCCCAGGGCGTCGTACAGCACCCCGGTGTAGATCTCCCCGGCCGGCCGAGTGCCCGCCGTCCGCAGCGCCGCGTTCTTGGCGACCTCGCCACGCAGCCCCTCGCTCAGCCCGAGCACCTCGCGCGCCTTCTCCTCGTCACCGGCGCACAGGTCGACCAGCTCGCCGAGCACCGCCTCGCGCGCCGCCGCGAGCCCCGGAAGGGACAGCGACTCCGGCTTCAGCGGGGCACCACGGCCCGAGGACGCCTTGCCTTCCGAGGGCGGCAGCAGGACCAGCACGGGTACTCCTCTTCACCAACGACTTCACCAACGACTTCACCAACGCCGTTCATCGGCGTTCATCATCAACGCTTCGCGCCAGCGTAAAGCGCCTGAGCGGTGCGATGTGACTACGCTCGTCCTATGCCCAGCCGCCACATCCGTGTCAAGGGTGCCCCCGAGGCTCCCCTCCGGGCCGCGCTCGCCGCCCTCCGGGCCGACCTCGGCGTCCCCGAGACCTTCCGGTCCGAGGTCCTCGCGGAGGCCGAGAGCACCGCCAGGTTCCCGGCCGTGCCCGGCCACGACGCGACCGACATCCCCTTCTTCACGGTCGACCCGCCCACCGCGAACGACCTGGACCAGGCGATGCACCTGTCCCGGCACGGCGGCGGCTACCGCGTCCGGTACGCCATCGCCGACGTCGCCGCCTTCGTCGTACCCGGCGGCGCGCTGGACTCCGAGGCGCACCACCGCGTGACCACGCTCTACTTCCCGGACGAGAAGGTCCCCCTGCACCCGCCCGTGCTGAGCGAGGGCGCGGCCAGCCTGCTGCCCGGCCAGACCACCCCGGCCGTGCTCTGGACCATCGACCTGGACGGGGACGGGCGGACCGTGGCCGCCGACGTCCGCCGGGCCCTCGTCCGCAGCCGGGCCAAGCTCGACTACGCGGGCGTGCAGAAGCGGATCGACGAGGGGACCGCCGAGGAGCCCGTCGCCCTGCTCAGGGAGATCGGCGAGGCCCGTGAACGCCTGGAGGTGGCGCGCGGCGGCATCTCCCTCAACGTGCCGGAACAGGAGATCGTCGAGTACGACCACACCTACGAGCTGACCTACCGCGCCCCGCTGCCCGCCGACGCCTGGAACGCCCAGATCTCCCTGCTCACCGGCATGGCCGCGGCCGACATGATGCTGGCCCACGGCACCGGCGTGCTGCGCACCCTGCCGACCGCCCCCGACGGCGCGGTCGCCCGCCTGCGCCGTACCGCGCACGCGCTGCGCATCGAGTGGCCGCACCATGTCTCGTACGCCGCGCTGATCCGCTCCCTGAACCCGCGCCGCCCCCGCCACGCGGCCTTCCTCCAGGAGTGCACCACGCTGCTGCGCGGCGCCGGCTACACGGTCTTCCGGGACGGTGTCCTCCCCTCGAACACCACCCACGCGGCCGTCGCCGCCCCCTACGCCCACTGCACCGCGCCACTGCGCCGGCTGGCCGACCGCTACGCCTCGGAGCTGTGCCTGGCGGCGGCCGCGGGCGAGGACCCGCCCGACTGGGTGCTGATGGCGCTGGACACGCTTCCCAAGCAGATGGCCGAAGGGGCGCGGCGCTCGGGCACGGTGGAGCGGGAGTGCGTCGACATCGTGGAGGCGGCCCTGCTCAAGGACCGGGTCGGGGAGGTCTTCGACGGGTGCGTGGTGGAGGTCGAGGCGCGCCGGCCGACCGTGGGGAAGGTGCTGTTGCAGCAGCCCGCCGTCATAGGCCGGATCGAGGCCGCCGATCCTCTTCCGCTGGGCGAGCGGCTGCCGGTGCGGCTGACGGAGGCCGACCCGGGGACGACGAAGGTACGGTTCGCGCCTGCGTGAGCTGCTGTGCCGTCAACTGCTGTGCTTTGAGCTGTCGTACGAGGCCGGTGGCGTCGTCTGCGTGGAAGCGGACGACGCGCACCTCCTGCCGGCGGCCCAGCAGGCTGAAGTGGGCGACGGGCTCGGCCAGTTCGAGGGTCACCGAGGTCTGCGAGCCGATGGGCACGTCGAGTTCGCCGGCCGTCTTCTCGTGCCGGTAGCGCGTCTCGCGCCGTACCGCCGTGATCGCGTCCAGCGGTATGCGCAGGTCCAGCCGGACACCGCCGCGGACGTGCAGCGCGTCCGGGGTCAGCAGGTGCGGGTGGACCACGGCGGCGGCGTGCAGGCCGACGACGAAGAGGACCGTGTAGACGTCCAGGACGAGGACGACGAGGTGCACGGCCGGCCAGCCGCGCAGCAGGACCGACATGCCGATCGTCTCGATCACGCACACGAACGCGAGCCCGAAGATCATGGCGCCCTGCCCCTGGGCGTACCCGAAGCGCACCCCCGTCCCGCTGGTCCGCCGGGCGGCCCACAGCACCAGACTGGCCAGCAGCCGTACCTCGTGCCGGACGACGGCGTACGCTGCCCTCACGGCCGCTCGCCACTGACGATGTCCAGGGCCCGGCGGATCGCCGCGGCCTGGGCCGGGGCGAGGTCGGCGTAGAGGGCGCGCAGGAAGCCGTCCTCGTGGTCGACGGCGCCGCCCGGGACCATGTCCTGGGGGATGCAGCCGGCCAGGACGTGGGCGGCCTCGGCCACCCGTGGGTCGCCGAGGTCCGCGTCGGCGAGCGCGTCGAGCAGCGCGTAGGCCTCCTTCACGCGTGCCGTGGCCTGCGGCGACCCGGCGATGGCGCCGGCGAGGGACATCAGCCGTTCCCGGGCCGCCGGGTCGGCCACCGTGTCCATCAGGGCGAACACCTCACGGTCCCTGGCCGCCATCGGGGAGCCGGCGAACCGCGGGGCCGTCTCGGCGAACAGGGCGGCCAGCTCGGGCGAGACGGGCCCCTCGGCGGGCAGCTCGCCCGCGTCCAGCAGGGCCCGCAGCCGCTGCCGCCGCTCCCGGATCCCGGCCTCCTGCCGGGCAAGGTCCTCGTCGAGTTCGGTGAGCACCTCGACGAGGTCCTTGCCGGCGTCATCCGCGAGCACGTCCCGCACCTCGGCGAGCCCGAGCCCCAGTTCGGTCAGCCGCCGGATCCGGGCGAGGACGACGGCGTGCCGGAGGGTGTAGTCCCGGTAGCCGTTGGCGAGCCGCTCGGGCTCGGGCAGCAGGCCCTGATGGTGGTAGTGCCGCACCGTGCGCGTGGTGACGCCGACGGCGGCGGCGAGTTCTCCGATCCGCATGGGACCAGTAGAGACGTTGACGTTGCGGCAGGGTCAAGCGGCCGGTCCGCGGGCCGGAGCCGCCGGTCCGCGGGCTCAGGCTGCGACGAACCAGCGGGTCAGGACGGTGTCGAGATCGTCTCCCTGGTCGCTTCCGTCCGCGGCCCAGGCCACGAACCCGTCGGGCCGGACGAGGAGACCGGTCAGCTCCGGCCGCCCCGGGCAGGCCACGGTGACGACGTCCACCCGGTCGCCGTACCCCTCCGCGCGGGCGCGCAGCTTCGGGTCGTCGGCGAGGTCGAGGAGCAGCGCACGGCCGGCGTGCAGGTGGTCGCCGAGCCGGGTGCCGTCGGAGAGTTCCAGGTCCGGGGCGCTCTGGCCGGTCAGCGGGTGGTCGCCGGGCAGGTCGTAGTGCTGCCAGACACCGGAGATCTGCTTGACGAGGTACGTCGTCCCGGTCGCCGTCAGCGCGAGATCGGTGACCACCCGGCGCAGGGCGCGGGCGTGCCGGTCGGGGCGCATCACGGCGATCTGGGCGCGGGTCCAGTCCAGCACCCAGGCGCCGATCGGGTGCCGTTCGGCGGTGTAGCTGTCGAGAAGGGAGCCGGGGGCCGTCCCGCGCACCACGGCGGCCAGCTTCCAGCCGAGGTTCATGGCGTCGCCGAGCCCGAGGTTGAGCCCCTGCCCGCCGAACGGCGAGTGCACGTGCGCCGCGTCCCCCGCGAGCAGCACCCGGCCCTTGCGATAGCCGCTCGCCTGCCGGGCGTTGTCGGTGAACCGGGTCGAGGAGTGCACCTCGTGGATGGTCACCTCGTCCACGCCCGACACCCGGCGCAGGGCGGCCTGCAACTCCCCGGCGGTGACGGGCGCGGAGCGGTCGGCGGGCGGCCCGTCGAACTCGACGGTGAGGATCCGGCCGGGGAAGGGCCCGTTGACGTACGTCCCCACGTCGGTGGTGTTCCACCCGACGCCCAGCCGCTCGCCCCCGCTCATCTCGACGACCGCCTGATAGCCGGTGATCTCCGGCTCGGTCCCGGGGAAGTCGAACCCGGCGAGCTTGCGGACGGTGCTCCGGCCGCCGTCGCAGCCCACCAGCCACCCGGCGCGGACGTCTTCGCCGCTTCCGAGGCGTACGACGACCTCGCCGGCGTCCTCGTCGGCGTCGAAGCCGGTCAGCTCCACGCCCCGGCGCACCTCGACACCGAGCCGCTCGGCACGGGCCCCCAGGATCCGCTCCAGCTCCACCTGCGGCACCCCGAGGCCGACGCCGTCGGCGGGGCCGATGTCGGCGAACGCCGGGTCGGAGTCGTCGAACAGGTCGCCGCGCATCATGATCCCGGCGAAGTGCCCGGCGAACTTCGGGGGAGTCCGGGGCGCGTCGGCGCCCTGCTCCCGGTCCCGGTCCCGGTCCCCGAGGAAGGCCCGCATTCGCCACCGGTTCCGCTCCCAGGCCGCCACGAGGTCGGGCAGCAGCCCGCGCCGGTAGAGGCTCACCGCGCCGGCCGTGTTGATCCCGCCCGCCTTGATGGTCTCGTCCACCTCGGCCAGCCGCTCCACGACCAGCACGTTCGCGCCGCCGAGCCGCAGCTCGCCGGCGAGGAAGAGCCCGACGGGCCCACCGCCGGCCACCACCACGTCGTAGTCGGTGCCGTTCTTGCTGTCTGCCGTCGCCATGCTTTCGATGCTTTCGCTCATGGCTTCACTGTAGTCACTAAAACTTTCGAGCCGCTATAGTTTTTCTCGTGATCGATGAAAACAGGCCGGGGGAGTCCCTGAGGGAGCGCAAGAAGCGGGAGACGCGGCAGCGGATCTCGAACGTCGCGACGGTGATGTTCCGGGAGCACGGCTTCGACCAGGTGACGGTCGCGGAGGTCGCGCGGGCGGCCGGGGTGTCGGCGATGACCGTGTTCAACTACTTCCCGCGCAAGGAGGACCTGTTCCTCGACCGCATCCCGGAGGCCGTCGCGGCCTTCGCCGGTGCGGTGCGGGACCGCGCGCCCGGCGAGCCGCCGCTCGCGGCCCTGCGCCGCCTGGCCTTCCGGTTCGTCGACGCGCGGCATCCGCTGGGCGGTGTGGGTGAGAACTTCGTGGGCTTCTGGCCGGTCGTCGCGGACTCGCCGGCGCTGCGGGCCCGTGCCCGTGAGGCGGTCGAGGAGGTGGAGCGGGCGCTGGCCGGAGCGCTCGCCGAGGCCGGGCTCGCCGACCCGGAACTGGTGGCCGCCGTGACCGTGGCCGCGTACCGCTCGGTGTGCGTCACCTCTGTGAGCCGCCAGCTGGCGGGCGACCCGTTCGCGGAGATCGTCGAGGACCACCGGGAGCGGATGGGGGCGGCGTTCGACGCGCTGGAGCGGATGGTGCGGTAACCGGCCTGCCCGCCCTCCCTTGACGGCTAACGCCGTTAGCCCTACCGTTGTGGCTAACGGCGTTAGCTGAATATTGCCCACTGGAGGCAGCCATGACCAGCACCACCAACGTCACCCCCTCCCTCCGCACCGCCACCACGGTGGCCCGCCGCACGGCCTGGCTGGCCGGTGCCCTGTTCTGGACGGCGTTCGCGATCCTGGAGGGCATGAACCACGGCTGGCTCGCCGGCTCCCTCGCCCTGCTCTTCCTGATCCTCCCGGACCTCACCTTCCTGGTCGCCCTCGACGAGGCGCCCCGGATGGCGAAGGGGCAGCTGGCGCCGCGCGCGGTGCCGTACTACAACGCGATGCACCGGGCGCTGGTCCCGCTGGGACTGCTCACGGCGTACGCGGTGCAGCCCCTCTTCTCCTGGCCCCCGGCGTTCGCCGCGCTCTGCGGCTGGCTGGCCCACATCTCGTACGATCGCGCCTTCGGGTACGGGCTGCGGACGAAGGAGGGCTTCCAGCGTGACTGACGCGACCCACGTGACCCACGTGACGGACCGGCTGACGCCGAGGGCGCGGGAGATCGTGGCGGCGGCCCGGGACCTGCTGGAGGAGTCCGGCCCCGCCGTCCTCACCATGCGCACCCTCGCCGACCGCCTCGGCATCAAGGCGCCGTCGCTCTACAAGCACTTCCCCGACAAGCACGCCGTGGAGGTCGAACTCACCGCGCGGATGCTGGAGGAGTCGGCCGAGGCACTGGAGGCGGCGGAGGCGGCGGAGTCCCGCACCCCCGGTTCGCTGGAGGCGCTGGCCAGGGCCTACCGCATGTACGCGCTGACCCACCCCCACCTCTACTGCCTGGCCACGGAACGCCCCCTCCCGCGTGCCGCGCTGCCCGCCGGCCTGGAGGACCGGGCGGCCGCGCCGTTGCTGCGGGCCTGCGGCGGCGACCTGGACCTGGCCCGCGCCACCTGGGCGTTCGCCCACGGCATGGTGGTCCTGGAGATCCACGGCCGCTTCCCGGAGGACGCCGACCTGGACGCGGCATGGAAACGGGGCCTGAAGTCGTTGCACCCTTAGCGCAAGGGGGTGCCGAAGGTGGCTGAACACGCACGGTGGACACGAGCACGGCTGGGTCGCTGCGGCCCGCCGCTCGACATGCTGACGGCCCGCTTCGACAAACACGTGTACGCCCCGCACGCGCACGCCGAGTTCACGATCGGAGTGTGCGTCGACGGCTCCGAGGTGATCGCCTACCGGGGCGGCCACATCCACACCGGCCCCGGCTCCATCGTCGTCCTGGCCCCCGGCGAGATGCACACCGGCGGCCCGGCCACCCCGACCGACGGTTACGCCTACCGCGCCCTGTACGCGGACCCGTCCCTGCTGGCGGACGGCACCCTGGACGCCGTACCGCACTTCCGGGACCCGGTCGTCGACGACCCGGAACTGGCCGCGGCCTTCCGCCAGGCCCACACCGAGCTGGCCGCCTGCCCGGACCCCCTGGAGGCCGAGACCCGCCTCCCCTGGCTGCTGACCGCTCTGTCCCACCGCCACTCCACGGCGCGACCGGCGAGGGACGAGATCCCCGGCGCCCACGGCATATCCCTCCTCGTCCGGGACCGCCTCGCCGACGAACTCACCTCCCCGCCGACCCTCGCCGACCTGGCGGCCGACCTCGGCCTCTCCCGCTACCAGCTCCTGCGGGCCTTCCGTACGACGATGGGCGTCCCGCCGTACGCCTGGCTGGCCCAGTACCGGGTGAACCGCGCCCGCGGCCTGCTGGAGGCGGGCCTGCGCCCCGCGGAGGCGGCCACGCTGGTGGGCTTCGCGGACCAGGCCCACATGACCCGCTGGTTCCGCCGGGTGCTGGGGGTGACCCCGGCGGCCTACCGCAACAGCGTTCAAGACGCGGCACGGTACTGACAGCGAAGCTGTCCGCATGACTGCACGCGGCTGGTTCCTGTTCTCCCTCATGGGAGTGATCTGGGGCATCCCCTATCTGATGATCAAGGTGGCGGTGGACGAGGTGTCCCCGTCGACGGTGGTGTTCGCGCGGTGCGCGGTGGGCGCCCTGCTCCTCCTCCCCCTGGCGATCCGCCAGGGCGGCCTGTTCCTCACCATCCGCACCCACTGGCGCCCGATGCTGGCCTTCGCGTGCATAGAGATCATGGGCCCGTGGTTCACGCTCACCGACGCGGAACGCCACCTGTCCAGCTCCACGGCGGGCCTGCTGATAGCGGGCGTACCGATCGTCGGCGTGGTGGCGGCGCGGTACTTCGGCGGCGAGCGCGAGCACCTGGGCGTACGCCGGATCGCGGGCCTCCTGATCGGCCTCGCGGGAGTGGGCGTCCTGACCGTCCCCCATCTGACCGGCGGCGACGCCCGCTCGCTGGGCGAAGTCCTGTTGACGGTGATCGGCTACGCGACGGCGCCCCTGATAGCCGCCCGCCGCCTGAAGGACGTCCCGACGCTGCAGCTGATAGCACCGTGCCTGACCCTGGCGACCTTGGTCTACGCGCCGGCCGCAGCGGCCACCTGGCCTTCCGCCATGCCCTCGACGAACGCGCTGCTCTCCCTCCTCGCCCTGGGCGTCCTGTGCACGGCGGTGGCCTTCGTGGCCTTCCTGGAGCTGATCAAGGAGATAGGGCCGACCCGCTCGACGGTGATCACGTACGTCAACCCGGCGGTGGCGGTGGCGGCGGGTGCCCTCTTCCTGGGCGAGAGCTTCACCCCGACGATCGCCGTGTCCTTCGCGCTGATCCTGACGGGGTCGGTGCTGGCGACGATGGCCTCGGCACCGAAGGGGGCGGCACGCCGGGTAGCATGGTCGACACGGCAGACGAGCCGGGCGGACGGCCGCGTGGAGTCCCCTTAGGGGGCTTCCCGAGGAACGTCCGGGCTCCACAGGGCAGGGTGGTGGCTAACGGCCACCCGAGGCGACTCGCGGGACAGTGCCACAGAAAGCAGACCGCCCAGCGCTCAGGCGCTGGGTAAGGGTGAAACGGTGGTGTAAGAGACCACCAGTGCCCAGGGCGACCTGGGCAGCTAGGTAAACCCCACCCGGAGCAAGGTCAAGAGGAAACACCCCGGTGTTTCTGCGCGGACGTTCGAGGGCTGCCCGCCCGAGTCCGCGGGTAGACCGCACGAGGCCGGTGGCAACACCGGCCCTAGATGGATGGCCGTCGCCCCGGCTCCCGCGAGGGACCGGGGTACAGAACCCGGCGTACAGCCCGACTCGTCTGCCGCTACATGCAGCTTTTCCTTGAAGCCAGCGAAAAGTCCCTGGCATTTGGATTGCCCTCTGCTCGGCGGGACCAGGTGGCCACGGTGCCGATCACTGGGGGAACGCGCTACCCCGCAGGCTGAGACGAGTTGCCGCGCGGCCGCTGTGGGAACGGGTCCTGTGCGGCCGCAGTCGCGAGAGACGTGGAGTCTCGCGACTGCAGCCCGGCGCGCCTGCCGATCTTTGCCGTCCCTTGGTGTCACCCATACCTCCCGCATAACCGCCCTCCATAGTCTCTTGGGTTGGCATGTGCACAGAGTGAAGTACGGGGGTGGGCGGCATGTCGGACCTGAAGAAGGAAGCCGCATCCATGCACAAGGCGTCCTCGGGGCTGCGTGGCGTGGGGCATCACACGGCGAAGCCGTTGCAGCAGTTCGAGGCGCAGTCCCATGACCTGGGCGCGCTGGGAGCACTCGGCTCATTGCTGGGGGCGAAGGGTGAGATAGAGCAGGGCATGACCACCCTGGCCAAGCTCACCAAGCAGCTGGGCGAGGAGTGGGACGCGGAGGCGAAGCTGATCGGCGAGGTTTCCGATGCCTTCGATCTGCTGGACGTGTTGATCGCGGCCGCGGCCCAGGAAAAGAAGGGCTGACCCGGGCGTGGTCGACCTCAACCCTTTGCACTACATCAGCAAGTTCAATCACATGTTCGGCGACTCGGTCGCCAGTGGTCTTGAGTTCCTGGGCATCTCGGATCCGGCGGTGGACCCGGACGGGGTGCGGGAGATCGCGAAGAAGTGGCGGAGCCTGGCCTCGGGACTGGACGACGCCGCGACCGCGGCCGAGCGGGCGCTGCGGGGCGTGGCGTGGGAGGGCAAGACCGCCAAGGCGTTCGACAAGCGTTCCAAGGCGGCCCGTAAGCAGGCCACGGAGATGGCGCACGCGCTGCGTGAGGGTGCCGAGGCGCTGGACGACTTCGCGGACAAGGCGCACGAGTTGCTGTCCGAGATCGGCGTGATGCTGGCGGAGATCGCCGAGTTCGAGATCGCGGGACTGGCGCTGTCGGTGCTGACCGCGGGCGCCTCGGACGTGGCCGCCACGCTGATGGCGGGCGAGCGGGCGCTGAAGGTGGTGGCGCTGGTCGGCCGGATCGAGGAGGAGGGCACCGCCCTCGGGACCGCCGTGCGCGGGATCATGGAGGTCATCCGGGACGTGGAGCGGGCGCTGAAGGCGCTCAAGGAGATCCGCGGGGTCGCCGAGGTCGCCAAGCTGGCCAAGCAGGGCGCGGCCTTCTCCGCGTTCACCACGCTGCTGGAGGATCCCGGCGCGTTCAAGGACCCGGAGAAACTGGCCGGCGTCCTCGCCGAGGGCGCGCTGATGGGCGTCGGGTTCGGGGTGCTGGGCAAGGCGCTGGGCAAGGGGCTCAAGGCGCTGGGGCCGGCGGCGCTGGCAAGGCTCAGCAAGTCGATGGGGCTGGACTGCGCCGCGTTCGAACGGCTGAAGCTGAACCCGGGCTTCAACAAGCTGCCCGCTTCGGTCCGCAACATGGTCAAGACGTTCGTGCGGGACCCGATCGACGTGGCCACCGGCGACATGGCCCTGCCCCGCACCGACGTGATCCTTCCGGGCGTGTTGCCGTTGGTCCTGGAGCGCACGCACGTATCGTCCTACCGCCATGGTGGCTGGTTCGGCCCCACTTGGGCCTCCACCCTCGACCAGCGCGTCCAGGCCGACGACGAGGGCTTCGTCTACGCGGCCGCGGACGGCGCACGTCTCTGCTTCCCGGTCCCTGGCCCCGACACCGGCGAACCCGTCCGACCGGACACCCCCGGCTCCCGCCTGCTGCTGTCCTGGGACACCGAGACCGACGGCGGTATCCGCGTCCATGACCCCGACGCGGGCCTGGACCACGTCTTCCACAGCCCTGTGCCCGCGGCCGACGGCATGGCCGTCGACCTGCCGTTGCAGTACATCCAGGACCGCAACGGCAACCGCGTCACCATCGAGTACAAGGCGGGTGACATCCCCGGAGCCGTCGTCCACTCCGGCGGCTACCGCATCGTTCTCGACCACGACCCCGCTCGCTCCCGCATCACCGGCCTGCGCCTGACGGACCCCGCCCACCCGGACCGGCCCGGCACCACCCTGGTCACCTTCGGCTACGAGGACGGCCACCTCACCGAGGAGACCAACTCCTCTGGCCTGCCACGGCGTTACACCTACGACCCCGAAGGCCGCATCACCTCTTGGACCGACCGCAACAACACGACCTACTGGTACCGGTACGACGACCGAGGCCGAGTCACCGCCACCGGCGGCACCGGAGGCGCCCTCGCCTCCACCCTCGCGTACGACGAGGCATCACGCACGACCCGCGTCACCGACTCCCTCGGCCACGTCCGCACCTACGAACACAACGAGGCGCTGCGCCTGATCCGTGAAACGGACCCGCTCGGCAACTCCACCCGCCAGGAGTGGGACGACGACCTCCAACTCCTCTCGGAGACGGACCCGCTCGGCCGCACCGTCCGCTACGAACGGGACGAGAACGGGCGGGTCGTCTCCGCCGGCCGACCGGACGGCCGGACGGCTCAAGTCGTCTACGGCGACCTGGGGCTGCCGGTCACCGTCGTCGGTACGGACGGCAGGCAGTGGGACTGTGCATACGACGAGCGCGGAAATCTGACCTCGGCCACAGCCCCGTCGGGAGCCGTGAGGAAGTCCGTCTACGACCGAGCCGGCCGCCTCACCAGCGTCACCGACGCACTCGGGCACACCACCCGCGTCCACTCCAACGCCGCCGGAGTTCCCGAACACATCACCGACCCGTGCGGAGCTTCGACCTGGCACACGCTGGACGCGTTCGGCCGTCCCGTCACACTCACCGACCCGCTCGGCAACGTGACTCGCCTGGAGTGGACCGTCGAGGGGAAGCTGGCTCGCAGCATTACCGCGGACGGCACCACCGAGTCGTGGACCTACGACGACCAGGGAAACCGCACCGGCCACACCGATGCCGTGGGCGCCGTCTCCCGCTTCGAGTACACGTACTTCGACCTGTTGTCGGCGCGTACCGGCCCGGACGGCGTTCGGTACACCTTCGCCTACGACACCGAGTTGCGCCTGACCGGGGTCACCAACCCCCAGGGTCTGACCTGGAGGTACGAGCGCGACGCCGCCGGACGGCTGGTCACGGAGACAGATTTCGACGGCCGCACCCTGACCTACACCTACGATGCGGCGGGCCAGCTCACCAGTCGCACCAACGTGCTCGGCGAGACGATCCGCTTCGAACGTGACGTACTGGGCCGCACAACCCTCAAGGACGTGGCCGGCCGGCACACCACCTACGCGTACGACCTGACCGATCAGCTTGCCCGGGCCACCGGTACGGACGGCACCACCCTCACGCTGCTCAACGACCGCGATGGACGCCTGAGCTCGGAGACGGTCAACGGCCGCACTCAGACCTACACCTACGACATCCTGGGCCGCCGGACCAGCCGCACCACCCCCACCGGCGCCACCACCACCTGGTCCTACGACGCCACCGGCCGCCCCACCGGGATGCAGGTCTCCGGCCGCAGTATCGACTTCGCCTACGACGAAGCAGGCCGGGAACTGATGCGCCGCATCGGCGGGACAGCCACCCTTGAACACGGCTTCGACGCCCTGGGCCGCCTGACCACCCAGTCGGTGACCCGAGCGGACGGCCGCACGCTACAGCACCGGGCCTACAGCTACCGAGCCGACGGCTATGTGACCAGCATCGACGATCAGCTCAACGGCACCCGCCACTTCGACCTCGACCCGACCGGCCGCGTCACCGCAGTCCACGCCCACGACTGGACCGAGACCTACGCCTACGACAGCGCCGGCAACCAGACACACGCCACCTGGCCCGCCCAACACCCCGGCCACGAGGCCACGGGCGCCCGCACCTACACCGGCACCCGGATCACCCGCGCGGGCAACGTCCGCTATGAACACGACGCCCTCGGCCGCATCACCCTGCGGCAGAAGACCCGGCTGTCCCGCAAACCCGACACCTGGCACTACCAATGGGACGCGGAAGACCGCCTCACCCAGGTCACCACCCCCGACGGCACCCGTTGGCGCTACACCTACGACCCTCTGGGCCGCCGTACTGCCAAACTCCGCCTCGCGACGGACGGCGAAACCGTCGCGGAGCGTGTCGACTTCACGTGGGACGGCGCGACACTCTGCGAACAGACCACGCAATCCGCCGACCTCCCGAACCCCGTCACCCTTACCTGGGATCACCAGGGCCTCAAACCCATCGCCCAGACCGAACGCATCACCGCGGCCGATGCACCTCAACAGGAGATCGACTCCCGCTTCTTCGCGATCGTCACGGATCTCGTGGGCTCTCCCCGTGAACTCGTCGACGAACAAGGGGACATCGCCTGGCGCGCCCGCAGCACCCTCTGGGGCGCCACCACCTGGAGCAGCGATGCCACCACCTACACCCCCCTCCGCTTCCCCGGGCAGTACAACGATCCCGAAACCGGCCTCCATTACAACTACTTCCGCCACTACGACCCCGAAACCGCCCGCTACCTCACCCCTGACCCCCTCGGTCTCGCTCCCGCCCCCAACCCCAACACCTACGTCCACAACCCGTACACCAGGACCGATCCACTCGGTCTCGAAGAGTGCGGCGAGGACCTGATCTCGGTCTACCGCAAACAGACCGACCACCCGCTGAGCCAGCGGATTCACATCGGTGAGAACGGCGAGGTGACAATCACCGGCAAGGGCAAGCTCTATCTGAACATGAGCGGCAATATCAAGCACACGTTGGAATACCGGGGTGCCGACGGTCAGATTGTCACCTTCAAGATCCCCGAAGATTACCTGATCAAGATCCGCGAGTCCGCTCTGCCGCAGAACAAGGATGATCATCCTGATGGTGATGCCTTCACCCGCACGGAATGGAAAGGCCTGCTCCAGGAGTACCCGGAAATCTCCGATCCGACCAAGGGGAAGGACCTCTACGGAATCCCGGCCAAGCTCCTCGATGAACTCCGCGACAACATCTTCAAGGGCTCCGGAGATGTCGTACAGGAAAGATAGGATCGCGCGATGATTCACAGCGAGGAGAGTGTCGCTGCCGAACTGGACCGCGTTGGGCAGCACCCCGCGACCGATTCGGCTCCGCCGGTTCTGGCCGCTTTCACTGTCGATGTATTCGAGGGGACCCCCGAGGCGTACGCGCTACGCGTACGTCACGTCCTGTCGGCCGCCCTCCACCTGGCCTGCACGGCGGAGTTCGGCGACGAAGATCTGCCGACGGACGAGTTCCCCGACTGGTTCAAGACGGTCTCCGTCCGGGACGGTGAGGCGCCGCCACAGGAATTCGCCCGACACGGCCGCACCGCGTACGTGGACCGTAGCGGTGGAGGCCCCTGGTCCCTGCAGAACTGGATCTATCGGTTCGACCCGGAAGAGGATTCTCGCGGCTGGGAGTTCTGGGACATGGTCCAGGTGGGGCCGTCGCGGCTCCGTGTCTGGGTCGACAGCTGGGGGGAGTCCTTCTTCGGCTCCCTTGATCTGCTGTGGCTGCTGTACACGGCCGGTGCCACACACGTCGAGGGACCGGAAGTCCACAAGACGGGTACGTGGGCGTCCGAGGTGCGCGGTCGGTGACGGACGGTGGCAACACCGGCCCTGGATGGATGGCCGTCGCCCCGGCTCCCGCGAGGGACCGGGGTACAGAACCCGGCGTAACATCCGAGTCTCGTTCCCGTCCGGCATAAGCCCAGGTCAGAGCATGTACGGCAAGCCAAGATTGGCAGGCCGGGTCGAATCCGGGTCGAATTTCGCCGTGCGAGCGCAGAGCGACGTTCGCCGCCTGAGGCGCCAAACGGTGAAAGTGCTGTGACCAGCGGAAAAGCATCCGGCAGCCGGACACGTCGGACGATATAAAAATATCGTCCGACGTGTCCGGCTCGGTTAAATGCGGATGATCTGGACATCGGTACGGCTCTGTCAGACCTCGCTCGTATCCTCACGCCGTGATCGCAACTCAAGGTTCAGACGCGTCCGGGAGTGACGCAGCAGCACTCGCCGCCTGGCCACCTCGGCCGACGCCCCTCGACATCGGGAGCGGTGGGCGCGAGGACCGGTTAAGGATTCTCCGTCAGATGCGGTCCGTCTGGGACGACTTCAACGGGGTCCGCCGTGAGCAGATCAAGAAGGAACTCGCAGTGGCCCGGGCCCGGCAGGCCGAAGTCACCGCTTACTGGAATCGACACAAGTCCACAGTCGTGGGCCGGTGGAACAGCCGTGCCAGTGCACGTGGAGAAGCCACCGTCGCGGACATACCTGAGGTCGCGGCGCAGTGGCACCAATACAACCTAGTCCGCCCGAAGAACGTCTCGGCGACAGCTCAGAGACGCGGCCAGGCCAGCCCTCACCTGTGGCAATGCCCCCTTGGCTTCGGTCATGAGCCGTGGCCGGCATGGCCCAAGGACCGCATCCAGAAGGGCGCCGGGTGTCCCGAGTGCCGTCGATTGACGCGGCTCGCGGACCTTCCGACGCTGGCTGCTCAGTACGGTGGACAGATACCAGCGAGCGACATCACTCACGCGTCACACGAGAGGGTGCCGTGGATCTGCCGGACATGGGCGGTCGATCCAAGTGCCGGAGTGTGGCAGCCGGTTGAGCACCGTTTCGAAGCGATGGTCAAAGAGCGGGCTCTTCAGGGGAACGGCTGTCTGGTCTGCGCAGGGTACGTGATCGACGACACGAACTCGCTGTTCACCTGGTTCCCGGAAATCGCGGACGAGTTGGATGCACCGGACCTCGACCCACGTCGGCTGCCTACGAGCCAGCACAACATTCCTCGGAAGCAGGCTGCCGAGGTGGAGAGCCACGGGGTGTATGTCACTCTGCCTTGGAAATGCCGTCACGGCCACAGCTGGAAGGCCACAATCCTCAACCGTGTCCAGGGCACCGGCTGCGGCGACTGCTCGACTTCCGGGATATCGAAAGAGCAGGTACGGCTGGTCGCTGAACTCGCGGGACTCATCGACCTCGTACCGCCGGAGAGCCGGGATCCCAGGCTGTCGGACGGTGTGCCCGACTTCGCCTCCCACCGTCTCACTGTCCCGCCGGAGCACAAGCCGGCCCACTGGCGCTACAAGGACGTCGAGGTCGACGCGGTCTTCCATCTGCCTCATGGCGTCCGCGTCGGCCTTGAGTACGACGGAGCGTTCCACCACTCGGTAAGGCAGCGGGACCGCCGCCAGTACGAAAACGAAAAGAGCCGGGTGCTGGTTGAAGCAGGGCTTCTGGACCTGCTCATTCACGTGAGAATCGGCAATCTGCCAGAGATGGAGGCTCCCCACGCTCTGGTCGTGACGGTGCCCGAACGAGCCACGGCGTACCAGCAGGCGAGCGCGGTGGCCTCGGCCCTCTGCGCACGCTTCCCAGAGGCTGCGCCGAGCCTCTCCGCATACCTCAACAGCGGCAGGGCTCAGCATCAGGCCGCTGCTGATGCCTACATCACCGCGGTCTGGGGCGAACTGCGGCCCCCGCGCCGAAAGCCGAAGAAGGCAGCTTCACCGACACCACGCCGCCTCTCGCCAACGGCTCCACACGCAGACAGCCTGCTGTCACCCGTTTCCGAGCCCTACCGGAATCCGGAAAGTCCGAATGACATCCTCCGTGACTACCGGTGCGACTGCGGCAATCCCGAGGTCTTCACCGCTGTCCAGTCCCAGGTTACTTCCGGAAACACCCGTAGTTGCGGATGTCTGGTCACACAGGCCAGGCAGCGTCCGCGACCAGCTGTCTCCAAAGCTGAGACGCACGCCGTCCGAGCCTGGGCTCAGCAGCGGCGGATAGTCATCGGCGGCAGCGGACGGGTCCCGGACCGGGTCACGGCTTCCTTCCGGCTCGACCAAGCCGGGCGCGACGACCTGCTCGGCCCGGACGGGCTGCTCGACGAGGCACGCGTTCGCGAGTGGGCAGTGTCTGCAGGGCGCCAGCTGGGCGTGAGGGGCAGGCTGACCGGAGAGCTCTGGCTCGACTACTCCACGAAGGAGCTTGCGGCTGAGCCGCAGACCACGGAGACGCCGGATCCGCTAGTTGGTCGCTGATCGAAGGAACAAGGAGCCGCGCGTGGTCGGCTACCATGGCCGATACGGCAGACGAGCCGGGCGGACGGCCGCGTGGAGTCCCCTTGAGGGGCTCCCCGAGGAACGTCCGGACTCCACACGGCAGGGTGATGGCTAACGGCCACCCGGGGTGACCCGCGGGACAGTGCCACAGAAAACAAACCGCCCAGCACTTCGGTGCCGGGTAAGGGTGAAACGGTGGTGTAAGAGACCACCAGTGCCCAGGGTGACCTGGGCAGCTAGGTAAACCCCACCCGGAGCAAGGTCAAAAGGAGCGCCGCAAAAAGTGCTCTGCGCGGACGTTTGAGGGCTGCCCGCCCGAGTCCGCGGGTAGACCGCACGAGGCCAGCGGCAACGTTGGCCCTAGATGGATGGCCGTCTCCCCGGCCGCCGCGAGGCGACCGGGTGACAAAATCCGGCGTACAGCCCGACTCGTCTGCCACGTATTTTCGCAGGTCAGAGGCGATACTTACCGAATAAGCAAGCCCTCACGGTCGAATCCGGCCCGTAGGTATCGCAGCTTCTGTCTACTGCCCGTGCGGCATATCCGGGCGTTCTGGGTGCCAATTTCGGTCGCACCTCGCTAGAAAAATCCCAGATGAAATCCGTTAGTCAACCGCAGTCAGGACAAACGACTTGTAACGCCAATTCTGTGCTGTCACAAAAGCATCCACGACCGCCTGGACCATAGGAGGGACAGGGGCCTTAGAGCCCAACTTGTTTGCGTCAATCTTCTGTTCGAGTACTGGCCACAAAACTTCCGCGAGCTTGGTCTTGCTTACCTTGTACGACCACTTCTCGGCAGCTCCTTTGCGGGTACCGTCTCTACGCCCGCCCTCCCATACCTGCTTAATGTCTTCGTTGCGGCCGCGCCGATAGGCGAGTGCACTGATCAGCTCATCTCTAGTCCAGCCATTGCAAGTGTTGTGCACCTGCGAAATTCCGTCGGCGAGTTCTTCGTCACTGAAGTGTGCAAACTCGTAGCAGGACTCATCCCAGGTTCGAATCTCGATAAGTTCATTCAGCTCAGTTTCGCTTGTCCCTGCGCCTTGTGCAGCCAAGCCACTCCTGATCTCTTCTAGCATGAGCTCTCGGGTTCGATCAATTCTCGTGGCCGAATAGTCGTTCTCGGGATCGGCAACGACCATGAACCTCGTGGGCGGTCTGGCCACCTGCCAGTATTTTCCCCCTGGGGCTTTCTGCGTAACCAAGGGTGTTGCCGCAAGTCCAGCAATCTTCGCCAGATCTTTGCTAGTGCCTCCGAGCTTCAAGAGACGCACCAGTTCCGGCGATTCCGGATAACCTAGCTTGCGCCAGATAAGTGGCACGTGAAGAGCTTCGCTTTCACCTTCAACCGCAAAGATTACTCGCGGATGGGGCGAGAGGCCCAAGTGCATCAAGTCTTGGTCGAGCGTCTCGCTCTTGGTGCTCAGTCTTTCGTGGAGAGGATGCCAGGAATATTCTGGGATCCCGGGCAATGGCTGTGCGTGGCCGCGCTCGGTCAGGTCCTCATAGAATCGGAGCAAGATCTCCGCGGTCTCGCGCAAATCCATTGCTGATCGAGCGGCACCCTTAAGATCCTTCCACTTGTTGCGCGGGGCGCGCCGCAAGAGTTGACTCCACCTCCCGCCCATCGGATCGATAGAATGAGCCAATAGCAGCAACTCCTCCGCATCCTTGCGTACTTGCTCGACTGGATACTTGAGGTGCTCGCTCATCGCCCTAGGATCAAAGTCACGTCGGTAGTGATCGTAGGCTTCGAAGTCCGCATTCACCAGGTGTACCCACTCTGGGTCAAGGACTGGCAGATATCGGGCTTCGAGAGCTGTCGCCATGAGTGCAATCCGGTGATACCAGCTGGCCCAATACTTAAGGAAAGAGTTGGGTTCTGGAAGACGCGGATAGCTTTGACGATTTCGATATGAGTAACGGAACTTCGCGAGTAGTGGGTCAATCTTTGGTAGAACGGCGAGCTGATGTTGGGAGTAGATCAGTCCATTCCACCAGTGGGGCTGATTGGGCTTTGGGGGTGTGAAGTATAGCCTCGGCAGGAACGGCTCGGTTTTCAAGTCAAGCAGTCGGCCACGTTCACGGGCTTTTCGCAGTTCGTGGAGAAGAGTTCCCGCGCGCTGCGGTTCAGGCTCTTCCATGAACCGAGGTTCAATTTTCCGGCGGGATGTGACTGCCACTATTGGAATCAGAAGCCCTTGCCGGTACAACTCGCGCAACTTGCGCTCATCCAGGTTGACGCCGCGATCCTTGGCTTGCCTGATGAAATCTTTTGAATCAAGCGGATGATGCTGAGTGAATACCCACGGTAGGGAAACAACCTCAAGCGCCGAAACGTGTCGCGCTGCATCGCCGATTCGGCCGTCCTCTGTGCTTGAATCCATAATGGATTATTATACCGCGCTTCCGGTGAGGAGCATCCGACTATCTGCGTTTACGAACAGGTGCAGGCGCTATCCTGGTATGCCGAGTTCTATCAGGCCTGGGACACTTGCGTTCATCCACCTCTGGCGGTGGAGGCGGTTACCGCCAGGCGTTCGGCACCGCATTCTCGGGCCTTGCTGACCTTGCTTGGATTGCATGCGGATCTTGCGTGCAAGCTTCCGCGAGCGATTTATCCCCTCCGTTCCTAATGTAGGGGCTGGCTGACGGAGCGATTAGCGGTCGCTGAAGTCGTCGGCGATCGCGCGGTCGACGTTGTGCTGCGCACTGTCCACGAGTGCCTTGTAGAAGAGGTCGACGGCAGAACCTCGTGGCAGGCTGGCACGGATGCGCTGGGCGCGTTCGCGGATGTCGAGGTCTTCCGGGTAGGGCTGGCCCGGTGTGCCGGACCGGAAGCCGGAGACGACTGCGGCGTGCAGGTTTCCCGCGGTACGGCGGAAGAGATCTTCCGACAGCCGGGACGCTGTCTGCAGCAGTACGGTCACGTAGTCGACGTGTTCCCAGACGATGTACTTGGGCAACTTGCTCAGAAGTGGGGCGGCGGCGTGCGCCAGATCGCTATTCCCTTCCTGGTAAGGCTCGAGGAGGAGACTGAGGGCCAGATCATCGGCCGGGCCGGCGACAGTCCAGAAGAGCTCCGGCGCGTGCAGTTCACGGCGCCATGGGTTTTCGCGGGGTTGTGCCAGCCAGTTCAGCACCGATCGCATCAGGTCAAGCCGTGCAGGACTGCCAGAGAAGGGGAGCGGAACACTCCACTGATAGGGCAGGGGGTCGAAGCGCTTCTTTGCGGGGTCCTGCTCCCAGCGCTCGATCCGTCCGCGCAGGAGCCCGACTGTTGCTTCCGGGTCGGCCTCGGCGAGATGAGCCACGAACTGCTGCACCGTGTGATCATTCAGTGTGGGAAGAGCGGTCAACTGGGACAGGAAGAAGCTGCGCTGGCTGTCCGTGATTTGGTCCCAGGACAGGAGGCGATCCATCGTGAAGGCCCACCAGAGGCGATAAGGCACTGCCCCCGTCTCACCGAATGGCACAGAGGTGAGCAATTCCAGAGCCGTGTCCTTCGAGGTGGGCAGCATCGACACGGCCATACCGAGGACTCCCGCGCGCACTGTGGGGTCGGGA
Organism: Streptomyces sp. NPDC001980; assembly: GCF_040296885.1. Taxonomy (NCBI): domain Bacteria; kingdom Bacillati; phylum Actinomycetota; class Actinomycetes; order Kitasatosporales; family Streptomycetaceae; genus Streptomyces; species Streptomyces sp. NPDC001980. Next base: position 186,214 of record NZ_JBEOYD010000010.1, on the reverse strand, counting down.
TGGTCGGCCAGGGCGCGCGCGAGTGCGAGTGCACCGGCCTCCCGCACCGATGGTTCTGGGATGTACTGCTGGAGAGCCTCGGCGACTGCCCGGACTCCGACAGTCCTCCCGTCGGCAACGAGCCCACGGCATGTCGCCATAGTGCGGGGCACGTCCTGTTCGAATGATGCGTGCAGCACCGAGGGCAGCATGACACAGGCAGCTCCCTCCTCCGCGCGGGCGAGCCGGTCGAGAAGAGCCGGGACAAGGTCAGGGAATCCTTGTAGCGCTTCCGTGACTACCACGTGGGCTCCCTCTGAGTGACTGGCCAGCACCCGGTGGCCCGCTTCGATCAGCGATACGAGTAGGTCAGCTGCCTGGCCGGCAGGCTGCCTCCGCAACTCACCGACCGTCTGGTGGCGCAGCGCCGCCCAGTGACTTTGAACGTCTTCCAGGGATTCAGTGTCTTCAGAGCCGGGCACCAGAGATTCGTCGTAGGGACTTGTGTGAAGCAGGAGTGCCAGACGGTCTTCGGTGTTGTCCGGCAATGCGTCGACCACTGTCTGCGCCGCCTCACGCGTCGGAGCGGAACCGTGCTTGACGGCCCAGCTCAGCGAGCGCCGGGTCGCGAGCGACACCACAGGACCCGGCTGCGTCGCGGCAACCCTGGTGGCCAGTTCACGGAGCAACTCGATGTTGTACGGCTCGAATTCCTCGCGCTGATCGCGAAGGACTTCTTCCAAAGACGCGGCGGCCACGGCTGCCCGCCGCTCATGCCCGGACGTGTACTGGTCGAGGAGGGTTGTTGCCGCACGCTGCCTGACCGGCGCGACTACCTCCACTCGGACCGGATACCGGCTGAGTGTGAGAGTCCAGCCTTCCATCCTTCGCCCCTCCGCCGTGCTGGAGAACAACGGATCGAGCAGCGCGAGGGGCATACGGTTCGCGGGGTTCGGTGCGGCCTCGTCCATCCAGTCCGACACCGCGTCGAGCAAGATCTCCTGATACTCCACCGGCTTGCCCGGGCCGTACGAGGCCAGGTCGAGGAGAACACGCAGGGGGGCGTCGGGGTTCTGATTGAGCGGCCGTTCGTCGTCCCGGCCCAAGGACCACAGGAGGTCGTACACGCCGCGCAGCTGGTCCAGGTCGACGGCCACTGCCTCCAGCACACGCGGTACTTCGCGCAAGACATCGGCCTGACTGTATTTGCCGGGCATCCAATCGATGCTGCTCGGCCGGTCGTCCTGGTCCGTCGGGTTGTCCAGAGCCCATCGCGTCAAGGCGAGAACGCGCTGAGGCTGGAAGGGTGCGATTCGCAACAGGAGACGCAGAAGCGCCGTACGGGTGTACGCACCGCCTTGTTTGAACTCGTCACTCAAGACGGCCCACAAGGGATCGAGTACACCCCCACGGTGGGAGCCCATACCGTTCCACTGCCAGTCGACACGGCCGGCGTTGAGGAGGGCATTCGCCAGCGCGTCACCGTCGGCGGATTCACGGAGCTCCCTGAGGTACTCATTGGGAGAGCCATCGTGCGGATTCAGGGCCGCCTCGGCGAGAAGGACATCGCCGAGCAGGTCGGGGGAAATCCGGATCGAGGCGCCGCGCCGCACGACGATGCCTGTGCCCTCCAGGTGCAGGAGCCGAGGGCTGATCCTGGAGAACGGCATCTGCAAGATGCTCGACAGGGCGTTCTGGAATTGCGGCACGTCCGTCGCGACGGGCTGCAGGGCTGCCAGGGCATGCAGTAGCGCCCGGTCGTCTTCGGGCTGCTGCGACTGTGAGAGGGCGGACTGGACGAACACGTCCAGGAGCAGCCGGTGCACGTCGGTACTGCTTTGCAAGGCATGGATGTCCAGCCTCCCTCGCCGTAGGGCACTCGCGGCATTCACGAGCAACAACGGCGAGTCAGCGGCCACGTGCGCCACGACGCGAGCGGCGTGTTCTTGCCCCTCTCCGAGGATCTCGGAGGCGAGCACGAGTGCCTCGTCACTGCCCAGCGCCGACAGCTCCCATCGCGGAATCTCGCTTTCATCCACTTTCGCAGCGCGAAGAGCCTGCTGGACCACATGCCTGCCGTATGGTCGGGTCGCAATCACCAAGCGGGCGCCGGGCCTCGCGCGGAGTACTCCGGTCACCACCAGGGCGAGGTCGTGCACTCGCTCGTGCGCGTCCTCGATCAGCACGAGCAGTCGATCGCTCATCGGGAGATGGTCGAACTCCTCCGGAGTGAACGGGCCGGGCTGCAGAACGCGGATGCTCCCTCCGTGGCCGGCAGCGTATTCACGTGCCAGCTGGCACAGCAGACGGCTCTTGCCCTGTCCCGCGACACCGGTCAGGACGCCGATCCGCGAGCCCTCGCTGCTGGCAGCGAACGCGGTCATGGCCTCCAGAAGGTTGGTCCGGCCGACGAGCTGGAACTCGTGGGAGTAGACCGGGCTGGGCAGGGAGCTCGGGAACGCCTCGTCCGCGGTCTGCCAGACGCTGGAGTTCCGTACCCCCAAGAACTCCTCCCGCATGTCCGGAAAGAAGCGGTCAATCAGGGTCAGTGCCTGGTCACAGGGGAGCTTGCTGACCTCACGGGAGAGGACACGGGAGTCCCAGATCGCCCACTCTTCCAGCTCGTCGCAGGCTTTCACTACGGCAGCGGTCGCGTGAGTGGAAAGAAAGAGGACGCAGCGGTCGACCCGGGCTTGAGCACGGTCCAGCTCTGCCACGGCCTTCGTGAACGAGGCGGGCTGGAACTTCTCGTACTTCTTGCACTGGATGCCGATGCGTTCCCCACTGGCCGTGACGACGCGGATGTCGATGCCGTGCTGTTTGTCTCCGCTGACCCCGAACCGCAGGACCTCCCGGGCGTCCGGATACACCCGCGAGGCGAGAGCGTCGCAGAAGGCCTCGAACTGGTAGGCGTCGAGGCGGTTGAAGGGCAGCTCCTCCAGAAGTGGACGGCGCGGAGGGGTGGCGGCACCGTCGATGCCGAGCGTCGCGCGCAGAAGCTGGAGTCGCTCTCCTCTTGGTGCGGTCTGTCCGCGTTCCCAGCGGCTCACCGTCTGCTGCCCGATGCCGAGCCGACGGGCCAGTTCTGCCTGGTCCCAACCTCGTGCCTCGCGTGCGGCTCGGATCTCGCCAGCCGAAATGTCACCCATGAAGGAATCATACGCAGTCTCTGCGTATGATTCTTCTGCTACTGTGGGTGGCGCAACAAAAACGGCCCCTTGCGGGGCCGTCAACCCGAGTGCTTGCGCTCTCGGGGGGGTATGGCTGCATGTTAGCACAAGCCCTCTCCAGCGTGGCATGGCTGACGCGAGGGAGCGCGCATGGGGAGGACGGCTGTCCTTGTCGACGGCTTCAACCTGTACCACGGTATGAAGAAGCAGCGCGGGCGTCGCCATCTGTGGCTGGACCACGTTGCGCTGGCCTCGCGTCTGCGGCGACGGGACCAGATTGTCGACGTCCGCTACTTCACCGCTCCCGTGCTGGACGATGCCGCGGCGGCCGGTCGCCAGCAGACCTATCTGGAAGCGCTCAAGGCCCACAACCCCGGAGTGCTGACCGTCGTGGAGGGCCGATACCAGCGCAAGCGCATGCACTGCCATGCCTGTGGTACGTACTGGATCAGCTACGAGGAGAAGGAGACGGACGTCAACATCGCCGTCGCCCTTATGGAGATCGCGGCATTGCCCACGGTCGACACGGTGCTCGTCGTCAGCGCAGACAGTGACCTGTGCCCGGCTGTTCGGTCGGCTCGTAGGGTGAATCCGCAGTTGACCATCGTCCCAGCCTTTCCGCCGCACCGGCGCTCAGGCGAGCTGAGGGCGCTGCTGCCGTCCGCCTTCACGATCAGCGAGACGAAGCTGCGACAGTCCCAGCTGCCTCCCGTCGTAACAGACTCTGTCACGGGGGCCAAGTACTTGCGCCCTGCCTATTGGCAGTAGGGCACCCAGGGTGGCGTCTGCCAACTCTCGTCGGCTGGGCCGGCGAACCAGTCCTATGTCCCACAGGGGCCGGCCCGTCTCGTCGACACCCGCTCCGGCTTCAGTGTCACGGGACCCGTCCCGGCATACGGCAGCATCAGCTTCTCCCCGCTCTACGAGTAGCGCACTGACAGCCACGCTGCTGCATCAGCACATGGTCGCATCGGCTGCTCGATCCGGCTGAGCGGAATCGGTCATGACTGACTTGCGCTCTTCCGGGACTGTCCTGCGTTGCCGAGACTCTCGCTTCAGGAAGGTTCGGGGGAGAGTGAGATGGCTGTTCAACGTGGACGGAATCCGGCTCGTCGTCGCGGGCGGGCCACAGGAGCAAAGCCGATCGTGCTCGGCGGAGGCGGCCTGCTCATCGTGATGATGGTGTTCTGGTCGGAGGTGTGGTCGTACGTCGTTGGGAGTGTAGTCCTCGGCGGAATCGGAGCCGTGGGCTGGTGGCTGTGGCGCACCGACCGGAGGGCGCGTGCTCGGGACCGCCGTTGGCGCCAGGACGAGGCGGTGAAGGCCGGTCGGCGGACCCTGGCCGAGGTGGATGCGATGACGGGCACCGAGTTCGAGGAGCTGGTCGCCGACTTGTGCCGTAGGGACGGGTGTACGGAGGTCCGGCGGGTGGGCGGTTCGCACGACAACGGTGCCGACGTCGTCGGTCGTCTGCCGGATGGTCGGACGTTCGTGATCCAGTGCAAGCGGTACGCGCCCAGCAGCACCATCGCCAGCCGTGAGCTACGTGATCTGCTGGGTGCCAAGGTCCACTTCCAAGCCGACGTGGCGGTGTTTGTGACGACCACCAGGTTCAGCCGTCCTTCCGAGAGGTTTGCCGTGGAGCACGGCATTCTCGCTGTGCACCGCGATCACCTCGGCTTGTGGAACAACGGAGCGTCCCTTCTGGCGCTGAGCCGTGTGAACGGTCGCGGCCAGGGGGACTCCCGTCACCGGGCGCGTTGGAAGCAGGCCTACGGGAAGTGACCGGCGTCCAAGAGCCGTTCACCGGTCAGCGGGTGCTCGTGTCGTACAGTCGCCACGCCGGATACCGCAGGGCCTGACCGCCTTCTTCGGTGCAGCCCACGAGCTGACGACGATGGAGCATCAGGCGCAGGTGGCGAGCTTCGTCAGCGCCTTCGTCCAGCCCGCGGTCGAGCAGCACGGCCTGTGGACGGGCAGCATCCTGGGTTCGTACCAGGACGTCGACGGGGTGGCCGTGGACGCTCTCGCCGAGTGCTGCTGTTGTTCCCGGCTGTGTGGACATGACCTGGTAGAGGCGCTGCAGCAGGTCGTCTGCCGCATGCTCTTCGATGCGAGGCCCGGTCGTGGTGGCGGCGGTCAGGAGTTCGGTGGCGACACCGCCCCACTTGCGCCACAGGTTCATGTCGCCGACCACGATGAGGTGCTGCGGGCGCGGGTGATGGCGACGTTCCAGAGGTTGAGCTGGCAGTGGACCCAGCCGATCGCGCTGTCGTGCATTCCTTCACCAGCGACGAGGGAGAAGACCATGACGTCGCGCTCACCTCCGGGATTTCGACGACCATCGCCATCACGTCCCCAGCTTGCCGTCTACGACTACGCGTGCGCCCACGACCGGTCTGCCAGCTCCAACAGTCGTCGAATTACACACTGTTGTCGCCCAAGCACCCGCGATAACCTACCTGTCCAGTACAACCGGCGACACGCGAGGACACGAGGGGGATCGTGGAGCGGCGCGACGTGCGAGGACACTACGAGGAGCTGGCGGCCGAGTACGACGAGCACTGGATCTACGGCCCTGATCATGTTCCCTGGATGTCCGGCCGGATTGCCGCTGCCCTGCGGCTCGATCCCACGGACCGGATCGCCGACATCGGCTCCGGCACGGGCCTGTTCGCCAAGGAAGTGGCCAAGCATCTACGGCCTCGCCATCCCGTTCTGTGCGTCGATCCGTCCGAGGCGATGCTCCGGCAGCTCGGCACGCCGCCCCCGGCGGATCTGACGCCGATCGTTGCTTCCGCCGAGGACATCGCCGAAGGAAGCACCCGTCTGCCGTACGAGCAGCTCGATGCGATGTGGCTGAAAGAGTCGGTGCACCACGTGGCCGATCCGGCGCGCACGCTTCGCGGCCTGGCCGATCGGCTGGCGCCCGGAGGACGGCTGCTGGTGGTGATGCTGCCGGCCAGCATCCAGTACCCCCTGTTCGAGGCGGCCCTCGCGCGTTTCGAGGAGTTGCAGCCGGACCCGGCCCTCATTGAGGGCCATCTGCGGGCGGCCGGGCTGGAAGCCGGTCTCAGCCACGTCGAGCATGAGCTGCGCATCGACCGGGACAAGTACTTCGGTATGGTGCGCGCCCGTTACATGTCCCTGCTCTCCACCTTCAGCGAGAGTGAGATCGAGAAGGGCATCGACGAGATGCGAGTCGCTCATCCGGAGCCCGTGCTGGTGTTTCCCGACCGGTTCGCGTTCGTCCTCGGCCGACGGTGTGGGGAGTCGGCGTGAACGCCGTGGTCGACGAACGGCTGCGGCGCCTGCGGAGTGAACTCGACGACCACTCGCGGATCGCTGATCGACTGGGCCTCGATCTGGAACGACCGTTACGGTCCCTCAACGATGGCTACCCCGAGAACGCAGTCGCCCTGGTCGGGAAACTGACCGAGAAGCTACTCAAGGAGTTGTGGCGCCACCACGGCGTCGAGGGCGACCCTGCGACGAAGGCCCTGAACGACCTGGTCAAGCGATGCCGCCCGTACATTCGCAGCAGCACGGTGCTGGATGCCCTCGACGACATCCGACGACTGCGCAACCGGTCCACGCACGACGGATACGACATCAGCGACGAGGACGGGCTGCTCGCGGTCCGCAGGCTCGTGGACGTCCTGGTCTGGTTCACCGACACCGGCAGTGCGGCCCTTCTCGGTGGTGAGCTCGACATGGCGCCCGAGGTCGCGCGCCGCTGCGAGTTTCTCGCCGGGGTGTACGTCACCCTCGGATATCGGCAGGCCAAGCGGTTCGTCCTCAGCCCGGACACCGTGTACCAGCTGTTCTGCCGCGAGTCGGGAATGCGGCTGGAGTACGTGGAGCTGATGCTCTCCCGTGACGCCGACGACCTGAGTACCGTCCTTGCCTCCAGCGGCGGGGAGTTGCTGCGCACCAGGCTGCCCAAGCTCACCCGGTTCGTCGTTCTGGACGACGACGGTGGCCCGCAGCCCGGCGCCCTCCATCAGATGCTAGGGCTGGACTTCCGGATCGTGCGGTACGACGGCTTCGTCGACACGATCGTCAATCTCGACGCCCACCTCGCCGCACTCGACTCCGTCGGCAACCCGACGGAGCCACGGGCCGCGATCGCCGCGGCGGCGCTGACCATCGACCCGCGCACCGGCGAGTCGACTATGGAGCAGTCCGGCGACGCGGCACAGCTCGTGACCCGCCTGGCGCACGGCAGTGCGAACGTCCTGGTCACCGGTCGTCCGGGAAGCGGCAAGAGTACGCTCCTGCGCTCGCTAGCCGTCGACTCGGAGATCCGCCGCTTCCGCTTCTACTTCGATCTCGGTCTCAAACCGAAGGACGAACCGTTCTCCGAGTACGCCGCCCGCCTCCTCGCGCCGGCCATGACGGCGGACCGCTCGCGCGCCTACGAACTCTTCCTCTACCTGATCCGGTCCGGGACCGCGCTGTGCGTGCTTGACGCCGTCGACGAAGGTGTCGAGGAACCGAGCGCGGCCGGTTTCCTACGCCTCTTCACCGATCTCGCGGCCGTCCTGTCCGCCGAATCGGCGGTGGTCATGAGTTCACGGGTGTCCTTCCTCGCGGACTCACCCCAGGTGCGTCAGCTGCTGGACAGTGGCGCGGGCCGCTCCGAGCAACTAGTCGAGCAGATGTACGCCAACGGCCTCGACCCGTCCCGCGTACCGCACTTCCACGTCGTACGCCTGGCCGAACCCGAGGCAACCCCTCTGGAGAAGCGCCTCACCACAGCTCTGAGCCTTCCAGCGGGCAAACCGCTCGCGAACATCCTCGGCGTTCACATCGCGCGGACGTTGGCCGAGGGCGGGCGGCCCGATCTGGAGCAGCGGCTGCCCACCGCATTCGGGCATGCCTTCCTCACCGACCGCACCGTGTTCTCGCTCCTCGACATCCACCGGCAGCTGGGGGCCGACGCCTTCAAGGACGGACGCCTCGATCTCGACGCCTGTGTCCTCGCACCGTTGCTGCGGCCAGCCGGACCCGATCACGTCGCCTTCGTGCACACGGCGTACCAAGAACTCCTGGCTGCCAGATACCTGACCGAGCCGGCGAACCGGGACCTGGCAACCGACCTTCTCCCCGGTGCCTACCTCACCGAACAGGTGCGCGCATTCCTCGCCGGAACACTCACCACCCAGGAGACCGACGACTGCGTGCTGCCTGCCGGGGCATATCTGGTTGGGCCGGCCGAACGGCTGCTGATTCACCGCGTCGAGCGCCCCGTACGCTTCGACCGCCATGCCGTGACCGTCGCGCGCTACCGTCGCTTCCTCGACGTCCTTGACGCGGACGGCACCTCGCAGTGGGACCACCCCGACCAGCCGGCCGACGTCACACACCGCCCCTGGACCGACCGGCTGCGGCGTCCCGACTACTACGAAAATCCTCGCTACGATGCCCACCCAGCCACCTGTGTCAGCTGGTGGAGCGCCTACGCCTTCGCCGCATTTGAGGGCAAGCGCCTGCCGACCTCCCTCGAGTGGGAGGCAGCCGCACGTGGAACTGACGGGCGTCTCTTCCCGTGGGGCGACACCCCCGACAGCACCCGTGTCAACTGCGCCGATACATGGGTCGGGCGGCCCGTCGTGACGTATCAGGCCTGGTACCGGGATTTCGCTGGTGACGCCGTCCGGCGGGCCGGGGCGACACCCGCCGACGAACGACCAGGCAACCGCTCCCCGTTCGGTGTCCTCGACATGGTGGGCAACTGCTGGGAATGGACGTCCACCAGCCTGAATGACCCCGGCGAGGCCGTCATCTGCGGCGGCAGCTACGACAACCCGATGCGTGCAGTGCAGACCAGTAGCAAGGGCATCTACCGCAAGCGCGGCGGAAGCAACGCGGTCGGCTTCCGCTGCGTGCAGGACATCGACACGTCCGGGACAGGAGGGACGACGGCATGAGCGCTGGCGGTCAGCGTCACGGAACCATCGTGGACAGGCGTCCCAGCGGCGGAGGGCTCAGCGGTGCGCTCGGCTCCTACGTCGTCCGGGACGACGAGGACGAGCGGTACTACGGCTTCGACTACCGGCAGATCGTGACCGAAGGGTTCCGGACCATCCGCACAGGCGAACGCGTCCGCTTCCACGTCAGCGCGGAAAGCCCCGACCGGGCGGAGTTCGTCATCCGCCTCGACCAGCCCGACCCGGCCGAGTACTACCAGTGACCACCCACGAGGCCTCGCTGCTCGAGGATGTCACGGGTGCGCGCCAGGAACTGACCGTCGTCCTGCCCGTGCGGCTGCTCCGTGTCCCCAACTGGCCCGAAGGGCCCTTCCCATTCGAGCTGGGCAACCGCCGCACCGACGCGCAGACTCGCTCCACCTACTTCGCCCCGGCCTCCGCCCGCGCACTCTACGGAGCACCCGGACGCCCGCGCCGCTGGCACCTGCCGCTGGACGTCAAGCAGGACGGCCTGCACCTGCTGGGCCTGGAACTTCTGCGCGCGGCCACCGCTCGCAACCCGGAACACGCCCTCGCCGTCCTGCACTTGAGCGTGGAAAGACCGCTGCTGCCGATACTGCGGGCCTTGGCCGGGCGGCGATCGAGTTTGGTCGACGAGCCCCTCACCGGGCCGTTGGACCCAGCGGGGCTCCTCGACGGCATCGCCGACGTCCGAGATCCCGACGCACCGTTCGCCATCGCCCGGCCTTACACGATCGCCTTCATGACCCCCACCTCGCAGCAGTCCCCCGCCCTCCGCACCGGCCCGGAAGGGGCACTGCCCGCTACCGCGGATCGCTGGCTGTGGCAACTGGCCTCACGCTCCACACCCGAGGACTTCCCCCTGCCTCCGGAGACCGCCGACGAACAACTCAAGGACGCCGTAAGGATCTCCGCCGACTGGAGCGCCCTGGTGCTGCGCCAAGGGGCCGCCTTCCTCGGCCACCGCACCGACACCGGAGCGGGCGACTTCTTCGAGTTCGGCGCGCTGCACTCCCGCACCGTCTATCTCGACGCCCTGCTCCTCGGCTCACTCCAACGCGACCACATCGACGAACTCACCGACGAACTCTCCGAGGTCTTCAACTCCTCACGGCTGGCACACCGGGTCGCCACACTGGAGCGGAACATCGCCGTCTTCCGCAGCACCTACTGGCGACAGCACCTCACCGCACACGGCGCAGCCAACGACCTGCTGCTCGCCTTCCAGAATCAGCACCGGCTCCCCGCACGGTTTGACGAAATCCTCGACGAAGCAGCCGACTACAGCAGACTCGTACAGACCCAGGAAAGCCAGCAGATCAGCGGGGCCCTGGGCGTCCTCACCATTCTCGGCCTGCCACTCGGGACGGCCCTCAGCATCCTGCAAGTGCTCGACGACCACGCTGTGACACACCTGCTCATCGCGCTCACCCTGTCGGTCGCCGCCACAGCCGGAGCCCTCACCACACGATATGGGCGCCTGGTCGTATCATCCTTGCGGGGTGGGGAGGGCAAGGCTTAGGACGCGACACTGTGATCGGCTGCATCAGTAGCAGGTCGCCTGCGGGTCCGGATCGAAGTTGGCGGCCTCTCGTTTCGCCCTATGATCCAGGTCGTCTCACCGGCGCTGGGGGCGATGGCGCCGGCGTGTCAGCGAGGTCCACGTCCGCGGCCGCGATGACACGGCCGAACAACCACACCAGTCGTATCGCGCGCACCGTCCCCAGAAGAAGTGCGGCCTCTGCCAGCCAGTGCACGCCGCCGGGGTCTTTCTCTGTGGTGTCCAGGATCGCAGCCAGCAGACAGAGCCCCGAGACGACCAGCGTCGCACCGAGGATGCCGACCCAGTTGCGACGGAACTGGGCTCCTTGCCTGGGATGGGCGCGCAATGTCTGCATGCGCACGCCGGTGGAGGAGGCGTACTGGGCGATGGCAGCGGTGATGAAACTGCCGACGAGGGCTGCGACCGTGGCGATCCCGGTGTAGACAGTGATCCGTTGTTCGCGTCCCGGCCAGGCGAGTACATCCCCACCACCGCTGATCAACACGGCGCCCAGATGCGTCCCGGTGATCACTAGGACAATCAGCCAGTCCAGGCCTGGCCGCCCCAGCCAGCGGGTCCACAGCCGGCGCAGCAGAGTGTCCTCATACACGACGTCCCCCAGCCTCCCCTGAACTGCTGCTCAGGTTAGCCGCCCGGTCTGACAGCGTCCTCCAGCTCCTGCCGATGATCGGCAGCGGCGTCGAAGACGGCGTTGACCGCGAAGCCCAGGTCCACCGAGCGTCCGTCAGTGAAGCCGATAGGTACGTCACACTGGGCCGTGATGCGGTGGGCCAGGAAATCGAGCGGCTCGTACTGGAGAGACTGCCGGTGGGGGTCGCGGATCGCGACCCGACCATTGACGTCACGTACCACTCCGGACTCGTCGACCCACTCGTCGAGGTCGGGGATGAACTCCAGGACGTCACGTCGGAGCTCGGTCAGGGCACGGTTTCTGCGGATCCGGCTCAGCCGGCCGCCGCGCCTGGGCACCTTCATGGTGAGAGTGATGTCGGTGTCGGGATGACGCCTACCGACCCGCTGCAGGGAGTCCCCGACCTCGCTGCTCGCCCGCAGCGCGCTGATGGTGTCCGCCGGGGCGCCTTCCAGCCTGACGGTGAACTCCGACACCGCCTCGATACGGTTTAGCTTCTCGCGTGCCCGCGCGTGGATGACCGGCTTGAGCGCAACTTCGCCACACGGCAGGCCGACACCGTTCAGCCACTTGGTGATGGCGCTGACGCGGGGTGCAGAGAAGCCGCCGTGCAGGGTGCCGATGATGTTGCCGAATTCCAGAAAGCAGATCGTCGTAACATGAACGACGTCCTTGCCGACGGCGACCTGCAGTGCCTCGATGGTGCCGTTGCTGTGGTCCAGCTGGTGGGGCACCTCACCGGTGATCTTAGCGAGCTGGAGATGATCGGCGGGGTTGGCCGGATCTACGACTCCGACCAGTCTGTCGTCTCCGCTCTGCACAACACGCTCGTGTGGCTGCGCGGTTGCTATTCCGTCCAGGAACGACCGCCACGGCTGGGGTTCCATACGCGGCTGACCGTTCTTCGCCTCGACGATCTCGAAGAAGAACACCGTGCGTTTCCGCACCGTCCCAGCCATGTCCGCCCCCTGCCGTTCCGCTCATCGTCTTTGTGATCGTAACTGTGCGTTCCTGTGAGGCGCTGCACATGCTCTGGGCAATGGCTTGATCCGACAGTGTCACGCGCCATACCGTCGCGGGCCCCATCTTTCCGATGTTCGCCCCGACCGCTGCGCCGTCGCGCTCCGCCTGGCAGGATTGCCGGGTCCGGATCGACTACGACGATTTCTGGAAGCCACGATTCGCCTCATACCATCAGCCGACACGGATCCGGACGATGAGCGGATCCGCGGCGGTGGAAAGGTGCGGTGAACACGGTGGCGGCAACAGGTGGCTCGGCGATCCCCAAGCCAGGTCCACCCAAGGTGAAGCGCTGGTACCAGACCCGGCAGTCGCCGTACCTCTGGGAGCAGACCGCCCTCGACCACATTCGTCGGCTGATGCCCGCCACCGCTCCGCACTACGCGTGGGCGACGTTCTCCTTCACCGCGGCTTCGGGCCGCATAAACGAGTGCGACCTCTTCATCGCCGTGCCGCGTGGCCTGTATCTCGTCGAGCTCAAGGGGCACCCGGGGCGGGTGATCAACAACGGCGACACCTGGTCTTTCCACGCTCCGGATGGCCGGATCCGTACCATCAGGAACCCGCTGCATCTCACGGACCTGAAGTCCAAGGAGCTCAGGTACCGGCTCCAGTGGGCACTGAACGATCTGCGACCGGAAGGCCGTGAGCTCCGTGTTCCCCGTATAGAGCCGGTGGTCTTCCTGTCCGATTCGCAGCTGCGCAGCGAGCTCGACATGGTGCAGCGCACACGGGTCTACGGACGTGACGGATACGAGACAGGCCTTCCCGCGATCTGGGGGGATCTGCTCAGTCAGCCCCCGGAGCGTGAAAATTGGCGTGTTCGTGAGGATTTCACCAGATACCTCCCGAAGCTGATGCAGAAGATCGGGGTGCGGGCTTCCACGGCGCACCTTGACTTCGGCGACTGGCGTCTGGATCCGCGCCCGCTGGATGCCGGCCCCACGTGGGAGGACCGGATTGCCGAGCGTCAGGATCCGTTGCGCCAGGAGGGCCGGGTCCGCATCTATCTCGTCGAGCAGCAGGCGACCGATGAGAGGCGACGCTCGACCACGCGCGCCGCCGAGCGCGAGTTCAAGGTGCTCCAGGGCATCAATCACCGTGGCATCGCGCAGGCCGTCGACTTCCGCCAGCACCAGGGCGGTCCGGCGATCCTCTTCCGGCACCGGGTGAGCGATCTCCGTCTGGATCAGTACCTCGCCGTGCATGGCGAGAAGCTGACCGAAACTGTGCGCCGCGACCTTGTGCGCCAGCTGGCCGAGGCCGTGCGCTACGCCCACCGCCGCTCGCTCTACCATCGCGCCCTCGCGGCCCGCTCGGTGTATGTCAGCGCGAAGGACAACGGCGCGCACCCGACGCTGCGGATTATCGACTGGCAGGCTTCAGCCCGTCATTTCGACTCCACCACCTCGCACGCCTCCGTCGGCAACAGCTCGCTCACTCAGCAGCATGTCGAGGACGCGGCGCTGTGCTACCTGGCGCCGGAGACGGACGCCGACCACCCTGAGCCGGGTCAGCTGGACGTCTTCGGCCTCGGGGCCGTCGCCTACCACATCCTCACGGGCACACCGCCCGCGCTGACGCGTACGGCCCTCAAGGAGAGGCTGACCGCGGAGGGCGGACTGCACATGTACGCGGTCGACGACGCCGTCGACCCCGGTCTCGAAGAGCTGGTGTACGCCGCCACACGCCGCAGCGTCGACGACCGGCTGGAGTCCGCCGAGGCGTTCCTGGACCAGCTGGACGAGGCGGAGCAGGCCACCGCCGCTCAGGCCGTCGCCGTCGAGGCCGACCCCCTCACCGCCACTCCCGGCCAGACCGTCGACGGCGACTGGAGTGTGGAGCGGGTGCTCGGCTCGGGCGCCACTGCCCGTGCGCTGTACGTGACCCGGGTCACCGAGGACGACCATGGCCGCGTGACGGAGGACAGACGTGTCCTCAAGGTCGCCCTAGACGCGGACAAGAACGAGCGGCTCGAGTCCGAGGCCCGCGCGTTGGAGCAGGTGAGCAGCAGCCGCATCGTCAAGCTGTACGGCAACGGCCCACGGACCATCGGCGGACGCCGCGTCCTCACCCTTGAGTACGCCGGTGCCGAGACGCTGGGGGAGCGGCTGCGCAGCGAGGGCCGGCTGCTCTATTCCAAGCTGGAGTCCTTCAGCAACGACCTGTTCACGGCGTTGGACGACCTCGCGGCCAAGGGGATGCTCCACCGTGACCTGAAGCCCGACAACCTCGGCATCACGCTCCGGGAGGACGGCGAGGAGCAGCTGATGCTCTTCGACTTCTCCCTCGCTGGGGTCCCCGACCGGGACATCAAGGCGGGTACGCGGGGCTACCTCGATCCCTTCCTCGGTTCGGCACGTCGCCCCATCTACGACGAGCACGCCGAGCGGTACGCCACCGCGGTCGTTCTCCACGAGATGGCCTCCGGCGAACGTCCGGTATGGGGCGACGGCTCCCGCGATCCGCTCACCGGCATGACGGACGAGACGCCTGTCCTCGCCATCGAGGCCTTCCAGCAGCGGCTCGGACCGGGGCTGGAGGACTTCTTCAAGCAGGCCCTGCACCGCGATACCGACCAGCGCTTCGAGTCGCTGCGGCAGATGCGGGACGCCTGGCGAAGGATCTTCATCGAGGCCGATCGGACCCCGGCCCCACCGGCGAAGGGCGTGGCCGGGCTCACGGGCACGCAAGGCCTGTCGCAGGACGAGATCCGCGACCTGCACGCTGCCAAAGCCGGGCTCGACACGTCGCTGACGCAGGCCGGGCTCACCGAACGGGCAGCGGACGCGGCCGGAGAACTTGGTGCGGACACTGTCGAGCAACTGCTGGACCTCCCCCTGACCCGATTCCGGCAGCGCGGGATCGGCCCGGCCGTCCGCAAGGAACTCACCCGGCGGCACCGCCAGTGGACCGA
This sequence comes from Streptomyces sp. NPDC001980, assembly GCF_040296885.1. Classification (NCBI taxonomy): domain Bacteria; kingdom Bacillati; phylum Actinomycetota; class Actinomycetes; order Kitasatosporales; family Streptomycetaceae; genus Streptomyces; species Streptomyces sp. NPDC001980. The sequence goes on along the minus strand of NZ_JBEOYD010000010.1, from coordinate 170,979 downwards.
TGCGCTGCGCCCGAAGAAGTCCCGGAAGCGAGACCCCGGGGCTCCGTCCCCCAAGTCCGTGGCTACGGGCGCTGCCGACGATCAGCTCAGCGCGGAGCCTGACGCCCGGCAGAGCGTCAACCGGCTCGCCGCCCTGCTCAACCCGGTCCCGCCCGGTCGCCGGGACAACAAGCGCCCCCAGGTCGTCGCCGCCTGGCTCGGGCTGGACGGTACGAGCGCGCCTGGCTCCTGGCCGACCAACCGAGAGGTGGCAACAGCACTCGGGATCTCCGAATTCACCGTCTCCAAGCACCTCACTGCGGCGGCGGAGCACTGGGCCGGGCAGTCGTGGCTGACGCAGCTGCGTGAGGAACTGGCCGACATTCTGCAGGCCGCCGGGCGCATCATGACGGCCCAGGAACTCGCCCGTGAACTGCTAGTACGGCACGGTGGGGAGGCCGACACGGCAAGCGAGGCGCTGATCGCGGCCCTCGCGGTCGAACGAGCTGCCCTGACCGCTGAGAACGTGCTCAAGGACCAGCAGGACGAGAACTACGAGCCCCGCTTCACCCAGGTCCGGCGCCGTGGGCGGCTGCTGGTCGCCATGACGTCTACGGACGGCTCCGACGACCCGACCGACGACGAGCTGTCCGCGTATGCCATGGAGCTGGGGGACAAGGCGGACACACTCGCGGCCGCCGACGCCCTGCCCGATCCTACGGCGGTCCTGCGTCTTCTGCGGGCGGTCTCCCCTCCGGAAGGCACGGACCCGTTGCCGGACACCCGGCTGGTGACCCTGGCTGCGGCCACGTCGTCGAACGCCGCCGCGTCCCCTCGGCTGGAGCTGTACCCCCGGTCCCTCAGCATGGCGCGGGCGCTGAAGATCTCACAGGCAGCAGCGGGAGTGCGCCGCGAGGTCGGCATCAGCACGGACGGCCTGCTGGCGCGGCTGCGGTCCCGCTTCCCCGAGATGGAGCTGGGGCGGCCCACTTACGTCGAGGTCGAGGACGCGCTCGCGGAAGCCGGCTTTCCGCTGAAGTACGACACGACGGACAGCCGGTTCCGCCCGCCCGCGCCGGCCGGGGCGGCCCTCTCGGGCGGAACGTCGTCGTCCGCGTCGACGACGAGCAGCGTGCTGGCGTCGATGACCGTACAAGAGGCACGCGCGGCAGCCGGCCGCGACCCGTCCGCCCTGCTGGCGGCCAAGCTCGGCACAGCCGTACAAGAGGGTGGCTTCCTCGCCCTCAACGTGGCCGTCAAGCGCCTGCCGGGCGCGGCGAACGCGGTGGCGGAACACTTTCCCGTACATCAGGTGAACCTCGCGGAGCTCTTCATCGAGGAGTTCCGCGCGCTCGCCTCGGAGCACGGCACGGACTGGCCGAAGGTACTGGCCGCGGACACCCGCTACACCAGAAGCGGCCAACTGCCCAACGGCCTGCGGTCCTTCGTGGCCCGCGTATGGCCGCGGGTCAGGACACGCCTTGACCGGATCACGACCCAGGATCCGGAAGCGGTGCTGTTCGTCCACACCGCCGGACTGCTCTCCCACTACTACGAAGCTGGCGGGCACCAGCTCCTCGTCGACCTGCAGCGGGAGGCACGCAGGCCGGGCCGGCAGCCGCACGGACTCTGGCTGCTCGTCCCCTCGCACAACCCCCGCGGAATCCCGGAACTGGACGGCCACACGGTGGAAGTGACCGGCGGCGACGCCGAGCGTGTGGTCCTGAGCGGGGACTTCCTGAGAGAACTGGCCGCCGTGCCGGCCGCTGCCGGTGAGAGATGAGAGGAACGCTAACCGTGAGCGCGCAGGGCGGAAACGAAAACCAGGATGTGCTGCTGAAGGACCTGCGCAAGCAGGTTTCGGCCCTGGAGGACGATCTGCGAGCGCGCAGTGAGTCGGTCGAGAAGTACCGCAAGCGGTTGCACGACGAGTACCGGCTGGCGTACGACGCTGACCGCACCTCAGCGCCGTATGAGACCTGGCGTGACGAACGGGTCACGCAGGTCGCGGCGGCGTGGGTGCTGGCCTGCGTGTTCGTGCGCTTCTGCGAGGACAACGAGCTTTTTGAGCGGCCGTGGATCGCGGGAGTCGGCGACCGTCTGAAGGAGGCGATCGACCACGATCAGGCCTTCTTCGCGGCCAATCCGGCGATGAACGACCGTGACTGGCTGTACGAGTCCTTCCGGCATCTCGCTGGCACAAACCGGACGGTGGCCGGCCTGTTCGACGAGGCGCACAACCCGCTGTGGGAGATCGAGCCCTCGTACGAGGCGGCACGGGACCTGCTGAAGTTCTGGCGGCGGGTGGACCGCGACGGGGAGATCGTCCACAGCTTTGTGGATCCCGAGCTGAGTACACGCTTCCTGGGCGACCTGTATCAGGAGCTGAGCGAGCACGCCCGCAAGACATACGCGCTGTTGCAAACCCCCGTGTTCGTCGAGGAGTTCATCCTCGACCTGACACTCGAACCCGCGGTGGAGGAGTTCGGCCTCGAACCGATCGTCGAGATCGTCGACGGCCATGGCAACAAGCGGGAGCTGCCTCCGGGGCTGCGGACCATCGACCCCGCGTGCGGGTCGGGGCACTTCCTGCTCGGCCTGTTCGATCGCCTGCTGGCGAAGTGGCGGGACGCAGAGAAGGGTACGGACGACTGGGCGCTGATCCGGCGGGCGCTGGAGTCGGTGCACGGGTGCGACAAGAACCCGTTCGCCGTGGCGATCGCCCGGTTCCGGCTGGTGGTGGCGGTGCTGAAGGCATCCGGCGCGAAGAGGCTGGACACTCTGCCGGACTTCCCCATCAACGTGGCGGTCGGGGACTCGCTGCTGCATGGCCGGGACGCCGGGGCCGTGGACGATGACCTGTTCTCCAGCCGGGAGCAGTTCCTGTACCGGACGGAGGACATCGACGGCTTCGTCGAGCGCTGCGATCTGCTCGGCCGATACTCGTACCACGTGGTGGTGGGCAATCCGCCGTACATCACGGTCAAGGACAAGAAGGAGAAGGAGAATTACGCCCGGGCGTACTTCGCTTGCTCCGGTAACTATGCCTTGTCCGTGCCGTTCGCTCAGCGGATCTTCGAGCTTGCCTGCAGGGCTGGCGGCAGTAATCGTGATGGAGGCTTCACCGGGCAGATCACTGCAAACTCCTTCATGAAGCGGGAGTTCGGGAAGACGCTGATCGAGGCGTTCTTCCATGGAGGGCGCGAGTACACGTACAGGGATGCCAAGGGGCGGACGCGGAAGGGTCGATTTGACGGCGTTGAACTGACGCATATCGTCGATACGTCCGGGGCGTATATCCCTGGACATGGGACGCCCACGGTGATTCTTGCGGGGCGGAATCAGATGGCTCGGCAGTCGGATCCTGTTCGGGCTGTTTTGGGGGTTCGAGGGGAACCCGAGCTGCCGGATGACCCGGCCAAGGGGTACGTGTGGCAGGCAATCAAGGACCAGGTCAAGCAAAGGCTCAGCGAGTCGGACTGGGTCGCGTCGCTCGATGCGCCACGGGAGCGTTTTCGGGACTTTCCATGGTCGCTTCAAGGCGGCGGAGCGCATGACCTGATGTCTCGCCTTGAGGCGGGTAGCGAGTCGTGCCTTCGCAAGCGAGTGCAGCTGATTGGGCGTACGGCGCATACAGGATCGGACGAGGCGTACTTTGCTGCGCCGGGGACTTGGAGCCGCAAGGGAGTCTTCAGGGAGCATGTCGTGCCGGTCGTTGAGGGCACAGTGATCCGGGACTGGGATCTGCAACCCGAAACGGATTCATTGTTCCCGTACGGCAACGACCTCAAGGCGGATAGCGGCGACACTGCCACTCACCGCCATCTGTGGCTCCACCGGTCACATTTGCGGCTTCGCCGTGAGCCTGGGGGAATTCACGAGGAAATCGGACTCACTTGGTATGAATGGAGTCGGTGGCATCCGGAGCGGTTCATTGTGCCGTTCGGTATTGCTTTCCCATTCGTGGCGACGCACAACCACTTCGTACTGGACCGAGGTGGAAGCGTATTCAACCGTACGGCTCCAGCCATCAAGCTTCCCGAAGGGGCAAGTCTAGAGGAACACTTGGCGTTGCTGGGTGTGCTCAACTCATCGACGGCGTGTTTCTGGCTCAAGCAGGTGAGCCAAGGCAAGGGCGGAAGCGGTCTCGGCCGTGGTCTCCAGGACGAGGATTGGGAAGAGCGCTACGAGTTCACCGGCACCAAACTCCACGAATTCCCCCTCCCCGCTGATCTCCCTCTGTCCCTGAGTCGCACCCTCGACAGCCTCGCCGAAGGCCTCGCCACCCACGAGCCTTCCGTCATCTGCACCAGAATCGAGCCTCCCACCCGCCCCCGCCTCGACACCGCCCGCACCACCTGGACCCGCACCCGCGAGCACATGATCGCCATCCAGGAAGAGCTGGACTGGGAGGTCTACCACTCCTACGGCCTCCTCACGGACGCCGAGAAGGCCCGCCTCATCGCCCTCTCGCCCACGCCCGCCGATGTTCCCCAAGTCAAGCTCGGTGAGCGGGCGTTCGAGATCGTGCTGGCTCGCCGACAGGCTGCCGGAGAGGTCGAGACGGCGTGGTTCGACCGCCACGGTTCAACCCCGGCCACCGAGATCCCCTCGCGCTGGCCCGACTGGTACCGCGACATCGTTCAAGCCCGCATCGACACGATCGAGAGCCGCCCGGACATCGCCCTCGTCGAGCGCCCCGAGTACAAGCGCCGTTGGGCCGCCGACCCGTGGAACAAACGAGAGAAAGCCGCCCTGCGGGCCTGGTTGCTCGACCGGTGCGAGGAGCGGAGCCTCTGGTTCCATGTCGTGGACGACTTCGAGCAGCCGCGCACTCTGACCGTCGGGCAGCTCGCCGACGAGCTCGGCAAGCGGTCCGACGCCGAAGAGGTCGACGCGGTTGCCGGGCTCTATGCGACCCACCTCGGCAAGCCGAACCTCGGCCTGGAGCACGTGCTCGTCGACGTGGTCGACGCCGAGCATGTTCCGTACCTGTCCGCCTACCGCTACAAGGACAGCGGGCTGCGCAAGCGCCGGCAGTGGGAGGGGGTCTGGGAGCTGCAGCGCGAGGAGGACCGTGACGGTGTACGGCTCAGCATCCCCGTACCACCTAAGTACACAGGCGCGGACTTCGTCCGGCAGTCCTACTGGTCGAACCGCGGAAAGCTCGACGTGCCGAAGGAGCGGTTCATCTCCTACCCAGACGCGAGTCCCGGCTCCGACCCGACGCTGCTGCTCGGCTGGGCGGGATGGGACCAACGGGACCAGGCCATGGCGCTGCTGAACGTCGTCAGGAACCGCGGCCGTAACGAGGCGTGGCCCGAGGAGCGGTTCGTGCCGCTGCTCGCCGGACTCGCGGAGCTGATGCCGTGGCTGCGGCAGTGGTTCGGAGACGTGGACGAGGAGTGGGGCGAGGAGTCGGCCGCCAAGGAGATCCAGAGCTTCCTGGACGCGCAACTGACCGGCCGCGGGATCGCCCCGAGCGCTCTCTCCGACTGGCGCCCGGCCAAGAAGAGCCGCGGCCGCAGAGCAGGGGCCGACGCCACGATCGAGGCACAGCAGACCACTATTGATGACAATGGCATCAACGACGGCAACGGGGAACAGGACTGACCACGATGGGCAGCAGTAGCAGCACTGGCAGTGACGAGCAGCTCTACCTTCGCGACGTACTCGACATGCCCGAGTCCGTGCTGGCGGGGAAGTTCAAGGTCGAGCTGTCCGACGGCTTCGACCAGGCAACGGAGCGCGTCAACGAGTACGTGGTCACCGACCAGTTGGAGCTGGCGCTGCGCCGGGCACTGAAGGTCGTACAGGACTCCGTGCAGGGCGGGGACTCCAACGCGGCGTATCTGCACGGCTCGTACGGCTCCGGTAAGAGCCACTTCATGACCGTGCTGCACGCCATCCTGTCCGGCAACCCGGCCGCGCGTGCGAAGCCGCGGCTCCAGCCGGTCATCGCGGAGCACGATGTATGGCTGCGGGACCGGAAGTTCCTCATGGTGCCCTACCACTTGGTCGGCTCGACCGACCTGGACTCGGCGCTCCTGGGCGGTTACGTCACCGCGGTGACCAGGCTTCATCCGGATGCTCCGGTGCCGCCCGTCTACCGGGTGGACGCCATGTTCGCCGACGCGCGTCGCCAGCGTGACTTCACCGGTGACGACGCCGAGTTCATCCGCTGGCTGGGCAACCCCGACCTACCGAGGGAGAGAGCCGGGAACGTCCGGAACGCGGCGACGGACGACGAGGACGACCTCGAAGACCTCGACGCCGCCGAGGCCCCCTCGGTGTGGACCAGTGACCTGCTCGACCGGGCGTTCGCCGCCGCCTCCGGCGACAGGCACCGGGACTGGCTGGCCTCGGCTCTGCTCTCCGGCCCGTTCGCGTCGTACTCCCAGGGCGCGCTCGGCGCCAAGGACGCGTTCGTGCCGTTGGAGAACGGCCTGGACATCATCAGCCGACACGCCAAGGCGCTCGGCTACGACGGCCTGATCCTGTTCATCGACGAACTGATCCTCTGGCTCCAGGCACATCTCAATGAGCAGTCCTTCGTCAACAGCGAGATCGACAAACTGGTCAAGCTGATCGAGTCCGGGGTGAGTGGCCGCCCCCTGCCCGTGGTGTCGTTCATCTCCCGCCAGCGCGACCTGGCCGAGCTGATTGGCGCGAACGCGGTCGGAGCCGATGTCAAGAACCTGGAGAGCCGGGTCAACTACCTCTCCGGACGCATCGACACGATCACCGTGGAGGACAAGAACCTCCCGGAGATCATCAAGGAGCGCGTCCTCAAGCCCAAGAACGCCGCGGCACGCGCTGCCCTGGACACGGCCTTCTCCCGGCTCGAGACCTCCAACCAGTCCGTGCGGGACGTGCTGCTGGACGCGAACGGCATCACGCACGCGGACTGGGCTGACTTCAAGGCCCTCTACCCGGTCTCCCCGGTGCTCCTCAACGTGCTCGTGGCGTTGTCGAGCGCGTTGCAGCGCGAACGCACCGGTCTGAAGCTGCTGCAGCAGGTGCTCAACCGGCGGCGCGCGGACATGAAGGTCGGCCAGCTCGTTCCCCTGGGCGACCTGTGGGACGTACTGGTCGACGGAATGGGCGAGGCGTTCACCGACCGGCTGCGCAGCGATGCCGACGCAGCGATCCGCTTCTACGGCAGGGTGCAGGCGCACCTGGAGCAGAAGTACAAGTCGGCGGACGGCAAGCCGGCGGACAGCGAGAAGTACAAGGCTGACGACCGGTTCATCAAGACGATGCTGCTTGCCTATCTCGCCCCGGAGGTGCCCGCGCTGACGCGGCTCACGGGCCCGCGGCTGGCGGCTCTGAACCACGGGTCGATCCGCTCCCGCACCGGTCAGACGGACAGCCTGGCGATCACACGGATGCGGGAACTGCAGGCGGCGTTCCCCGGTGAGCTGCGCAGCGACGGAAACGAGGCTGATCCGGTCTTCACCCTCCACCTGTCGGACCTCGACGTGGAGCCGATCCTGGACAGCGTGGGGGAGAAGGACTCCACCGGTGCTCGCAAGAGGTGGGTGCAGGAGTGGCTGTGGCGGGAGCTGAGGGTTCCGGACGAGGGTGAGCTGGTCAGTGAGCGGGAGATCGTCTGGCACGGCACCCGTCGCACCGCCGAGTTCGTCTTCGAGGACGTTTCCGAGAAGAACGTCCTGCCGGACGGACAGTTCGAGCCGGGCTCCCCGGACCGGATCCGCTTCGTCCTCGGCTACCCTGGCAACCCGGACGCGAAGATCACCGCTGATGAGATCCGGGTCTTCCGCCTGCAGCGCGAGAATCCGGACGCAGCGACGGTGGTGTGGCTGCCGTCGTTCCTGTCCAGTCAGCGTGGAAAGCAGCTCGGCCGCCTGTTGAAGATCAACTACCTTCTGGACCGCGATCACCTGAGGGACTTCGCGACGCATCTGTCCTCGGACGACCAGGTACGGGTCAGGCACCAGCTGGAGGCGCAGCGCGACACCCTCAACGGAGAACTCTCCCGGGTGCTGCACCAGGCGTACGGGCTCGCCAAGGCGAACGAGGCCGACTTCAGCTCCGAGGTCACCGACGGGAAGCACGTGCACGCGCTGTTCGCGGGGCACACACCACAGCTTCAGGGCGGCGGCAGCTTTGAGTACAACTTGCTGAAGCTGGCCGACGGGCTGTTCGACGCGAAGTACCCGAAACACCCGAACTTCGACCGAGGGGAGAGTCGCAAGCCGATCACCACAGCGAAGTTCAAGATGGTGTACGGCTGGATTGCGAAGGCCATGGACGCCGGTGGCCGGGTCGTCGTTGACGGCAAGGAGATCGCTGACGTCGCGCGGGTGGTGCATGCGCTGGAACTCGGCGAGGTGCACGACGGACCGCTGACCATCGGCGTCGACTGGATGCGCGAGGTCAACCGGCAGGCCGACCATCATGGGGCGAAGGGCGACTACTCCGTCGAGGACATCCGGGTCTGGATCGCCGAGCTGGGCTGGACAGGGCTGGACACCATCGTCTCGAACCTGGTGATCGCGACGTACGCGCTGCTGTCCGACCGGTCTTGGGTCCTCAACGGCAAGCCGGAGCCCACGGCACCCGCGCTGGACCAGATCGGCTCCGGCTGGGCGCTCCGCGCGCAGGAGCTGCCCAGCAAGGAGGAGTTCGCCGCCGCGCACACCAAGGCAGCGCTGCTGCTGGTGACGGACGTGCCTGCGCTGCCCTACGCCCGGAACGTCAATGCGTTGGCGACCGCGGTCCGGGAGAAGGCCGCGGAGCACGAGAACGACATCATCGGGCTGCGGCACTCGCTTGCCAAGCATCGTGCCGCACTGGGTGTTTCGGGTGAGGCACTGACGGCTCGGGAGCAGGCGGTGCGGGACGCGGCTGACCTGCTGGCCCGGATCAAGCAGAACCATGACGCGACGGGACTGGCCCGCGACCTTGCGGCAGCAGCGTACGCGACGACCGACTTGGTCCTGGGCAAGACCGTTTCTTCTGCGAAAGCCGTCCTGGAAGCGCTGGACAACACCGACTGGGAACTCATCGAGAGCGTCCGGAAGTACATCGACCGCGGTGACGGTCTCGCCGACCGCTCGGAGCGGCTGCTCGCCCAGATCGCCGAGGCGGCTTCGAAGGACGAGTACGACACCGCACTCGCCCCGGTGCTGAAGCTGGCGCGCAGCAAGGCGGTGGAGCTGATCAACGAGGCCGCGCGGCTGAGCACGGTCGCGCCACCGGTTCCCCCGCAGCCGCCGGCGCCCACGCAGCAAGGGCCTGCCCAGCCGGCGGAGCCTGACGAATTCCCGCAGTCCACGCCAGGGACCACGGGTCCCAAAGCGCCTTCTCAGCCGTCGGCACCCTCGTCCCCCGCCGCCCCGCAGGCACGACGGGTCGTCGTCGCAGGTGACAGCACCTTGGAAACGGCACTCGGCAGTGCGCTCGCCGATGTCCGTGAACAGATCCAGAGCTATGCCGCCGCCCATCCCGGTGCCAAGATCGAGATCAACTGGCAGGTGGTGCAGCCCGACCACGAGAGCCGGCACGCCTCGGCGGGCCACGAGGACGACTGATGGGGGCGATCGTGCCCGAACTCGACCAGCGTGTCATCACCGGACTGCTCGCCACGCACCTTCCGCGTGCGAAGGGCAGACAGTTGATGCTGGTGCACGGGCGGTACGCCGAGACGGCGGCCAAGGTGTTCACAGTGTCGGACGGCGAGGGCGATCGGCGCAGCGTCCATGTCGCACACGCGACCTCAGTGCTCGGCATCACCGACGCCTGGCAGGAACACCGGGCCCAGCACGGCTCCGACCTCCTCGTGGTCACGACGGACGTGGCCGACGAGCGGGTCGGCGTCGACCTGCTCGGCGAGATGATGCGCTCGCGCACGATCACCGTGGACGAGGCGGACATCGTCAAGCAGCTCTTCGGAGCCGCCGACCTCGACCCCCGTATGCGACGCGATCCGTGGCTGTGGCTGCCGGCCGCGCTGATCGCGGCCGAGCCGCGGGAGGGATGGCCGCAACGAGGGACCGTGCTCACGCTGGACGCGGCGATGCGCGCCCTGGTCGGCGTACGGCTGGGCCTTGAGGGAGTGTTCGAGGGCGGAGCATCCGTGGACGTCGATGCCCTCCTTGCCTGGTCCCAGCAGCCCGGCGGCCCTGACCGCTTCGCCGTGTTGCCCGAGGCCGAGCAACAGGGAATCGCCGACTGGCTGGAACAGCGTGCGGGCGAAGCCGCGCCACTGCTGCTGCGGCTTGCCGTGAGCGGCCTCGGCCCCCGGGCCACGGCACTGGGGCTGCTCTCCTCCGTGCTGTCCGAAAGCGGGGACCCCTCTTCGGCGGACGCTGCCTTGGCTCTTGGCTCGCTGCTCAACGGCGTTCGCTTCAGGCCGTCCGAACTTCGTGCCTTCACCAGCGCGGTGGAGGGCACGCTGACCCGATGGATCGGCGAGGCCGCCGGACGGGGGACGCAGAGTGAGCAGGCTCGCCACCGGGTGCTCGACGTGGTGCGGCAGGCCGACCAGCTGGCCGAGAGCGTCCATCTGACCGGCGTGCTGGCGGACAACCCGTTCCTGCCGTCCGGTTTCCAGGAGCGGCTGCGCCGCCTGGCCGAGGCCCTGTCCGAGAGTGCCGACGCCGCACAAGCCGCGTGGGAGTTCGTACGGGAGCACCAGCTGGCGCCGTCGTTCTACCCCGAGCGAGTCGAACTCGCCCGCATGGCAGTGAGGTTGAGGCGCTGGCTGGACCAGGACGTCCCCGGGGTGTCCTCGGTTGGGCAAGCCGTTCAGGCACACGTCACGAACTGGGGATGGGCGGACCGAGCGCTCACCCAGCTGTGGCAGGGGGACACCGTCGCGGATCCTGTAGTCGACGAGGCGTATGGAAAACTGCACGACGCCGCGCGCCAACGGCGGCACCTCCTCGACGAGGCTTTCGCGAGCTGTCTGGTCCGGTGGACGCAGGACGCCCGTCCGAACCGGCCGGGCGGAGACCTGCTCATCGAGAACGTCCTGAACGAGGTGGCCCGGCCGCTGGCGGACGCGGCGCATCCTCCGCTGGTGGTCGTCCTGACGGGCATGACCGGTGCTGTCGCTGCCGAGTTGGGCGAGGAACTGACCAGCACGGGCCGGTGGATCGAACTCGGCGAAGGAGGGCTGCGAAGGGCGGCGGTCGCACTGATGCCCTCGGTGACGGCCGTCTGCCGTGCCTCACTTCTCAGCGGTCGCCCTGTCCTGGGAGGACCGGAGGAGGAGAAGGAGAACTTCATCGCGTTCTGGGAAGAGCACGACCACACGGCGTCCCTTTTTCACAAGAGCGGCATACCGGCTGAAGTGGGGCATCGGCTCCGTGACCAGCTCATCTCGGCGATCGCCATGGACGAGGTGGTCGGTGTCATCCTCGACACGATCGACGAAAGCCTCGACCACGGTCGGCAGAGTCCGGGCGGCCCGTGGACCGTGGACAGCGTGACGTACCTGCCCGAGCTGCTGAACACGGCACGTGCGCAAGGGCGTCCGGTGGTGCTGGTGTCCGCTCATGGGCATGTCCAGGACCGGGACAGCAGCTCGGCGACGCCGGCCCTGGCCGAGGACGTGGAGGCGGCGCGTTGGCGTACCGGACCGGCAGGTGACGGCGAAGTCGCCCTGGACGGGCCACGCGTCCTGGAGAACGGTGGCCGGATCACGGCGGCCTGGTCTGAGGACATCCACTACACGCCCGGCAAAGCCGGATACCGCGGAGGCGCTGCCCTCGCTGAGATGGCCGTGCCGGTGCTCGTACTGGCACCCACCGACGAGGTGGCCCCGGAAGGCTGGGCGACAGTGCCCCGGGAATCGGTCGAGCCTTCCTGGTGGGAGCGGTCGGCGGAACCGGTCTCACCGTTCGTTCCCGCAGTGGAGCCGAAGCTGACGAAGAAGCTGGCCAGGAAAACCGGCCTGCGTCCGAAGGCGGTGGCAACGAGCGATGCACCCGTCGACGACGAAACGGCCAAGGCGCCCACCGCGCAGAATCCACCGATGGAGAAAGCACCTGAACCTGAGCAGTCTCTGGGCTGGCGCGTCGTCTCCACCAAGATCTACGACCACCAGAAGGCCTTCGTACGCAGGGCACCGGACCGCAAGGTCGTCGCGGCCGTCGTCGACGCCCTCGACGCGGCAGGCGGCACGCTCTCGCTGGCGGCGGTGGTCGCCGCCGTCACCGGATCGGGCGGCCGAGCACCCAGCCGTCCCGAGGGGATCGTCACCGTCCTGACCCGCCTGCTCAACGTGGAGGGCTACGACGTCATCAACCTGATCGATACACGGACCAGAGTGCGACTCAACCGCGACCAGCTGATCCAGCAGTTCGAGCTGACCCAGGCGGAAGGCGGAGTGGCATGAGTACTCCGCTCGTGAGCGCGGCCCGCCGCCGCGAGGTCATCGACGCACTGCGGCGCGGGACCGTACCCCAGACCGGCCTCGATCTTTTCGCTGTCGGCCTGGACAGGTTCGCCCCGGCGCTGGATGAACGCATCTTGACGACCACTACCGGTGGTGCCGCCTTCCACGCCATCCGCGGCGAGTACGGATCCGGCAAGACGTTCTTCGCCCGCTGGCTCGCGGAACGCGCCAAAAGGGCCGGTCTCGCCACCGCCGAGATCCAGATCTCGGAGACCGAAACCCCGTTGCACAAACTGGAGACGGTGTACCGGCGGCTGACGGAGCGGCTGACGACTGCGACCCAGCCGCCCAGCGCCCTGCGGTCCGTGATCGACGGCTGGTTCTACGCCCTCGAAGAGGATGCCAGCGAGACTCGTCCCGACCTCGCAGACGACAGCGCGGGCCTGGAGGCAGCGGTCGACGCGCTGATGGAAGAACGTCTGCGGACGGTGGCACGGACCACCCCCGCCTTTTCGGCCGCGCTGCGCGGATATCGCAGGGCCACCATGGATGGGGACGCGGCCACTGCTGAGGCGCTCATCGCCTGGCTCGGCGGCCAGAAGTCGGTGGCTGCGTCGGCACGGCGTGCCGCCGGTGTGCGAGGCGATTTGGACCACTTCGCCGCACTCGGTTTCCTGCAGGGACTCCTGACCGTGCTGAAGGACTGCGGTCACCCGGGCCTGCTGATCGTTCTCGACGAGATCGAAACGCTGCAGCGTGTGCGCGGCGACGTACGCGAGAAGGGTCTCAACGCGCTGCGTCAGCTTCTGGACGAGATCGATACAGGACGCTTTCCTGGCCTCTTCCTGGTCATCACAGGCACGCCTGCCTTTTATGACGGGCAGCAGGGGGTCCAGCGGCTTCCGCCGCTCGCTCAGCGCCTGGCCACCGACTTCACCACCGATCCGCGCTTCGACAACCCGCGGGCCGTACAGCTGCGGCTCAGCGGCTTCGACCTACAGCGTCTGGGAGAACTCGGCCGTTCGGTGAGGGACCTGTACGCAGGGGCAGCTCGGAACCCGGACAGGATCGCATCGCTGGTCGACGACGCGTACGTCTCCGAGCTGGCCACGGCTATGACGAGCAGGCTCGGTGGACGGGCGGGCATTGCGCCCCGTCTGTTCCTTCGCAAACTCGTCGCAGACGTGCTGGACAGGGTCGACGAGTTCGAGGACTTCGATCCTCGCAGGGATTATGCCCTGACGGTGAACACGGCCGAACTGAGCGAGATCGAGCGCAACGCAGCAGCCGACACCGCCGACGACATCGAGCTGGAGTTGCCGTGACCGGAGCTCCCGAACCACTCGACTACCTCCACCCCGGTCTGATCCACCACATCGTCAACTCTCTTGGCTGGCCCGCGCTCCGTCCTCTCCAGGAGGAGGCGATTACGCCGCTCCTCGACGGCTCTGACGCCGTCCTGCTCGCGCCGACCGCTGGCGGCAAGACCGAGGCCGCGACCTTCCCCCTGCTGTCGAAGATGGCTCAGGAGGGGTGGACGGGTACCTCGGTGCTTTATGTCTGTCCGCTCAAGGCCCTCCTCAACAACCTCTTGCCCCGTCTTGAGACTTACACCGCCTGGCTGGGCCGTACGGCCGCGCTATGGCACGGCGATGTGCCGCACACGCGACGCAAACGCATCCTGCGCGAGCGCCCGGACATTCTGCTGACCACGCCGGAATCCCTCGAAGCGATGTTGGTCAGTGTGAACGTCGACCACCGTGCCTTCCTCTCGGGACTGCAGGCGATCGTCGTCGACGAAGTCCACGCCTTCGCCGGCGACGACCGCGGCTGGCATCTGTTGGCCGTTCTGGAACGGCTGGAGCGCGTGGTGGAGCGGCCGGTGCAACGTGTGGGGCTCTCGGCAACCGTCGGCAACCCGGAGCAACTGCTGAACTGGCTGCAGGGTTCCGGCGCCGGGAAGCGTGCGGCACAGGTCGTCGCCCCCCATCTCCGCGAAGAGTCCCCCGCGCTGCCGCCGCCCGGCGACATCCAGCTCGACTTCGTCGGCTCGCTGGCGAACGCCGCGACGGTGATCGCATCCCTGCACCGAGGCGAGAAGCGCCTGGTGTTCTGCGAAGCACGCAGACAGGTCGAGGAGCTCGGGGCTGCCCTGCGTGCCAAGGGAGTCACCACCTTCTTGTCCCACGCCTCGCTGTCCGTGGACGAGCGCAGGAAGGCCGAGGAGGCCTTCGCCGAGGCCCGCGACTGCGTGATCGTCTCCACCAGCACCCTCGAACTCGGCATCGACGTCGGGGACTTGGACCGGGTCATCCAGGTCGACGCACCCGGAACCGTAGCGTCGTTCCTGCAACGCCTTGGGCGGACGGGCCGCCGACCTGGCTCGGCCCGCAACTGCCTCTTCCTCGCCCTGGATGAAAGTGGTCTGCTCAGTGCGTCCGCCCTGCTCCTGCTGTGGTCACGCGGCTGGGTCGAACCGGTGGTGGCTCCGCCCGAGCCCCGGCACATCGCCGCACAGCAGATCCTTGCGCTCTGCCTGCAGGAACACCGAGTCGGCGACCAGCTGTGGAAAGAGTGGTGGGGTGGGCTCGGCCCCTTCGGGCCATCCGCCGAGCCGATCCTGCGGCACCTCGTCCAGGAGGGGTATCTGGATCAGGACGGCGGAATGCTATTCATCGGCCCCGAAGCCGAACGCCGCTTCGGATACCGGCATTTTATGGATCTCACGGCCGTATTCACTGCGGCCCCAGAGTTCACGGTGCTTGCAGGCCGCAGTGAGATCGGTACGACCGACCCGGCACTGCTCACGGACGAGATCGCCGGTCCGCGCCGCCTGCTCCTTGCGGGCCGCAGCTGGCAGGTGACCCACATCGACTGGTCACGGCGCCGCTGCTTCGTCGAGCCGGTGGACAGCGGTGGCCGCGCCCGGTGGGGAGGAGCTGGCCTCGTCCGGGCCGCATCGTACGAACTCGCACGTGCGGCCCGGGAAGTACTGCTCGGCGCCGACCCGCCCGTCGTCCTGACCCGACGCGCCCAGACCGCCCTCGCAGAAGCACGCGACCACAGCGCCGAGGTGGTGCACACTGACGGGACAGTGATCGTACGAGGTGGCCGAGATACCAATGTGCGCTGGTGGACCTGGGCCGGCTACCGGGCCAACGCCACGCTGGCCGCGACCCTCACCACGGTCGCTGACCCGCTGCAACGGCCTACTGATGCCTATCTGCGGCTCCGCGAGGACGTGACCGTCGCGGAATGGAGTAAGGCGGTTACCGAGGCGACCAATCAGTTGTGCCTGCCCGCCGTGGATGCCCGAGCACTCAATGGTCTAAAGTTCAGCGCTGCGCTCCCGCCTCGGCTCGCGGAGGCCACACTCGCCGTTCGTCTCGCGGATCTGTACGGCGCGGCGGCCATCCTGCGGGAGCCGTCGAGATTCACGGAAATGGGCTACTGACGGGTCACGGAAGCTGCGGCCGACGATCAACACGGAGCCGCGCAAGGAACAGCGGCTGTGGGTCTACGTCTTGGACGGGAGCACTCGCGCCCAGGTCTTCACCGCGATGTCTCAGCCCAAGGGCCACGACGTCTTCGCCACCCTCGACGGCCTGGTGGCCGGCTGCCACCAGGCACTGCTGCCGCAGCAGAAACTCGACCTCATTCGGAGATCGCCAACGCCTGACCACCGCGACGGCTGGCGAGCCGCCTACGGTGTACTGGGGCGATCCGTCCTTTTCGGGGCAGCCGCGATACGGCCGAAAGGGATAGTAGGGCCCTGCTGAGGACTGGCGGAAGTTGTGTCCGTCTCGCCTGATGGGCGTGCTCAACTGTGCTGTCAGACCTCGCTGGCTGAGGCGTCAAGGGCACGCCGCGGAGTTTCGAGCCTCCGGTGTGGTTGTTCCAGGCGAAGCGGTGCCCAGTCGACGCCTCTCACCGTGGCCAACGCGGCCTCGACCTTGGCCGGCAGTCGCCGACCGGCGATCGGATTCCGCGCGAGATGCCACCATCGGAAGTCCGCGACCTGGCTTATCGCGGCATCGGCCCGCGCGATCAGCGGGTCGAGGGTCGTAGCCTGCCGGGCGATGTACGCTGCCAACTCCTCGCGGTAAGGCTCCACCGTTGGATCGTCGACAACGGTCATCCGCCACAACCGCAGAGTAGAGAACTGGACCCAGGACCGCGATGAGATCTCAAGTGCTGCGCCCGAAGCGAGAAGGAACTCAACTGAGTCGGCCAATCTCCGTTCACGACCTCGCAGAGTTCGATCGCGCGCTACGTCCTCAAGTGTCGTGATCGCCTCGCGAAGTCTTTCGATGTCGTGGAGCAGATGTGTCCGGAGCAGAATCCCGCTCGACTCGATCTGTCCCCAGTTATTGTCCGAGAGGGTCTCGACGCTCCTCGCAGTTCGGTAGACCTCCGCAAGTTGGTCCTGCGCGGCGCGAGCTTCCGCATGCCATTCGCGGAGCTGCTGTCGCTGGACGCTTCCCACCTGTTCGGAAATGGTCGTGAGCTGCTTCTCGATCCGATCGAGCTGAGCCTGGAGCGCCATCGCGGAAAGAGCGTTTGTCATCGACGCTGCTGCGGCGAGCCCACCTACCCCCTTGAGGCGCGCAACATGCTGGAACCTGCCCTTGCTGTCTCGAACGAGGGCGAGGACCTCGCCCGCCTTGTCCTTCGCCGCGCTGCCCGCGCGAATTGCTGCCGCCATCTCCGGGTCGACCAGCATGAGGCGTCCGACCATCTGCTGGTACGTCTGTACGCCGTCCACGGCAGCCTTGGTCCGAGTGGCCCATGATCCGAGCTGCACTGGCGTTTGGATCACCGTCGTGCCGAACACGTCCAGATTCTCGGGCGCGCCGAACACGTACATCTCATCGTTGCTGGCTCCCGGCACGACCAAGACCTGGGAGTCAACGACGGGGACGGGCGATGGTCTCGACTCCGTCGACACCATGCCGGTCATGCCCGACGGTGCCTTCGGTTGAAGGCTCTCGTCCGCGGGTGCCGTGATGACGTCGAACCGACGCCGACGGAGGATCCAGAGTGTTGCCAACGCTGCACTGCTCGCGGCTGCTAGGGCGACCAGGGTGATGATGGCAGCGTTCGGCATGTGTCAACTCTAATGACCTTGGGATGAACAGTGGGCCCTGATCCCAATCTCGCCTCGCCAACGTGTGGTTTGCAGGCCCGCACCACCTCATCGAAGCCGACGACTGGCCGGACCTCCTGCCCGCCACCGTCCTCGGAGCGATCCGTCAGGCACCGGCCATCAACCACAACCCCTCCATACGCAACCTCCGTGACACCGGAGGACCCCACCGATGGGTACACAAAGGGAACCGGTCACCCGCCCACGATCGCGCCGCTGTCCCTTTCGGCTATAGCTCGGCTGCCCCCTCGTTCACCAGTTCGTCGCACGCGAAAAATACGCGCGCGACAACCAGTGAGCCCGCCACCCTGGGACTGTGAGCGAAACACTGGACGACCCCGACGACCCGACCCGCCTGCCCCCACGGCGCTCGGACTGGCACAGCGTCGCCGTCATCGGCAGCCCCCACGAGGACGATTTCGACATAGCCCTCGGCTACCTGCAGGCAGCCGACATCCTCGCGAGCCATTGGATCTGCAACGGCACGAACGATGCGCTGCCTGTCCCGATCTACTACAACTACCGGCATGGCATCGAGCTGTCCCTGAAGGGGTGCATTCGCGTGGCAGCGGGCTGTCTGCGCCGCGACGGCAGCGAACTCCCGCCTGGCGAGCCCGACAAGCTCGTCAACGCCTCGCATGTGATCGGGCACCTGGCGAACCGACTGAACCAGTACCTCAGCCAGCTCCTGGACGCCCCGAACGACCGTATCCCCGAGGAGACACAGGAGACCCTCGACTGGCTTCATCAGCTCGACGAGAACGGGCAGACCTTCCGATACAGCACCGTCAGGGGCGGTAAGCGTGCGGGAGTGGTCCGGGCCCGGCCGAACCAGCAGAACATCGACTTCGACGCCGACTGCCGCCGCCTGCACGACGCAGGCTGGATGCTGTACGGCGGCGTAGGAGGCCACCTCGACAGCCACGCCGACCTACAGGCCGACTACTACGCAGAACTGGCACAGCACGCTTGGTGGTGAGAGATCTATGGGGCCACGCCAGAGCCGAACCCCGGTCGAAGGCTCGAACGGGGAGCAACCGTGTACCGCTGCGCATTGGCTGGATCACTGTGAGGGCTACAGAGGGAGGGGCGGTCAAATCTGCTGAGACGGTCATCGAAACAAGGTGCGGCTGAGGCCGCTGCAGGATGCGGAGTTGGAGGCAGGAGAGGGCAGAGGCTCAGGACGCGGACGACGCGCAAGCCACGAAGGTAGACCCGTTCGGCAACGATGTCGTCGGAGCGTCGATGTGCGAGAACGCGGTTCCGAACACAGTGACCATGACCTCCTCCACGGCGAGGGGCGGGTGGGCGTAGGTGTCCCAGGTCTCGGAGAATTTCGCGTGCCGGGATAGGGCTTGCACGGTTTTCGGGTCGTGTTTGCCGGAGCCGCCGAGCGTGGTGGTGTAGAAGTGCTTGAGGTCGTGGAAGCGGGTTCTGTCCGGAAGCCCGGCTTGTTTCACTGCCTTTCGCCATTTCTGATGGAAGTCGCTGATTAGTACGGGCCGGCCATAACGGTTCGTGACGATCAGTCCCTCGTCCGGCGGCTCGGCGTAGCCGCGCGCCCGGCGGCGGCGTTGTGCGGCATGCGAGACGGGCTCCGGCTCGGAGAACCGTGTCACGTGGTGTAGCAGCCGCTCGATCAGGAAGTGATCCACCGGCAGAGTTGCGTAACTGGCCTTGGTCTTGAGGCGGACGGCCTTGCCGCGCTGCCGTTGCTCTTCGACGTGTAGCAGGTCGTGGTTCCAGGCCACCTGACTTCGCTTCAGCCCGAAGGCCTCGCCCTGGCGCAGTCCGGCGCAGGCTCCGAGCCAGATCAGGACCTCGTAGCGCGGCGCGACCTTCTGCATCGCCGCTGCGACTGCTGCGACCTGTCCAGGTGACAGCGCGACCTTGATGCGGGGGGTGACGTCCGGGAGTTCGATCCTTGCCACGATGTTGGGAGGGAGTGGGATGTCCTCGTCCAGCATGTAATGCACGAGGATGCGCCAGGTCTTGAAGATCTGGACGACGGTGCAGGCCGAGTCGATGCCTTGCTTGTCGAGGAGGTAGTCGACGAAGGCCATGGAATCGGGGCGGCGCAGGCTGTCTGCGGTGCGGTGGCCGGCGAAGGGCAGGATGTGGCTGCGGAGATGGCTTTCGTAGGTGTCGCATGTATTGGAATTCTTCTTCCGCTTACGCCTCCTTATCATCATCTCGGTTGCGAAGTATTCAACCTGCAGGCTGCCCGGATTGTTGTCGCGCGACGCCTGCCTTTCGGCTTTCGTGAGCACCTTGTCGAGGCAGTCGCGGGCTTCCTGCCAGGTGGCAAAGGCCGGTCGTTTCTCCTTTCCTGAGCAGTCGATGTACCGGGCCTGCCAGCGATGGCCGCGGCCGTGGTCCGCAGACGGGTACAGAGGCTGCTGTGGCGTGCCGCATCGGCACGGTACGTCACCGCGCTCTGGTTTTGGATATCTCCTGTGCCAGCGATCGAACGGCTCGATTGGCTTGCTCATGCCCCTGCCCTGAAAAATGGAGTTGCGTGCTGGACCTGTCACCGCGCCTTTCGCACTGGCTTGGCGACGTGCGCGACGGCTTGTCTCCGCCCGCCAGGCGATGCTGTCCGCTACAACCAGTAGTTATGCACAGCTGTTCATGGTGTATGCAAAGGTGTGACGGTCGAGTCGCCGTGTGCCAGCACGTGAACCGTCACCGGACCCGCGACTCCTGTCCCTGGGTATGCAAATCCGTCGCCTCAGAGAGGAGCGGGGATACAGCCTAGAAGAACTCGCAGAACGCAGCGGGCTGAGCTTCCGCGGCCTCATCTATATCGAGCATGGACAGCGCAACCCCAGCGTTCTTACGCTCTTGGACATCGCTTCAGGGCTCGATGTGGAACCGGGGGAACTTGTTAATCACATCGCCCAGGAAGAATCTGGTAAATCTGCCACTGATGGTACGAGGTGACAATCCGAGGATCGTGATTTTCGTCAGGCGCCCTGGGGGCGTGGACTGTCCATGCTGTCTCGTGGTTCGTCCTGAGGTCCGCGCATGTGATGTGCGGGAACCTGTCTTGCTGCACTGCCGTACGCGGACGGCCTGTTGTGGTGCCGACTGTGGGCGCTCCCCTTCGATCCCCCTTCCGGTCTCGCGGGTTTGAGGTCGAGAGGGCGGCCCTCCGTACGGGGCAAGCTGTCGAGAGCCGGTACCACGATGACTCCGCGCGGTAGGTCAGCGTGGTAACGGCGGGCCGGTGCGAGAGCTGGAGCACCTCAGGCGTGACATGGCTGAAGCTGCCGTTGGCGTATCAGGTGGCAGCGATGGCGGGAACGTCCTGTTCGATGCCCACCGTGACGACCCGGAGTTCGGCTACCGGTTCCTGGCCGACGAGGTCCGTGCCGCAGAGGCCGGAATGGCGGACCCAACCGTGTGGCGGATCTGCCGGGACAACCGCTGGTGGAGCGGTTCGGCAAGAGGCGAGGCCGGATCAAGAAGGCCGACCTGCCGGTGCAGGATGACCTCGTTCAGTGTGACTCCAATGCGGCCGGACCGAACCGTCTGTGGCTCGCGGACATTACCGATATTCATCAGCAGAAGGGAAGTTGTATTTAGGTGCGCTCCAGTCCTCATCTCGCTTGATCGTTAACCGATGCCGACATGAGGCGCCTGTTGCTGAGTTCGTCGTTTCGGTACCGCCGTCCGCGCGAGACATGCCAAGCGGGGGGTCTCTCGACGAAACTACGTTACGCACGACGATGCCCTCCAGCGAGGCTCATCCCCATGGCACCCGAAAATCGTCCTAGTTGGGTCCCGCCGCCGTGCATTGCTTCTTGTGGCGAGCGCCATTGGCCCTGCGTTGGCCGTCGGCGTGGGTGATGGTCAGCTGGTGGCCGCCGAGCTCTATGCGGTAGGCGGTGTCGCCGCCGACGTTGATGATGTGCAGGCGTACGGGCCGGTCCCGGTCACGCTCGTGCGGATGCGGCACGGGTGTCGGCTCGTCGAATGCGTTCAGGTGCTGCAGTACACGGTGAACGTGCCCCGGGTGAGGGCGTGGACGTACGTCTCGGCGCCGGCCAGTAGCCGCAGGTGTTCCTCGGTGCACGCAGATGCGGGGCGAGTTCACGGATCCGGTAGAGCTCCTCGATACTGCCGACCTCGAAGGGTGAGACGCCGGTGCGGGCCCGGGAGCTTCTGGCGCGTCGGTCCAGATGGTTCAGGAGCGGGCCCAGGTGGTTCTGCCGCCACTTCGCGCCACGGACGGCCTGGCCGCACAGTTCATACAGGTCGGCCACCCGGCCACCAGGGGTTGGTTCCGAGGAGTACTTGCAGTGGACCAGGGCGACGACGAGTTCGTCACCGTCGATCTTCATTCCGACCAGGTCGGCTGCCTCGCGAGCGCGGTCGTCGTCGATAAGGACGTCGAACTCCTGCGACTGCTGCAGGTGGGCGGATATGTAGGCCTGGATGGAGTCAGGTTCGCGCGTGGCAGTCTGAGACTCCTTCTGGATGTCTACCCCGGCCCAGCTCAGGACGGTCAATCGTCTGCGGTCGAAGGGATCGAGATCTTTGCGAGGGGCGAGCAGCCGGTCCTCGGCGGTGATCATCTTGTCGCCCGCCAGGAACAGAGTGGGCTTGTTCCGATTGATCCATTCCTCAAGCGAATACTCGTGGATTCCGGAGCGGACACGCCCGTCCAACTCGTCGGGGGCGTAGGTCAGACCGGTGTCGGTGAAGTCGGCACCGTAGGCGATCTGCCAGGCAGGAGTGGTCAGGCGGATCCGGAAGGGGCCGGTAGGGGAGTGGTCGGCCACTTCCAGGGCGACGTCCACGGCGGGGTAGGCGGTGCCGGCGTGGGAGATCTGCGGGCCGGGTCCGTTGCCGGTGAACAGCGGCCAGGGCCATTCGGCAGCGATGAGTACACCCTCGGGGCGTTCGGTGAGGTCTTCGGGGAAGATGAACCCGTCCATGACGGTGGCCAGGTCGATGCTGGAGTCGGTGAGCTTGGCCCCCTGCTCGTTACACCAGTCGGTCCAGGCTTTGAGGTTGGGGGCGGTCTGCATCGACCAGAACCGTCCCGACAAGGCGGCGCTGATGGTGGTCTTCTCTCCGTTGCGATATCCGGAGGCGGCAATGTGGGTCTGGCTCTTGCCCTGCCGGTCGGCGGTGGTCAGCGCCTCGTAGACGTCGCTACCCACATGCATGGAGAACCGGTTGAAGTGGTCCCGTGAATCCAGCAGGCCCACGTTGGTGGGGATCAGGCGCTCCATGTGACCCAGCACCCTGAAGGTCGGCATACCGGTGACCGGTTGGGAGTCCATGCCCAGGACGGCTTGGGCGAGTTCCCGGTAGTCGCCGGTGTTGTTCGAGCCATGGATGTAGAGCAGGCCTCGGTCACGGCTGAAGTACATGACGATCAGCTCGTAGGTGACCTGCTCCAGGGCCTGAGGGGCTCCCCAGCGCACTTCGCTGCGGTTCTCCACCACGAACCAGGCAACGGTGGAAGCCGTGTTGACCGCGATGGTGCTGTCCAGGACCCGATCGTCGCCGTAGACCTCCAACGCCCGTTCGGGAGTCCAAGCATGGCCAGGAGCTCTGTGAGCGATGGCGCTCATCTTGGGTTCCAGTACCGCGACTGACACCTCTTCCGGGGCATCGGTGAAGGACGCCTCGAAGCCGCTGATCTCCTCCACGCTCGCCGTGGCCCGTTCGGTGATGTCATGCAGGATCGTGTCCCAGTCAGCATCCTCGCGCAGCAGTTCACGCAGCGGCGACAGCGCCACCGACGGATCACGGGCCACGAACACCGAGGCCGTTCCGATCGTCGAGCCCGCGGAAGTGGACCGGGTGAACCGCCCGATGAACTGGATCATCGGGCTCAGGCTCTTCTTCACGTCGTGCAGTGCGGCGATCTTCAGGGCCGGCAAGTCGAAGCCCTCACCGAGCATGTCGACGCAGACCACGATCCGGCACGACCGATCTGCCAGAGCGGCCAACGCCGCACGCCGCGCTCTGGCCGCCACCCTCTCGTGCAGAACCGTCGGATTCAGGTCCGGCGCGAGTGCCTGATAGAGCTCGCCGAGTTCCTTGGCCCGCGCGATGCTTCTCGCCCTCACCATCACGATGTGATCCAGCCCTGCAGCCCGGTCCTCGCGCAACTGTCCTACCGCCAGCTTCGAGAGCTCTCGGTCAGTATCCTCCAGACTGAGCACGGCCCGGTAGTTGATGGGGGTGAAGTACCCGTCCCGTTGGGCCTCCCGTAGCGGGAACCGAAAGATCGTCCGCCCGGGCACGGGCCGCCCGTCCTCTCTGAACGGGGTGGCGGTGAACAGCAGGACACGCCGATCGGCGAAGGCGTCGACAATGCGTGACCAGCTGGGCGCCGGCGCATGGTGGGCCTCATCGACCACCAGGTGACTGAACGCGGCCAGCAGGGCGTTGCGAGCCCCCGGCTCGCAGGCCTGAAGTGCATGCGGGGTTGCGACCACCACGTTGCAGGCAGAGGCGAACGCTGCAGCGTTGGAGGCGTCGTGGAAGCCGTGCTGGAGTTTTCCCACCACGGGGCGCATCACGCTCGGAGTGACAATCTGGTGCGTGTGCAGGATGCCGAGTGACTCGAACTTCGCCGCAATTTGATCACGCAGTGCCGCCGTCGGCACCAGCACCAGCAGACGCTCAGGTCGGGCGGCCACAAGCAGTGCGAGCATCGTCTCTGTTTTGCCCGTTCCAGTGGGCATCACCACGATTCCCGGAGCCGTCACCCCGGAGGCCCAGTAGCCGATCACCGAGTGCAGGGCACCGATCTGGGGACGTCGCAGGGCGTGCGGTTCGGCGTGGTCGCGGAACCCGATGCCGTCAACAAACGAGGCCAGTACCGTCTGCGGCGAGCGAAGTACCGTGTCGCCAATCCACCCCACCCGCCCGCCCGTTCTGACGGTGGGTATGACAGCCGTCAGCTGCACAGGCTCCCCGCCTCCGGCTCGTATCGCAGGCCACCTGCCCTGGACGCTGGCTACTTCCAGCTCGGTGGCTGCCTCCACCACATCCAAAGTGCCCGAGGGCACCAGTAGTTGGCGCACCACATTGCGACCGAAGACGATCTGCTGGGCCCACACTTTGGTGGTCACGACGTGCACACGTGCTCCTGTTCCTCACCAGTCCGGACTGGCAGCCCAGTCGCCCCAGTGCCCTCACCAACCACCGCGCCCCTTACAACGCGTCAGCAGGGATTCAACCGATATACACCCATGAGTCGGCCATCGCACCCCATATGCCGGGTGACCTGCTTCCAGCCCCTAGTGAGACTGGGCCCTCACCGGGGCACTGCGGAGACGTCGCCAAGACCGCATAGGCGATAGAAGGCGCTCTTACCTCTTCACGTAGTAGGCGTAGTGGGAGGCGATTCGAGTGCTCGGCAGGGCGTGTTTGAGGATGGAACGATGCCTTTGCCGATCGGGCGGAGGAGAAGGTCTTCGAGGGCGGTCCGTACCGGTCGACGGAGTGATGAGCCCTCGCCGACCACGGTGCCTCGGGTTGTGCATCCGAATGTCAGTCGTCACCCCTATCGTCGGCATCAGTACTTTCAGGAGGACCCAGGGGGAACGGTGACCGACGGACAGAGGCGAGCGAGGAGGTCCACGGGCTCCGGCGGCTCGGCCAGGCGTAAGCGGGTTGTAGCGACGGCGGTGATGGAGGCCGAGGGATGTCTCGCCGACCTGAAGCGCGGACGTCGTGCCGCTCTCGAAATCAAGGAGATCACCGAGCGGATGCTCTCGCCCGAGTACAAGGGGCGCGTGCTCGTCGAACTGCTCCAGAACGCACATGACGCGCACCCCGCCCGGGACGGCGGGGGTCGCGTCGAGATCGTGCTCGATGAGGACGAGGGCGAGCACGGCGTTCTGTACGTGGCGAACGGCGGCAGGCCCCTCGGGTACAAGAACTTCGAGGCGCTGTGCAGCATTGGCCTGTCGAGTAAGCGCCCCGACGAGGGCATCGGCCACAAGGGCGTCGGATTCAAGAGCGTCCTGCAACTCAGCTCCGCCCCCGAGTTGTACAGCGTCGTGGGATCCACCTCCAAGGCCTTCGACGGGTTCTGTTTCCGCTTTGCCCGGGATGACGACTTCGAATGGCTGGCGGACCAGGCCGCGCCCGGCCGCCCGGAGGCCGCTGGCCAACTGCGCGCAAATCTCTCGTCGTTGAAGGTCCCGGTGCCGGTGGACGATGTCCCGGCCGCGGTGGTGTCCTTCCGCAGACGGGGGCTGGTGACCGTGGTCCGACTCCCGCTCCGGAACGCCGACGCGAGGCAGGAAGCGTCACGCCAGCTGCGTGAACTGACAGATGACGGGGCGCCGTTCGAACTCTTCCTGGACCGTCTTGGCAAAGTGACCGTGACACACCGGGTGGGTGGCCGGGGGCGCCCCAGCGTCTACACACGCAAGGTAGACCCCCTCTTCACCGCTCCCGGCCTGAAGATCCAGCAGATCACCCTGCGCCGCCGCATGCGCCTGATCATGGTGACGGCCGCCGTGCACCGTGAACGCGCGCACGAGGCCATTGCCGTAGGCCGCGAATCAGGACCGCTGACGGACGGCTGGCAGGCGCTGGGTGACTCGGCTGTGGTCAGCGTGGCAGTGCCCGCGGGCGAGCCGCTGGAGCGCGGCAGGCTCTATACCTTCCTGCCCATGGGGGCACAGCCGACCTGCCCGGTGCGCGGGTTCCTCAACGCTCCTTTCCACACGGACGTGAGCCGACGCACCATGGCGGAGTCCACGCAGTGGAACGACTTGCTGCTCGACACCGTGGCCGAGGCCTGCGCACAGGCGGCCGTGCTGGTCGACGAGGGACACGTCGCCCTGCCCGCAGGTGCTCTGATCGACCTGATGTGCTGGGAGCACGACCAGGCTCGGCGCCTGGAGCTGGCCTTCAAGGCACAGGACCGTGAGTTCGACGACCTCCCGTTCATGCCGGTATTGCACCCCACGGGGGCCCGCACTTCGTACCGCCATGGCTACCTGTGGCACGGCCTCGACCAGGCCCGCGTGTTCACACCGCAGGCCGTGGCCGCCGCCGGGGTGCGGCAGGTGATCGACCCTCAGCTCCACCCCCTGCGCGCCGAGCGGCTGGTTGCGCTGGGTACGGCGCGTGGGCTGTGGCTCCTCCCGCCTGCCTCCGTGCTCGCCCGCTGGGCGGAGAGCGTCGCATCGGCCCTCGCCCAGAGGGAGTTCGATGCGGGGAAGTGGGCGGACTATTACCACGACCTCTCGGTCTGCTTCGCCCGCACCGGCGAGGAGCTGAAGGGCGGGAAGATCGTCCTCACGACCGATGGGAAGTTGGCTCCGGCTGGCGATCCCGGGCTGTTCTTCCGCCGCTCGGACGGTCCGTCCGCAGTGCTGCCCGATCTTCCGCCTGGACTCGCGAACAGCATCTCCTTCGTCCACGCGGAGATCGCCTGGATGGGACGGAGGACGAGCCGGCGCTCCCGCGGCCGCACCTGGCTGGAGGAACAGGGGCTGGTACGCGACTACAGTCCGCAAGCCCTCCTGGACGTGCTGGGCGAAGCCATGCGCAAGGACCGTGAGGACGACGAGGCCCTGCGCGAGCACCTTCTGTTCGCCTGCGCTCTGTGGGCGTCCTCCCTGGATGGGCACGGCAAGGGGCCTGTGATCAAAGGGTTGCTGGTGCCGGGCCGCAAGGGCTGGGTGCCCGCGACGGAGGCCATGTTCGGCGACGGCTGGACAGGAGGACACAGCGGGATCGACCAGACGCTGACCCGCTTTCTCGACCGTACCGAGGGAGTTTCCCGTGCTCTGGCCGCCGCCACCGACCGGGTTGTCCGTCCTGCTGAGGGCGTCTGCGCCGGCACCCGGACCGACGCACAGACCCTACGGCGCTTCCTCGAACAGCAGGGTGTCCGCCACGGCCTGCTACCGACCTACGTGGCAACGTCACAGGCGGTGAAGGGTCAGTATCTCAACCACCCCTCCGTCTTTCCCGGACTGTGGGCACTGAGCCTGAGCCAGGACGAGCGGGCCCAATGGCGGTCGACCGCCGAGCGCTGGCCCAAGCGCCGCGACGACCTCTACCTGACTGTCGAGTACCGCCCGACCCGCAAGAGAGTGGCCATGCTCCCCGGCCAGCGAGAGTACGCCGCATTCGACGAGGAGAGCCGCCGACTCTACGCCGAGCTGATCGTCCACGGTCTGGACACCTGGCCTGCCGACGCCCTTGAGTTGCGTTTCGCGGGCGGCTCGGACCGGCAGGGCACACCGTGGCCCACCCCGCTGGCAGCCTTCCTGAGCCGAGTGCCGTGGATGCCCCAGACGGGCGACGACGAGGACGCCCCCGATTTCACCACGGCCGGCCTGGCGTGGTGGTGGGCCGCGGCGGAGGCACCGCCCGCCTTCCTCACCGTTGCTTCCGCTGCGCTGCGCAGACGACAGTCGGACCGCGTCCTCAGGCGCCTGCGCCTGCTCGGAGTACGCCGCTGGGACGGCCCGGAGACCGCCGGTGACCGGCTGCGCCACCTGCCCACCCTGCTGCGCCGCATGCCCCGGCTTAGGCAGGGTCGCCTCGGACACCTTCTGGGCAGGGCCTACGAACAGGCCTGGGCCGATCTGCTGCCCCCGCACCAGACCGGCCCAGGCTGGCACGCCGGGCACCTGCCCGAACTCCTCGTGAGCAGGGCAGGGATGCTGGACGTCCTCCCGGCCGAATGCGAGGCCGAACCGGTCTACGTGCCCGATGTGGCGGGAACTCAGAACCGCAGACTGCTCGACCAGGTGCCTGTGCCTGTCCTCCCCGTCGACGACCGGGCTCTGGGCCGACGTGTTCACGCCCACTTGGTGGCACAGGGACGCCACCCGGTCCGCGGGACGAGCGAGGCGGAGATCGACATCCGCGTGGATCTGCTGCCGATCGCCGACGCACCTCGCACTCCGCTGCTCACCCTGGCCGGACCCTGGCTGCACACCCTCCTGGCCGCGCTGGTGGAATTCGACGATGACCGGTCTTCCCGCCCCGACCCACCCACCGCACCCCATGTACGACGACGGCTGGAGACCTGCGGTGCCGTGTCCGCCCGCACCACCGTCACACACATAGCCGGACACACCCTCGAAGGCCCCGGCGCCGACCGCTCCCTCCTGCACGACGATCCGGAGGAACCCTGCCTCGTTGTCGTGTGCGCGCAGCCGTCCTCCGACTGGCACGTGCTCCAGACCGCCTCCACCGCCCTGAGTACCCTGATCGGCGCCCCGTATCTGGCCACGTCGGTACGGCTGGCACTCATCGAACTGGAGCGCCGTGACCGTTCCGTCACGGACGTCATCGACTCGGACATCGCCGCCGTGGTCGGCATCTCACCGCAGCGGTTGGAGGCCGTCCTCGCCGACCGTGCCTCTATCCGCTCCGGCAGCGCCCGTCTCGTCCCCCTGCTCGCCTGCGTCGCCCCCGACCTCGCCGACGAACTGCGGCGCGGACAGGAGGACCTGCACGACCGCGAAGAACTCCACGACTGGCTCGTGGCGCGACTCGATCTCGACCGCGCCGACCACCTGCTAGCGCTCGTGGACGAGAATGACTGGCAGCGGAAGCTATCCGCCCTGGGTGTGCCCCTGGTCGAGGCCAACAGGGCCTGGCAGGCACTGGGCCTGCCGACGGTCGACAACTCGGAGACCCACCAACGACAGTTCCAGGCCTGGTTGCAGCAGAACCGGGCCCGACTGGCCGACAGAGTTCGTGACGCGTACGTGACGACCCACAAGGCGGGCAGCCCCCTCACAGAGTACGTACGGCTCCGCTCGTTCCCCGGACTGGAGCCGGACCCCCAGTGGGGACTCGCCCACTGGGATCTCACCACCGACCTGCTCGACGCCCAGGCCGAGGCATGGGCCGCCACCCACCTGCCTCCGGCGCCAGCCCGGCAGCACTCGCCGCGTCCGGTGGCCGAGGTCCACGAGGGGTGCGTCGACACCGTCCACACGCTCCTTCCCCGCCTGCGCGCAAGGATGGAGGCATGGCTCAACCGTCAGGGCCACGAAGGTCCCTCGCTGCCGTCGGCCACTGAGGTCGCGTCGGCGATGGACGCCGAGGGCCGGCTCGACTTCGAGCCGATCGGCGTCCGTACGCTGATCGCTTGGCTCCAGACCCATGGTCACTGGCCCGAGGGCATGCCCGCCACGGACCGGGCGGCCGACCTGGGCCTCAACGACCCCCCACCCCTCAGACCGGTCCAACCCAGCGGCAGCACCCTTCTCCGGCCCACCCCGGGTCCATCGCTCCTCCTCAACGGCCGCGCGCTCCCGATCGGCCCGGACAACCTGCGTGATCTCGCACGGCAGATCGCCGCCGACCTCACCCCCGACCAACTCGCCGCCTCCCCGCATCCCGGCACACCGTCGGCACCTGCACTCCCGAGACAACGAACCACCTCCGCGGTCGCCGGTCGCGGCGGGGTATACCGGGCCGTCCCCCGGGACCCGCAGAAGGACAGGGCCGTCGGACTCGCAGGAGAGGTGGCAGTGGCCGCTTGGTTGCAGCGGCAGTACGGCGTCCCCCGCGAGGAATCCTGGAAGTCCGGGCTACGCCAATACGTCTTCGCCGACGGCTCGGGCGACGACAGCCTCGGCTACGACTTCCTCATCTACGACGGGGATCGCACCCTCCTGTACGAGGTGAAGGCCTCGACCGGGGACAGGGGCGAGTTCGAACTCGGCGAGTCCGAAGTAGAACGAGCAAGTCGCCTTCGCCCGGATGAGACGTACACCATCGTCTACGTCTCCCACGTCCTCGACGGCACCCACCGACGCATCACCCCTCTCCCCAACCCGTTCAGCGCCCCCGGTCTCGCCGGCTACCGCCTCGTCGGCACGGCCATGCGTCTGCGGTTCGAACTGCCGCCGGGGTGACCGGGACCATCCCGTAGGCGAACGAGGTCGAGTTGCGCCCGTGTTGTCTGATCCCTGGCGACAACGGGCAATGAGCCCCGTGACGTGGCAGTTGGGTCACCCAAGGGATCACCGGGCCTCGGCGTTGGGCGACGTGAGGTCGGGTGGGTAGCCCTTGGCACGGAGCCAGGTGTCGAGGGCGAGGGCGACGATGTCGCCGTGGGGCACGTCGTGGTCGGCGTTGTAGCGGCGGATGCGTTTTTGGAGCTGAAGTACATCGGGAACGGCGTAGTTGAGCTGTCCGCGATGGGTACGGCGATTGCTGATGATCTCTAGCGTGTTCGGGTGGGGCGTGAAGGGGTCGTCGGCGGGCTGGGACTGCGCTTCCAAGGCGTCGGCCAGCTCACGCAGTCGTCGGGCTTGATAGGCGAGGTCGGGCACGAGCTGCTCCGGTTGGTCCGGATAGGCGGATAGCTAGCCGCCTATTGGATTAGTCGAATAGTCGGGCGTGCAGGTGGCCGCCCACTCCCTACGAGGGGCGGCCACCCCAGGCGATGCACGCTGCGTCAAAATCCGCGGGTGGTGAGCCACTCGTCCAGCGCGACGGAGACGATGTCGCCCATGGGCAGGTGGTCGAGTTCGTTGTCCAGCGCGAAGCGCTTGAGCCGCTTCTTCAGCTTCAGCGCCGCGGGGACGGACGAGTCGAGGCTCTCGCGCGTGATGATGCGCTGGTTGAGGATCACGGCCGTCGCGGGGATGTCCTTCGGGCGGCCGGGGCCGTGAGCCCACGGCGTTCCCTCGCTCCGTGCTTCCTCCGGTCGCACGTACTGCTCCTGGTGAGATCCCGGACCATCGCTCCGCACCGGGAACGCGGTACCGCCCGCGACCGGAGAAGCTGCCGGACGGACTGCCACCTCTGCGGCCGGGGGCCTGTCAGGAGCCGCGGACGTGATGGGGGAGTGGCCGTTTCGCGCAGCGGGTTCGGTCGGCTGCGCGGGCCGCACCGCTGGAGCTGCAGGTTCGGCAGCCGGAGGCTCATGCTGCGCTTGTCGCTCCACCCGCTCCTCAGCGGTTTCCATCCCGACCTCGGGGGCGACGAAGGCGGTGCGCACCGGCTGACTGGTGACCGGCTCCCGCACCGGGCTGCCGCTCGATACCACCTCGATGGTCGGCTGGGTGGAGGTCTGTGTCTCTTCGGGCGCTGCTGCGATCCGGCCCTGCTTCGAGGCCTCGTCGAGGACGGTGGAAGGAGCAGGCTCACCTTTCGGCGGTTCGGTGGTGGGACGGCCTGGGTCCTTGGGGGTGGCCTGTTCAGCGGCGTACTGCTCGGGGGTGAGCTCGGCGGTCGGGGGAGGAGGCGGAGGGGTGGTCTTCTTGGTTCCGCCCAAGGTACGGCCGCCCGTGCGGCGGGCCGGGGGCTTCATACGTTCGGTCATGCTGCGGTCAGCTCCTTCATCAGCTCGGCGTACTCGCTCAGCTCGGTTGGGATCTCGCCGAAGGCCTCCATGTAGTGCACCCAGGAATGGATGGTGGTCTCGGCGAGCGGGAACGCCTCGTCGCGGTCCGGGCCGATGCCCTCGCCCTGGGCGGGGTCGAGGAGCTGGTCCTTTGCCCGACTGGGCAGGCTGGTGCGGTCATCGGCCTTGACCATGACGACGTGGGCGGTGACGCCGT
This sequence comes from Streptomyces sp. NPDC001980, assembly GCF_040296885.1. Taxonomy (NCBI): domain Bacteria; kingdom Bacillati; phylum Actinomycetota; class Actinomycetes; order Kitasatosporales; family Streptomycetaceae; genus Streptomyces; species Streptomyces sp. NPDC001980. The sequence continues at coordinate 138,956 of NZ_JBEOYD010000010.1, read as the reverse complement.
GCTCGTTGCGTGCGGCGGCGCGTTCGGCCTCGTCGAAGGTGGCCACGAGCTTGCGGCGCTCGATCTTGGTGGGGGCGACCGGCACGAGCAGCAGGTTCGCCTCGGTAACAGCCTCGTGGAAGATGCGGGCGCTGCCGCCGCCGGCGTCGACCACGATCGCGCCGAACTCGGCGCGCTTGGCCCGGATGTACTCTGCGATGTCGTCGAACGGGTACCGCTCGACCACCAGGTTCTCGGGAACCTCGAAGCCGGCGGCCTGGGCGACCTTGAACCAGTCGTAGGCGGACTGGCTGGTGGCGTCCGCGTCCAGCAGCAGGGTGGGCAGGTCGAGGACGACGGCGTAGTAGAGGGCGATGAACCAGGCCGAGGTGGTCTTGCCGGTGCCGCCCTTGAGCATGCCGACGACGATGACGAAGGCGTCCCAGGCGCTTTCAGTGGCCGCGGCCAGGGTCTTGTGGTGGGTGTTCTCGTTCACGTGTGCTTGATCTCCTGAATGGGGAAGGGGTGTCGTTTTGTGCGCGCGTCGGCGAGCGGGCCGACGACGGCGGTGCTCGTGCTGCCTTGTCGCGGCCGGAATGGCGCACGACCGCCTGCTTGATCTGCCAGGTGCCGCCGGGGACACCTGCGAGAACGTGGGGGCTCATGGCCGTTTCCTCGTGTCGCGGGCCGGTCCGTGGTGGTGCTGGGGCCGCATGCGGGTGCCTGCTTGGTGCAGGAGTCGGTAGACGGTGGCGATGGAGTAGCTGTGCTCTCTGGCGAGGTCCGGGACCGTGGCGCCGGCCTCGTACCGTGCCCGCAAAGACAGCGCGAGCTTCTGACGCTCGGCTGCCCGCGCTGCGGCGCGCATCTGCAGCGTCTGCTGCGGGGTACGCACGGTGCCGCCGGCCTCGATCAGCAGGCGCCGGGCAGCACGCCTCGTCCCAGCCCCCGCCGCGGCGAGCTCGGTGAGCGTCGCGCTGTGCCGCTCGTAGAGGGCGCGCAGGTGGGCCGCGAGCCGTCGGCGCGCCTGTGGATCCTGGCGCATCCTGCGGGTCTGCCACGACGTGCGCATCTCGGTCCCGGCCTCGTGCAGCCGGTTGAGAACCGTGCCGTACGACAGCCCACTGGCGGCGACGAGTTCGTCGACGGTGGCTCCGGACTCGTACTGCTTGCGCAGGGATTCGGGTGTCACCGCCTCGCTCGTATCGGAGGTGACTGGGGGTTCTGGGTTCATGCTGCGGACTCCCATTCGCTGAGGGCTTCGGCATGGGCGGCGGCCAGCTCGTCGTAACTGCGCTGGTCAGCAGGGGTGATGAGGATCAGTCGTCCATCGGTGGCGATCCGCCAGTCGGGAGCGGCGCGACCGGTGACCGGGTCGAGGACGCGCCCACTGGGGGCGTGCCAGGCGGAGGGGATCTCCTCTGGGCGGGGCGCCGGGACGAGGATCTGGTGGCCGTCGCGGACGATCACCACAGCCTTGCTGCGGTGCTCCGACAGCCGCTCCAGTGCCTCCCGGTACGCGGCGCGCTCGGCAGCGTGCAGCGCCTTGCGCCGGGCCGCGATGCCCGCGGTGCCGTACTGCTGGGCGACCTCGTCCCAGCCCTGTGCCGGGTACGCGGTCGGGCCGGGAACCGTATCCGGCAGGCCGGCACCGAAGCCCTCCAGGGCGCGAGGCGCGAGGCTCCAGGTCTCTCCGCTGTGGTGCACCAGGCCGTGGTCGGCCATGCGTCGCAAGGTCCGGTAGGCGGTGGCCCGGGATACCGATGCTGAGCCGACGAGCTCGCCGATGGTCTGGGCGGGTCGGGCGTGCAACGCGCCGATGATCATGAGGGCGGAGCTGCCGAGGCCGTGGTGGGCGAAGGCGTCGTGGCCCATGAGATGGCTGAGGACGGTGGAGTCGATGTCGGCCGTCGTGGCCGTCTCAGGGGTGGTCCACTCCTCAAGTGCCGGGTCGGGGGGGAACTGAGTGGACCGGAAACGAGACACCAGAGCCGGGCCACCGCGACCGGGGATATTGCCGTCGCCCAGGTACCAGGTCGAGCCCTCCCGGCCATGACCCACCCGCGGACGCCGCAGCCAGCCTCCCGGCTTCAGGACGGTCTCGTAGACGACCCGCAGTGTTGTACGGGAGACCCCGGCTTCCTCCGCGGTCTGCCGCTCACTGGCGTGGTGCAGGGGCCCGCCGGCGATCTCGGCGAAGTTCAGGTGCGCCCGCAGCACCCGCAGCGCGGTCCGTCCCCGCTCCCCGTGCCACGGTGTCGTCTCGATCCGGTCGCGCAGTGCGGCGAGGACTTCGTACGCCTCGTGCCGGGAGCCCAGCGCGATGGTGCTGCTGATTGCGTCCGAGGCGCTGGCCCACACCCGGCGGATGTAGTCCAGGGTGCGCGACTGCCCGGATCGCAGCGCGATGTGCCGGGTGTGCCGTCCGCCTTCGTGGTCGGGGTGCAGCAGGAGCTGCGTGAGCTGGTCGACGGTGCCGCCGGCACGGGCTACGTGGCAGGCGATGGCCGAGGTGATCCGGTGACCGTGCTCGGCCGCGCCCTGACGGTCCGCGCGCAGGACCACGCTCCGGCGGTCGGAGCCGAGCCTGCTGTAGCTTCCCGCCGCGTAGCGGCCGGTGAGGTCTCCGAGCAGAACCAGGTCAGCCGCAGCCGGAGACAGCCGGTGAAGCCCCAGTCGCTCGCTTGGCTGAATGGGTCGTTGGGATGGGTCTGCCTGGTCGGTGTGGTGTGGCACTGTGGGGTCGTCTCGCAAGGACGTGGACGCCACTCAGGCCCGCTAAAACCACGGGTGGGGTCCGGAACCGACCTCCAATCGGTGCCAAGCGAAGCCTCCAGGATTGCCGTCCTGGAGGCCTTCGTATGCCTGGCCCCGCATCAGAGGCAGGCGTCCCCATCGCGGCTCGACCGAGAACGACTCGGAGGGCCGCCAGAGGAGTCCTCACCGGTTCGACACGGTCCTGACCTCGGCTGATTCGGGGCCAAGCAGAGGGCGATTGCCTCTGGCTGGCTCCGAGCAGCTCGGGTCGAACCCGGGTCGAATCAGAGCGGTTTCCTCTGACTGCCTCCGATCGCCTCTGCAACCCGTCCTAGCAGGCCACAACCGATACGGCTCGTAAAAGCGCAGGTCACAAGGGTGCTCAGGAATACCCGGCGTACAGCCCGACTCGTCTGCCGCTTGGTATTTTCGCAGGCCAGGGCCCGTATTCCGGTGCTGAGCAAGCCCTTCGGGTCGATTGCGGGCTGTACGGGCGAGCTGCAGCCGCCGCCCGAGACCGAGGCGCCTCCGCAGCCGAGGTCAGCTGCCGGACCGGGACGTTGTGGCACTCTCTGCGGGCCAGTCCAGCACGGTGAGCTCGGGCCATTGTTCTTGCCACCGCGCTGTTTTGGTCTCATAGACCGAGCGAGGGGCGAGCACGGGGTTCGGCCGGACGACGAGGTTGAACACGTCCGAGAGGCCGTGCGGCGCGTACACGCGCCAGCGGCCGTCGGTCTCCAGCCGTACTCCCAGACAGCACGTCGTCGCGGCGAAGCTGTCGATCGCCGCCTCGGTGGAGTCGTACGGCGGACACGCCACTCCGAACTTGTCCTCGTACCAGAGGTGAACCCGTGCCTCGTTCCGGATCTCGACCTCTGCCGGAAGGCCGGCGAACACCTCCCGGCCGGTCCTGATCACGGCGTCCTCCGCTTCCCAGGACAGCTGGTCGGCGTCGAAGTAGAAGACGTCGTAGTCCTTGATGCCGTTGGTCGGCGGTCTGTCCGTGACCACGTTCCACACGGTCTGGAACAGGCATCCCGCCGTCAGATACCACCCCGGCAGATCCAATGTCGCAGTCCGCGCCAGCACCTCCGTCAGCACGGTGTTCCGCGACAGCACCGCACGCAGGGACTCGAGTTGCTCGTCGAGAGGGAGTCGGCTGATCACCGTCACTGCGTACCACAACTCGCCCTGGGGCAGGGGCGGTCCACCTTGCAAAGTCACTGCCGGCTGTTTCGAGGACTTCGGCGTGCCGGCAACTCGGCGAGGCGCGGTCCGTCGTCTCCGCACGCGCCCCGATCAGCCCGCCGCGCCGCCCGGCAGTGTGACGGTGAAGCAGGCGCCGCCCTCGGGGCCCTGGCCGCTCGCGGTGATGGTGCCGCCCAGACGGGTGGTGAGGCGGTGGGCGATGGCCAGGCCGAGGCCGCTGCCGACGGGGCGGATGTCCCGGTAGCGGTCGCGGAGCACGCCGCGCTCGAACGCGACCGCGGCGTCGTCGTCGGACAGGCCGGGGCCGCCGTCGCGGACCTGGATGACGGCGTGGCCGCCTTCGGTGCGCAGCGCCAGGACGAGGGGGCTGCCTTCCGGGGTGACGCGCAGGGCGTTCTCCAGCAGTCCGTCGGCGATCTGCCGTACGCGGGAGCCGTCCGTGTCGGCGAGGACCGGGGAGTTCGGGTGCTCGAGACGGAAGTCGACGTGGTGGCGTGCGCACAGCCGCGACCAGGTCTCCGCGGCCTCCTCGACCAGGGCGGCCAGGTCGGTGCGCCGGATGTCGAGGTGGAAGTCGTCCGCTTCGAGGCGGGCGAGCCGCAGCAGGTCGCTGACGAAACCGTCGAGTCGCCGGGTCTCGGTCAGCAGGGTGCGTCCGACGGCCGGCAGTTCCCCGGCGGGCACGACGCCGTCGTCGAGGGCCTCCGCGTAGCCCTTCACGACGGTGAGAGGGGTGCGGATCTCGTGGGAAATCGACAGCAGGAACTCCCGCTGGCGGTTCTCGCTGCGCGTCAGCGCCTGGTCGAGCACGGTCAGCGAGCTGCCCAGTTCGACTGCTTCCGTGGGTCCGTCCACCGGGCCGCGCAGTCCGCGCTCGCCCGCGGCCAGCCGGTGCGCGACGGCCGCGGCCGAGGTCAGCGGCCGGGCGATGCGGCGGGCCAGCAGCGCCCCGGCCAGTGCGGCGCCCACCAGTCCGGTGGCCATCGGCAGCAGCAGGCTGTGTTGCATCCGGGTGGCGGCCTGCCGTACGTCGGTCATCGGCTGGGCGAGCACGACGGCACCGCCGCCCCGGGCCGGGTGCGCCTCGACCATGAAGTTCCGGCCGCCCAGGGTGGCGGTGGCGGACACGGGACGACCGGACAGCAGCCGGTCGCGGTCGGCGTCGGTGAGTGCCGGGGCGGCGGGTCCCGCGACCCCGCCGTCCGGGGCGACGACGGCGAGCTGCACGCCATTGGATCCGGCCAGCCGCCGCTCGCTTTCGAGGAGGAGCGAGTCGGGCGCCGGGACGCGGCTGAGGACCGCGGCCTGGCGGGCGAGCTGGTCGCGCTCCTGGGCCTCGGCATTCGAATGGGCCGTCTCTCCGGCCACGATCCCGGTCAGCATGACCGCGAGCGCCGCCACCAGTGTCGCCAGCAGGACGATGGCACCGGCGAGTGTGCCGCGCAGCGGCCACCGGGGCCTGAGCCGGTGCCTGGGCCGCGAGCCGATGGGGTGCCGTGCCGCCTTGCGCATGCCGGATTCCTCACGCCGGGCCGACGCTGTAGCCGACCCCGCGAACGGTGCGGATGGGGCCGGCGTCACCGAGCTTGCCGCGCAGCTGGGAGACGTAGACGTCGACGACCCGGCCGTCGCGGTAGTCGGCGTATCCCCAGACGTGGGACAGCAGCTGCGCGCGGGTGAAGACCTGGCCGGGCCGGCGCATCAGGTAGGCGAGCAGGTTGAACTCGGTCGTGGTCAGGTCGACTGGCCGGCCCTCGTGGTGGACGGTCCGGCGGGCCGGATCGAGGGTGAGTGTGCCCAGGGTCAGCACCGGCTCGACCGGCGGCCCGGCGGCCCGGCGCAGCACCGTCCTGATCCGGGCGACGAGCTCGCGCGGCGAGAACGGCTTGGTCACATAGTCGTCCGCGCCGAGCTCCAGGCCGATGATCCGGTCTGCCTCCTCGTCCCGTGCGGTGACCATCACCACCGGCGTCCAGTCGCCGCTGTCCCGCAGCAGGCGGCAGAACTCGACGCCGTCGAGGCCGGGGAGGGTGAGGTCGAGCACGATGGCCACCGGGCGGAGCCGCCGGGCCGCCGCCAGGCCGGCGCGGCCGTCGCTCTCCACGTGCACGCCGAAGCCGTCCCTGGTCAGGTAGAGCCGCTGCAGGTCGGCGATGTGCGCCTCGTCCTCCACGATCAGGACGAGGCCCTTGTCCTGGGGCATGTGCACCGAGCCTAGCGGTCGTGGCGTCCGCGCCCCGGCCTGGCAGGGGCCGGTCGGCCGATCCTTACGTTGCCCGAACAATCCGCGAACACTCGCCTCTTACGGCTCGTCCATGCTCGGTGGCGGCCGGGAAGCGCCCGGCCGTCACCGGCTACCGAGGGCGAGAGAGCCGTAGCCGTCTCCTGAGGCCCGGCGGAATGCGGCTGCGGCCCGGAGAAATGCCGCGCTCCCGCCCGGCGGGCCCGGTCTCGCAGGCCGGGCCCGTCACGCTGTCGAACATGTGAAAGAGGAACGTCATGGCCAAGTTCATGCTGGGCAGGACACTTGTCGGAGTGGCGGCCCTGGGACTCGCTCTCACCGCCTGCTCCACCGACGACAGTGAGACCACGGCGTCCGGCGAGGCCAGTGCCAGTGCCCGGCCGAGCAACTGCCCCACGACCCCCGCCCCGCAGGGCGCCGCGGGCGCAGGCGCCGGAGCCCCCTCGGGCATGCCCTCCGGAGCCCCCTCCGGCGCGCCCGGCGGTGCGGGCGCCGGCAACCAGCTTCCGATCGCCTCGACCGTGGCCAAGCCCCACACCACCAACAGTAAGGTGATCTCGGCCACGGGGCCACAGATCGAGTGCGGCGGGACCGAGGTGGAGACGCACAACGACATCGTGTACTCGACGCCGAGCACGAACGGGAAGAAGACCGAGCTGAAACTGGACCTCACCGTCCCGAAGACCGACGGCGCGAAGCCGCTGGTCGTCTACATCCCCGGCGGCGGCTTCCTGACGGCCCAGAAGGAACAGGGCCTGAACCGGCGTACGTACATCGCCGAACAGGACTACGTCGTCGCCAGCGTCCACTACCGCACCACCACGGACGGGGCCACCTACGTCGATGGCCTCGCCGACGTGAAGTCCGCGATCCGCTACCTGCGCGCCCACGCCGACGAGTACCACATCGATCCCGACCAGGTCGCCGTGTGGGGCGACTCCGCCGGCGGCTACCTCGCCGCCATGGCCGGCACCACCGGCGGGGTCAAGAAGTTCGACGTCGGCGACAACCTCGACCAGAGCAGCAAGGTCCAGGCCGTCATCGACGACTTCGGGCCGGCGAACCTTTCCAGGATCGGCGCGGACTTCGACGACAAGACCGAGCAGGCGAACCTCACCGCCGGCAACATGACGGCCAAGTGGGTCTACGGTCCGGACACGAAGAAGTCCGTCGCCGCGTACACGGACCAGGTCAAGGCCGCCGACCCGGCCACGTACGCGGACGCGGACGACCCGGCCTTCCTCCTCTACCACGGTGACCAGGACCGCCTGGTCTCGCCCAGCCAGACCCTCGCGCTGAACAACACGCTCCTGGCCAAGGGCGTCGACAGCACCCGCTACATCATCACGGGTGCCGGTCACGGCGACGGGGCCGTCGGGATGCCTGCCTCGATGACCGAGCCCTGGACCACCCGGAAGGTCGTCGACCAGCTGGTCGGCTTCCTCGACGATCACCTGGGTTCCTGACCCGGTGCTGAGGGCGGGTTCAGCCGCCCGCGCCCAGCAGGGGAAGCGTGTCGAAGGTGTGGTGCTGCCACAGCCGGCGTGAGGTCTCCCCCGGGTAGGCCGTGACCGCGGGCTCCGGGTGCATGACCTGGACCAGGCGGCGGTCGGGGTCGTAGGCGGGCCGGCCGGGGGAGCCGTCGGTGGCGAAGGCCGCCCAGGCGGTACGGAACTGCTCGGACACGGCCTCGGCCTCGGGGGTGGGCCCAAGGCCGAGCAGCTGGGCGATCCCGTCGTAGTACTGCGCCCGCTGACGTCATGGCCGAGGGCGACTGGGTGACGTCGTAACCGAGGGCGACTGGTCGGTGTTCACCGGAGCTCCATACCGGCGGGCGGAGAGGGTGAGGGTGCGTTCGGCCAGGGAGGAGACGGCGAGGTCCCCGAAGCCGAACACCCCGCTGCGGCACAGGTCTTCGAGAGGGGCCACGAGGGCGTCGGGAAGGGCGCTCAGGCCCAGGAAGGCTCCCGCCCACGCGCCCGCGGTCGCCCCGATCGAGTCGGTGTCCAGCCCGGCCTGCACGGCGAGGCCGACCGTCTCGCCGAACCGCCCCTCCCCCCACAGCAGGGCCGCGGTCAGGGCGCCGGCGTTGTTGACGGTGTGCACCCAGCTCATGCCGGTGTGCCGCGCGTGCAGGTCGTCCAGGCACTTCTCCCAGGTCAGGCCCTGCCGGAACTGGTCGAGCACGGTCCGGATCTCGATGCCGAGCCGGGAGTGCGGGGGCACGTGCCGCAGCGACTCCCCGACGGACTCCTCCGGGGTGGCGGCGGTGAACGCCGAGGAGATCAGGGCGGCGGCCCACATCTCGCCGTAGATCCCGTTGGCCCGATGGCTGAGCGAGGCGTCCTGGTACGACAACAGGGCGGCGCGGCGCGGCTGTCCCGGCGCGACGAAACCGAAGACGTCGGCACGGATCAGCGCGCCGATCCACTCCCGGTACGGGTTGTCGTGTTCCCCCACCCGGTCCAGCGGCACCCCGCGGATGAGGTTCTGGTAGGCCGCTCGTTCGGCGGTGAAGAGCTGGTACGCGGGGAAACGGGACAGCCACTCGGCCGCCACGTCGCGGGCGGTGTAGGTACGGCCGTAGGTCTCCAGCAGGTGCAGGGCCAGCACCGTGTAGTCGATGTCGTCGTCGCGGACCGACCCGTGGACCCGGCCCGCCGTCAGCCCCTCGAAGCCCCAGCGGCCGAGCCGGTCGCGCTCGCCGGGGTCGTCGAACGGCACGTATCCCGTGAGCGGATAGGCGCCCTTCGACCGCAGATACGCGCGGATCGACTCCCGGGTGGGCCCGATCTCGAAGGGCTTGCCCATCATGTTGCCGATGATCCGGCCCGTCCACGCACCGTGGATCCGGTCGGCGGCCACCGGCTGTGCACCGTGGATCCGGTCGGCGGCCGCCGCCTGCGGCGCCCCGTCCCCGTCCCTGTCCTCGTCCTCGTCCCCGTCCTCGTCCTCGTCCGGCGGGAGCGTCGCCACGATCTCCGCGAGCGCCGAGGTCTCGGTGTACGGCCAGTCCGCCGCCCGTGGCCTGGCGAGGATCTCCCGGTGGAGGTCGAGCAGCCCGGCCTCGTCCTCGGGCGGCAGCGACTCCAGGCGGGGCCGCAGGTCCGCCACGTCATGGCCGCTCTCGGCGGCCTGCTGCAACTCGTTGCGGGCCAGCGCCCACGGCTCCTGGCTGATGGGGCTCGGCTGCTGGCCCTTGAGCAGGTACTCCACGGCGGCTCCTCGGCGAGTTCTGCGACCCTGCGCAAGCTCTCGGCAGGCTAACACCGAAACATCAAGTCACCCAGTGTCTCGGTGACCCGTTGACGCTCGCCGCTCGGTGATCTAGCGTCGAGGGCATGGCGCAGGACTCAGCGGGAACCGCGGCCGACCGCAGGATCGGACGCGGCCGGGTCGCCGACCGGATCGTCGACGACCTGCGGGAGCGCATCCTCAGCGGGGAACTCCCGAACGGCTCGCGGCTGCCGGCCGAGCGGGACCTGGCCGAGCAGTACGGCGTCAGCGGCTCTACGGTCCGTGAGGCGGTGCGCGTGCTGGCCACCGTCGGGCTGATCAGCGTCCGCCACGGCGCCGGCACCTTCGTCACCGCCGAGTCCGACACCATGATGGGGATGTCCATCGCGTCGCTGGTGCGCCTGGAGAGCGTCGGCGCCCGCGAGGTGCTCGGCATGCTCGCAGCCCTGAACCGGCACGCGGCGCAGCTCGCCGCCGAGCAGGCGAGCGACGACGAGATCGCGTCGTTCCGGGAGGCCGCCGAGAGGCTGGCCGTGATCGACGCCCCCGACCGGGCGCTGGAGGATCTCAGGACCTTCATGCGGCGCCTGTCGGAGATCTCCCACGACGCGTTGCTGACCGCCGTGTGCCGGCTTCTCGTCGATGTCCAGGTGGAGCTGGCCTTCGCGATGAGCGGCGGCAAGCTGTCGGAATGGCGGCGGGTCACGGGAGGACTGCACGAGGACCGGCTCGCGATCGTCGAGGCCGTGGCGAGCCGGTCCGCGCGGCGGGCGGCCGAGGCCGTCGACGCGCACTCCGCGCGCGCGGCGGGCCTGATCCTTTCGGGGCCGCGGGCGAAGAAGATCCAGATCTCGGATCCCGGCTACACCCACCTGCTGGCCGGCCTGCTCAACACCAGGCTCGGTGCGACGGACACCTGACCGTCGGCGCGGGGCGGCCGTCCGCCGCCGACGGACATCTGACCGTCGGCGAGGGGCAGCCCTCCGCCGCCGACGGACACCTGAGCGCCGACGCCGGACACCGTCCGCCGCGTGCGTGGAACAGGAGACGCCATGAGTCAAGTCCGCGTGGAACAGGGCATCCTGGAAGGCAACCGGAAGCGGGGCGCGTTCCGCTTCCGGGGCATCCCCTACGCGGCCCCGCCGGTGGGGGAGCTGCGCTGGGCCGCACCGCGTCCGCCCGCGGCATGGGACGGGGTACGCGACGCGACGGCCTTCGGCCCCGCCGCGCTGCAGACCGCCGACAACGGCGCGGACCTCGGGGCCGGGCAGAGCGAGGACTGTCTCTACCTCAACGTCTGGACCGGGACCGTCGACCCGCAGGCCCGGCAGCCCGTCATGGTCTGGATCCACGGCGGCGGCTTCCTCAACGGGGCCGCGTCCATGGCGGACTACCACGGCACGGCGCTCGCCCTGCGCGGCGTGACCTATGTGTCGGTCAACTACCGGCTCGGTGCGTTCGGCTTCCTCCACCACCCCGAGGCGGGCGGCAACGCCGCGGTCCAGGACTGGGTCGCCGCGCTCGACTGGGTGTCCCGCAACATCACCGCGTTCGGCGGCGACCCCGGCAACGTCACGGTCTTCGGCCAGTCCGCCGGCGCGGTCGCGGGGCGGACCCTGCTCTCCACCCCGAGCGCCCGGGGGCTGTTCCACCGTGTCATCCTGCAGAGCGCGGGCTTCGAACCTCCCGCGGCCGTTGCCGACACGGGGCACGAGGGGGTCGTCGAGGCCGGCGCCCGGCTGTTCGAGCAGCTGGGCGGCAGCGACCTCGAACTGCTGCGCCGGGCGCCGGCGGAGCAGGTGCTCGGGGCGTCGCGCCTGCTGTCGGGCACCAGGCCGGCCCCCGGCGAGGTGCACACCCCGGCCAACTTGGTCTGGCGCCCCACCGAGGACGGGCAGGTGGTCGGCGCGGATCTGTCCTGCTGGCCGGAGGACGTTCCGGTGCTGTTCGGCCACACCGCCGACGAGGCGCGCTTCTTCGTGAGGCCGGGCGGTACGTACGGAGCCCCGCGGGCGGCGGCGGATCCGGCCCTGATCTACACCCCCGAGACCCTGGCGAACATGACCACCGCGCTCGGCGGGAACCGCGCCGCGCTCATCGCCGCCGAGCTCACGGGCAGCCCCTACGAGGCGCTGGCGGAGCTGTTCACCGCCGCGATCTGGGCCGAGCCGGCGCTGGCCTCGTACCGGCGCTTCACCGAACTGGGCCGCACGGCCTACTCGTACCGGTTCGATCGTGTCTCACCCGGCCACCGCCGGACCGGCATGCTCGCCTTCCACTGCGCCGAGATCCCGTACGTGTTCGGCCACCTCACCCCGGCCGGGGACGAGGACTACGACGAGGTGGACGCCCAGGTGTCCGACACCCTCGCACACGCCTGGACGGAGTTCGCCCGCACCGGCGTACCGAGCAGCCCCGACGGCACACCCTGGCCCGCCGCCGACGGGACGGCGCCCCAGGTGACGGTCATCGACGACAAGGCGCACAGCGGTCCGCCGGCCGCCGGCCCGGTCACCGAACTGCTCAACTCCCTGCGGAGCGGAGCCTCTGCCGAGTGAGTCTCTCTGTCATGTCCGGCCCTCGGTGCGCAGCGGAACGCTGAGCGGAAAGGCCATCTCGAACCGGTGCTCGGCGAAGCGCCACACCCCGTCCGCGCCGCTCTCGCACCGGGCGTGGACCCGGCCCACCCGCAGCTGCGTGTGGGTCTCGGACACCGCCGGCTCGAACGCGTAGGTGGTCATGACCGCCTCGGCTCCGGCGCCGCGCTCCCCGTCGGGAAACACCTGCAGGTTGGCCCACTGGTGACAGGTCCGCCGCCGGGTGTCGGCGAACCTCGCCCGGTAGAACGCCTCGACCGCCGCCGGGTTCCGCAGGACCTCGCCGGTGGGCGGCACGAAGGCGCAGTCGGCGGTGAACAACTCGGCGACGCCGTCCGCGCGCCCGGCGTCGATCGCGGCGCCGAACCGGGTGAGCAGGGTGGCGACGCCCTCGTGCACGGGGCCGCCGGTGAGCGGCGGGGGAGCGGTGGGCCGGGGGCTGGGAGACGTGGAAACCATGCCGGTCGTCCTCTCTCGAACAGCTGACGGGGCGTCAGCGGGTCGCCGCAGAAGGTGCCGTCCCGACCGTTGACCCCTAGTCACCTAGTGACTTACTGTCCCAGTAGGTTACCGCCCGAGAGCCCGCGAACCAATGCCGGACGAAGCCTCCGGCTCACGGCCGTACGCTCCCCAAGCGTCGAGGATGCACGTCATGACGGATGCCCCACACAGCGACCCGGCGTTCCGCAAGTTCGAGCGCGGTCGGGTCGCCGACCGCATCATGGAGGACCTCCGGGACCAGATCCTGCGCGGAGCGCTGCCCGACGGATCCCGCCTGCCGGCGGAACGGGACCTCGCCGAGCAGTACGGGGTCAGCGGGGCCACCGTGCGCGAGGCCGTACGCGCCCTGACCGCGATGGGACTGGTCAGCGTCCGGCACGGCAGCGGATCGTTCGTGACGGCCTCGGCGGACCGGATGATCGCCGTGTCCATCGCCTCCGCGATCCAGCTGAAGAACGTCGGCGCCGCCGAAGTCCTCGACATCCTGGGCACGTTGAACGCCCACGCCGCCCAGGCCGCCGCCGTCCACGCCACGGACGAGGAGATCGCCGCACTGCGCGCGGCCGCCGAACAGCTGGCGTCCATCGACTCCGTGGACGAGTCCGTCCACGCCCTCAAGCGGTTCCTCCACCTGCTCTCCGAGATCTCCCACAACGCGCTGCTGGCGACGCTGTGCAAGTTCTTCGACGAGATCCAGGTGGAACTCGGCATCGCCATCTCGGGCGGACGGAAGCTGAGCGAGTGGCGGCGCATCGCGGGCGCCCTCTACGCACACCGTCTCGCCGTCGTGGAGGCCATCGAGGCCAGGGACGGCGACCGGGCGGCGGAGCTGGTGAAGACGTATCACCAGCGCGCCCTGGAACTGGTCACGGCCGCCCCGCAGGCCGAGCAGATCCGCATCGCCGACCTGCGCTACTCCCAGGTCATCGCGTCCCTCCTCCACACACAGCCCGCCGCCGGGCCGCGGTAACACGTCCCCTTCCCCGTTCTCCCGTCCATTGAGGAGCGCCGGCCGGTACAACCCCGCACGTCCAGGTCATGAGGAGACCCATGAACCAGCAGAGAATCAACGACGATTCCGCTCTCCCCACGGGACGCATGCCGCGCCCCGTCATGTTCGTCATCGTCCTGTGCGCGCTGGTCGCGCTGCTGGACGGATTCGACACCCAGGCCATCTCCCTCGCGGCCCCGGACATCGGCGCCGCCTGGCAGCAGGAGCCGTCGGTCTTCGGCACCGTCTTCGGCATCGGACTCTTCGGCGGTCTGATCGGGGCCGTCGTGGCCGGTGTCATCAGTGACCGCGTCGGGCGCCGGCCGCTGGTGCTCGCCGGGGTCCTGGAGTTCGCCGTCCTCACCCTTCTGACACCGGCGCTGGCGACGTCGATCGGCTCGCTGGAGGTGCTGCGGCTCTTCACCGGTCTGGGGCTGGGCGCCGCCGTGCCGGGCATCATCGCGATCACCAGCGAGTACACACCCGCGAAGTCCCGGGCCTCGGTGGTGGGCCTGATGTGGTGCGGCTTCCCGATGGGCGCGGTGATCGGCGGCGTCCTCGCCGCCTGGCTGATCCCCGACCACGGCTGGCAGAGCCTGTTCTACGTCGGCGGCGTGGTCCCCCTCCTGGTGGTGCTGCTCCTCTGGTTCCGCCTCCCGGAGTCCGCCCGCTTCCTCCAGGTGCGCGGTGACACGACGGCCGCGTCGAGGACCCTCGCAAGGCTGGGCGTCCAGGCCGAGGACAGCGGCCCGCAGGCGGGCACGGACTCCGCACGCTCCCCGGTGGCGGACCTGTTCCGGCAGGGCCGGGCCGCCACCACGCTGCTGCTGTGGCTGGCGAGTTTCCTCACCCTGCTCATGGCCTACTTCCTCACCACCTGGCTGCCCAGCCTCGCCACCGGCGCCGGCATGCGCAACGCCCTGTTGGCCGTGTCCACCCTCAACCTCGGCGGCGTGATCGGCTGCGTGCTGATCGGCCGGCTCGCCGACCGGTACAACGCGGCCCGCGTGATCGCCGGCGCCTACGTGCTGGGAGCGATCGCCGTCGCCCTCATCGGCAGGGCCGGATCGTCCGGCACGACGCTGCTCGTCGCCACCTTCGTCGGCGGCCTGTTCGCCGTGGGCGCGCAACTGTGCTCGGTCGCCCTCGGCGCCACGCTCTACGAGACCCGGCTGCGCGCCACCGGCGTCGGCTGGGGCATCGGGGCGGGCCGGATCGGCGGCATCCTCGGTCCGACGACGGGCGGTGCGCTCATCGGCGCCGGGGTCACCGTCCCCACCCTCTTCCTCCTCGCCGGAGCGGCCGCCGCGGCAACAGGCCTGGTGCTCTTCGCCCTCAGCCTGGTGCGACGCCATGCCGACGGCCGGGCCCCCGCCCCGGCGTCCCTCGACAACAGGGTCGTCACCTCCTGAACCGAACGTCTGGAGAACAGCAATGAAGATCGTCCCCTTCGACGACACCAACTGGACGAAGGACCACCCCACCGGAGCCGTGCTGTTCCAGCACATGCTCAAGGGCGAACCCGGCACGCCCGAGAACTTCATGTACACCCTGGGCCGGCAGGACGCCGACTTCCACATGCCGCGGCATCGCCACAACTTCGAGCAGATAAGGCTCCCGGTCAAGGGCGACATGAACCTCGGCCGCGGTCTGGTCCTGGGGGAGGGACAGATCGGCTACTTCCCCGAAGGCCTCTCCTACGGCCCCCAGGACGACCCGCTCGGCAAGGCTGCGCCCGGCGAACGCCTCCAGCTGGTCCTGCAGTTCGGCGGCGCCTCCGGATACGGCTTCATGAGCATCGAACAGCGCCGCAAGGCCTGGGACGAACTCCTGGAGCACGGCACATTCGTCGGGCCCTACTACCACTTCGACAACGGCAAGGTGCAGTGGGGCCTCAACACCATCTGGGAGCATGTCTTCGGCGAGCATCTGAAGTACCCCAGGCCGCGCTACAAGAACGTCCAGATCGCCGACCCGAAGCGGTTCAACTGGCTGCCGGTGCAGGGCGCCGACGGCGTCGAGCGCAAGTTCATGGGCGCCTTCTCCGAACGCGGCGTCTGGATCGAACTGATCCGCATGACGAACGGAGCGGAGTGGACCAGCCAGGACGACCGGGCCCGCCGCCTGCTCGTCATACTGTCCGGCACGGGCACGGGCACGGGCACGGGCACGGGCACCGGCTCCGCGGAGGGCACCGGCATCGCCCCCCTGACGGCCATCCAGGCCGACCCCGGCGAGACGCTCCACCTCTCCGCCTCCTCCGCACTGGAGGCCTTCGTGATCGGCCTGCCGCCGATCGTGCTGCCGCGGACCGAGTCCGCGGAGTACGACCTGGACGAGATGCCCGAGCAGCCGGAAGCGGAACAGGCATCGGCACAGCCGCAACAACCTCAGCCCGCGGCCTGACAACTCGCGGCCCGTCATCCCGTGCGCACGGCACCGCTTCCCCTACGGTGCCGTGCGCACGTCCGCGTCGCACCGCACGCACCACCACCGAGCCAGAAACGGACACATGGAACCCCTGCTCCTCAAGGACGCCTCACACATGGTCGACAGCGCGCTGGAACACGGCCGCGCACTCGGCTGCCACCCCCTGACCGTCGCCGTCCTCGACGCCGGCGGCCACCTCCTCGCCCTCAAACGCGAGGACAACAGCGGCATCCTCCGTCCGCAGATCGCCCAGGCCAAGGCATGGGGCGCGCTCGGCATGGGCGCCGGAAGCCGCAACCTGGCCGGCCGCGCCACCGAGGCACCGGCGTTCTTCCAGTCCCTCACCACCATCTCCGACGGCCGCATCGCACCGGTCCCCGGCGGCGTCCTCGTCCGCGACGGCGAGGGCCATGTCATCGGCGCGGTGGGCGTCAGCGGGGACCATCCCGACCGGGACGAGGCGTGTGCGGTGCACGCGATCGAGAGTGCCGGGCGCGTGGCCGATGCCGGCTGAGACGGCGACGCCTTGGCGTACCAGCACGCACAGGGGGGTCGGGCACGAGCTCCTCCTGACAGATCGCGCCTCGACGACAACGAAATCTGCTCGCCGACATCGCAGCTCAGGGGAGTCGGTTCCGGATACGCGCCACCGGTGCCCGACACCGCCGCTGCCGTCCCGGACGTCGTGTCAGGCGGTCTTGACGGATCCGCCGTCGATCAGCAGGTCCGTGCCGGACATGGCGGCCGCCGGCGGTGAGGCGAGGTAGGTGACGGCCGTGGCGACCTCGGACGGTTCCAGCAGGCGGCCGATGGTCATGCCCGTCGCGGCCGGGAGCTGGACCAGCAACTGCTCCTGGGTGACCCCCATGGAACGGGCCAGCTCCGCGCCGTAGCCATCCGGGCTCTCCCACATCGCGGTACGCACCGCGCCCGGCGAGATGGTGTTGACGCGCACACCCTGCGGTCCGAACTCCTCCGCCAGCGCCTTGCCGAAGGCGGTCAGCGCGGCCTTCGCGGTGGAGTAGGGGACGGGCCCGGCGTGCGGCATCCGGGCGCTGTTGGAGGAGATGTTGATGAGTGTCCCGCGGCGGCGCAGCAGGCTGGGCAGCGCCGCCCGGCTGGCCCGCACGGCGGCCAGGAAGTTCAGGTCGAGGGAGTGCTGCCACTGCTGGTCGGTGAAGGAGAGGAAGCCACCGGTCCGGCCCTCTCCGCCGTCGCCGCCGCCGACGTTGTTGACGAGCAGGTCGAGGTCGCCGAGTTCGGTGGTGGCGCGGTCGATCAGCCGGGCAGGGGCGTCCGGGTCGAGCAGGTCCACCGGTATGGCCAGGGCGCCGGTCTCCTTCAGCTCCGGGGTGATGGTGCGGGCGGCGGCCGCCACGCGAACGCCCTCGGCGGTGAGCGCTTGGACGATGGCCAGTCCGATGCCGCGGCTCGCGCCGGTGACCACGGCGGTGGTGTTCGTCAGCTGCAGATCCATGGATGCACTCCTGTCGTGACAATGAGCTTCTCGCAACTCCACTGACGCCCTAAAGCTATTAACTGCAACATAATGATGCAAGTAGTCAGTGATCCGCGTCCTCGATGTACTGTCTGGTCCATGGAGACGAGGGGGCGCGCGCTGCGTGCCGATGCGGAGCGGACGGTGCGGACGATCCTGGAGGCGGCGGAACGCGTGCTGGCCGCCGACCCGGCGGCGACCATGGAGCAGATCGCAGCGGCGGCCGGGGTGGCCCGCACCACCGTGCACCGGCGCTTCGCCACCCGCGAGGCACTGGTCGAGGCGCTCGCGACCTGGGCGACCGAGCGGTTCCACCAGGCCGTGGAGGCCGCCCGCCCGCTCACCTCCCCGCCGCTGGTCGCCCTGCACCAGGTGACCGCCAACGTCCTTCAGGTGAAGATCGGCTGGAGCTTCGCGATGAGCCGGACCGCTCCGTCCGACCCCGAGGCGGCGCGCGTGCATGCCGACGTCCTGGCCCAGTGCGATCAGCTCCTCCGCCGCGCACAGGAGGCCGGCCTGCTGTCCGCGGACACCGACCTCAAGTGGGCCCGCCGGGTCTACTACGCCCTGATCCACGAGGCGTCCGAAGAAGGGCGGGACGTGGTCGACATCGGCGCCGTCGACCAGCTGGCCGCCCGCGTGTTGGACACCCTGCTGCACGGATTCGGGCCACCGGTGCAGACCTTGCCGCGAGGCCCGGTCATGGGAGTCGGCCCCTCCGGTTCCGACGCCGACGGGCGCCCTCGATCGCACTGACGCGACCGCCCGGGCCCGCCGCGGTCCGAGCTGCAACCCTGTGCTCGGCGGGCAGCAGGCCACGGATCATCGGCAAGCGCGAACCACCGGGTCGATCCCGATGCCTCGGCCCCGCTCCGGATGCGCGCGCGGTATCCATCGAAGCCGACGCGGACCCCGACGTCCGAACCCACTCCGTCTGCGACCGGAACCTACGGCCCGAGGTCACTCGATACCGACTACAGCGGCGAAGTCGCCGTGGTCGACGGTGCCGTGACGTTCACTTCCATCGTGGTGGGCTTGGGGAACATCCTGTCCAAGGGACCTGCCCGCGTCTTGGGCGGCAGGTGCTGAGGAGCTTCGGACGATGGGGCGGGGCGCCCCGGAGGATTGAAGTCGTGTGAGAAGGATGGACGACGAATGGACGTGTACGTCGAGGCGACCCTCGATCCGCTCGGTGCGGCCGAACGGGGGGCGGCTGCGGCCGATTGGTTCGAGAAGGCGTTTTCCGGGCCGCTCGCCGAACTCTCGTACCAGGAGGAGCGCACTGAACACGGTGTGCACTCCGGGACTTCCATTCGACAGTCCGAGGGGAGCCGGCGTCTCCATCTCTCCCACCTCGGAAGGAATCGCGCGCGACTGAAGGAAGAACTGGAGAAGAGCCCGGACTGGGTCGTCACGGAGTTCTACGGTGACGACACCCTTGGCCGGGTGCAGTCCTCCTACTTCCCGGTGGAGGGGGAATGGTCCAAGTTCGTCGTCGCGCTCCAGGCAGGACCCGCGCGCCTCGCCGATCCGACGTACTGCACAGGACTCGTGGAATTCCTTGCGCTGGCGCTCGACGCCCTCAATCCAGCGTTCGCCCGCATTGAGCGAGACGTGTTTTCGGACTGGTCCAACATCGAGGCCGTCCTCAACCGTGACCTCGACGAGTCCCTGCCTGAGGACCGGGAGTTCCTGCGCGGCTATGCCTGGGTGACGGTGTGCCCTGGGGAGTTGGCGCAGCGACTGGGCGGCGCAGCGGCATTGTCTGCTTCCGGGGCGTTCCACCGAGTCGTTCCGCTCGGAGCCGGCGGGGTGCTGCTGCAAGCCTCGGAGACGGTGGCCGGGTACACGGACGAGGTGATGGAAGGGGTGTTCACCGCGCTCGCCCGGGTGCTGCCCGAGGGCGAACCCCAGGCGGATCCAGCCCATCCCACCACGCGCTTCGTGCCGCGGGACGCCGGCCAGGCTCGCTGAACGACCGGGGTGTCCTTCCGTGCTGAGGACGCCGGCGTAGATCGATGGCCAGCAGTACGTGTTGCCGACGCGTGGGCAGGAGGACGCCCAGGCGGGGGACGACGTCACTCCGGCTACGGATCCTGATCCGGCGGAGTATCCCGCGGCCGGACTGGAGGAGGAACCCGAGGCACGGGAACCCGTCGACGAGGACGAGCAACTACTACTTTTCGACGAGTCACGTTGACGTCGTCAACAAATGTACATGTTGATGGTGTGATCGCTCTTGTGTACGGTTGCCTGCATGACGGAGAATTCCGCCTCGTCCGCTGGCCCACTGGTCACCGGTTCCGAGATCGCCAGGCTGGCGGGCGTCACCCGCGCGGCCGTCTCGAACTGGCGGCGACGCTACGACGACTTCCCGGCACCCGCTGCCGGTGGCGTCAACAGTCCGCTGTTCGACCTGGCCGAGGTGCAGGCCTGGCTGGACGAGCAGCGCAAGGGGCAGGACGTCGCGGTGGACGTGAAGCTCTGGCAGGCGCTGCGTGGAGTCTACGGTGAGGACATGATCGGCGGGCTCGCGGACGTCGCCCGTCTCCTCGCAGAGAGGGAGGTGTCGGCAGAGCTGCCGGCCGATGTCGCGGGCCTCGCGCTTGAGCTGGCCGAGAGCACCGGCGCGGCCGAGGTGGTGAATGCCCTGGCGGAGAGATTCACCGACTCTGTGCGCAGGGCTGGATCCGACCAGGTCACGTCACCGCGGATGGTTCGTGCCGTACGCCACTTCGTCGGCGAGGTGGCCGCCGACGCGACCCTGTTCGACCCGGCCTGCGGCATCGGCACCTTGCTGTTGGCTGTCGGCCCTGAGCACGGGCTCACACGCCGGGGACAGGAGTCGGATGCCCGCAGCGCCCTGTTCGCGCAGCGACGTGCCGATCTCACCGGACGTATCGATGTGGTCGTCGCCGCCGGAGACTCGCTGCGCGACGACCGATGGGCGGAGCTGAGGGCCGACCTGGTCGTCTGCGATCCGCCGGTCAGTGAACCCGACTGGGGGCGCGAGGACTTGCTGCTCGATTCCCGCTGGGAATTCGGCATCCCTTCGCGTGCCGAAGGTGAACTCGCTTGGCTCCAGCACGCCTACGCGCACACCGCGCCCGGTGGTCGCGTTCTCATGGTCATGCCCGCCTCGGTGGCCTACCGCAAGGCGGGCCGCCGCATCCGCGCCGAGTTGGTCCGACGGGGCGTCCTCACTCAGGTGACCGCCCTTCCGCCGGGCACCGCGGCCTCACACGCCCTCCCGGTCCACCTCTGGCACCTGCGCCGCCCGCGGGCTCTGGGCGATGGCGTCACCGTCGTCCGCATGGTCGATCTGACGGCCGGAGACCTGGATGGCTCCCTGGAACCCGACCCCGGCCAGTTGGCGGAGGTTCCCCTGATCGATCTGCTCGACGAAACAGTGGATCTCACACCCGGCCGTCATGTCGAGGAGTCACATCGCGATTACACGCTTGAATACCGGTCGCTGCGAAGGGAGTTGACTGAGAACCTGCAACTCCTGGCGGAACTGCTGCCGGTATTGGCCGCCGGTGACAGCCCTGGATCCCTGGAGGCGCCCACCGTCAGTGTGGCCGACCTTGCCCGCGCCGGGCTCGTCCAGTACGGAGATCCGGAACCGGTCTCGGTCAGCGACCAGCTCGACACCGACTATCTTCAGGGCTTTCTCCGCAGTACCGCCAACATCCGGCG
Organism: Streptomyces sp. NPDC001980; assembly: GCF_040296885.1. Lineage (NCBI taxonomy): Bacteria > Bacillati > Actinomycetota > Actinomycetes > Kitasatosporales > Streptomycetaceae > Streptomyces > Streptomyces sp. NPDC001980. Next base: position 117,816 of record NZ_JBEOYD010000010.1, on the reverse strand, counting down.
CTCCACGAGTGCCAGCGGAACCTTTCGCGTCGACGGCAAGGGTGCTCGCGTTCCGCAGATGACCATCACCGATCAACGCCGGTACGGTGCGGCCTTTCGTGCGCTCCAGGAGTTCGAGGAGCGGGCGCGCAGGGTGGCGGAACTGAGCCGGGACGTGGCCAGCCTGGCCAGGGACGGTCTCGGCAACGGGGCGCTCAAGCCCGAGAGCTGATCGCCGGCAGGAACGGACTGGCGGCCCCGCTCCATGAGACTGCCAATGCCTCCCGCGCTCGCGTGCAGGCCACGAACAGCAGGCACCGCTCCCGCAGCAGATCCGAGTCGTGCTGCAGCGCGTCCACGGAGGCAGGCGTCACCTCGCGGGCGAACGGCACGGCACCAGCCGTCGCCCCCAGAACGGCGACGCAGCGGAACTCCAGCCCCTTCATGGCGTGCATGGTGGCCAGCCGCACCCCGTCGACGGCCGCCCCCGGGTTGTCCCTGACCCGGACCACCGGCACCTTGGCCGCGGCCAGCTTGTCGTACGCCTTGTCCAGCAGCACGTTGAAACGGGCGCACACGCCGATCTCCGAAGGACGGATGCCCTGGGCCAGCCAGCCCTGGACGCGCTCGACGAGAGCCGTGACCTCGGCCTGCTCGGAGCCGTACCCGTCCGTGTGCGGCCTTCGGCCGTGCAGCAAAGAGCGGTAGCCGGCGAGGCTGTCGGTGCCCTCTCCACCCAGGTCGTCGACCGACACAGGGCTGAGGATGCCCGTCGACCAGACGAGGATCTCCTCCGTGGAACGGTAGTTGACGCGCAGACGGTGAGTGCGTCCGGTCACCGAGATACCAAGGGAGCCCAGCGAGACCTTCGAGTCGTAGATGCGCTGATGGGGGTCGCCCGTGATGAACAGGTCGTCGCTGCCGGACGCCACCGAGGCGCGCAGGACCCGCCACTGGGCGGGGTGCAGGTCCTGGGCCTCGTCGACCACGACATGGTCGTGCGTGGGCGCCGAGCCGACCAGCAGGTCGGCCGCCCGCGCGCACACCTTCAAGTGGGTGGTGGTTCTCTGGTTACGCAATATCGACTCGAACAACTCGATGGCGGTCCACAGTTCGTTGCGTCGCGCCGACGGCAGAGCACTCCCGCGGCCTCGCCGGACGGCGGTGCGATAGGCCTCGGGGGTCCGCAGGTCCTGGGCGAGGATGACATGCCGGTACTCCTGAGCCAGAAACTGCTCGGACCACGGCAGCCCCAGCTGTTTGACGACCCGCTGCCACAGCTGCCGCTCCTCCCGGTCGTTGAGGGGGGAGGGGGACTTGCCGTCGAGGCGGGTCACCACACCGTGCGCATGGGCGTTGACCGTGGTCACGTCGACGCGGGCGAGGAGGGTGTCGTCGCCGTCCAGAAGCAGGGACAGGTTCTCGCGCAGTGCGGCGGCCAAGGCGTTCGTGTACGTGGTGAGCAGCACCCGGGTGTCGGGCGAGCGCGCGAGCAGATGCTTGACCCGGTGCAGGGCCGCGACCGTCTTGCCGGTGCCGGGACCGCCCGTGACCTGGACCGGGCCGCCGTACGACACCCGGTAGGCGACGCGGCGCTGCGACGGATGCAGGAACACCCGCCAGGCCGCGAACGGCTTCTCCAGGATGCCCGCCAGCTCTTCGGGGCCCGAGACCAGGGTGATACGGCTGGCGGTGTTGGCGATGGCGACGGCGAGACTCTTGTCCGGGTCAGGTCCCGCGTCGACCGGGCGGCGTACGGCGACCACGTCCCGGTACACCTCTTCGGGACTGAATCCCTCCGCGAGGTACTGGAGCACCTCGCACTGGTCCTCCGGCAGCAGCGTCTCGAACGCCTGGAGCTGCGCCTTGTCGATGATGGTCCGCACCGCCCGCAACACCTGGTCGTCGATGCCGAGTTCGCGCAGCACGGTGTCCGAGTACTTGGCGAAGAGCAGGGAGTCGGCGGCTTCCGCGGCCTTCTCCAGGGCTGGAGTCAGCTGCTCGATGGCCACCACGTTCCGGACTTCGAGCGCCCGCGTCGCGGAGTTCGTCGTGTACAGCCGCTTGGCCGCCCAGGAGTACGCGTCGTCGTGCCGCACGACGTTCACGAGCAGGAACACATCGCTGCCGTCGTCGGGCGCGAGGACGACGCCACGCCAGAAGTCGTTGATACGGATGGTCCGCATCCGGGTGTCCTGCGCATTGTGCACGGACTCCAGGTGGAGGCCTTTGTCCGCCTGCAGCTGGGACACGGTGAGCAGCTGGAACTTCTGCATCGCCTTGCGTACGCCGGCTTTTACGGGCTTCTCCAGGACGTCGTAGCTCTCCCAGAAGCTGTTGGCGAACGCGAGCTGCGGCACGAGGTGCACTCCCCACCCTGGACGGACACTCCGCAGTCGATCATACGCGCGGGGTGTTCGCCGTTCCTATGCCTGTGTCCGTCATCCGGCTGGCCACCGCCGCGATGTCCGCGAGCAGCGCGTACGGTTCCTGGTCGAGGTCGAGGGCATGCTGGTGGAGGAGGATGCCGGCGTGACGTACCTGGTGGGCGGCGTGGGAAGCGTTGCCCTTCGCGTACACCAAGTGGCCCTCGCGCAGGCCGAGGGCCGTGCAGTACGCCAGCATCTGATACAGGTCTGAATCGGGGTAGCCGTCCCGTTTCTCGGCCTTGTACTTGGCGTCCGCCACCGCACACGGCACTCCGTCCTCGCCGTACAGCACGAAGTCGGGCTTCATCCGGATCGCGGCGGCCGAGTCGAGGTGGTGGGGATCCTGAAGACGGGCCGTGCGACCGGTACCCCGGAACACCTCCCGCAGTGCCACCGTCACGAAGTCCTCGAAGAGCTTGTTCATGTCGAACAGGAACCCGTCGACACGGAGCCCGCCCGGTGCGTGTTCGGCAGAGACTCCGTCCAGGACGGCGCAGGCGAGGTGCAGGGCGTGGTGGTAGCGGGAGTTGAGGCGGCTGGGCTGCCAGGAGGGGAGTGGCTGCCCACGGACGATGGGGCTGACATCGGCCAGGCGGAAGCGCTGGTGGGACAGCCTGCGGCGCACCTCGCGCGGGACACCCGGCAGACGCAGCAGACGTTCGACGGCGGCCCGCAGGATGCGGTTCTCCGCGATGTCGGTGGTGAACTCGTCGTACGCCACCTCCACCGGCAGGGTCATACCGAAGCGTCGCCGTATCTGCTCCGCTTCCCGGATACGTCCGCGTACGACGAGGGCGGTCTCCTCCGTCGCCCGGTAACCCTGCAGCAGACCCTGGCGCAGGGCACGGTCGACCTGCCGCTCCACGGCGTGGGCGAGTGCGGGCAGCACCTCGCTGTGCTCCGCGACCGACACCTGCCCGTCACGCCAGGGGCCTTTCGGGTCGAGGCTGTGACCGAGCAGGAAGAAGAGCCGGGTGACGTGCACCTTCGGTGTGACGCGGACGGTGACCCGCTCACCGGTACCCGGTGCGGTGACGGTCACGGCGCCGACCTTGCTGCCGGCCCGCAGCGACCAGCGGCCCGGGGTGTACGGGTCCGGGGCGGCGTCCACGATGCGCGCGTCGGCGAGAGCCCGGCCGACGACATCCGGCAGCGGAACGGAGACGGCCGGTGCGTGTTCGACGAGATCCACGGACTCGACGGCCGCTACGGGCCCGATGTCGGCGTTCACGCCAGTGACTCCCGCAACGCCGCGAGCCCGTACCGCTTCTCGATGTCCACGCCCTCCCCGTAGTGGTGTTCCTCCAGCAGAGGCAGGATCTTCGTCCGCCAGGTCCGCTCCAGACCGCCCTCCCGATAGACACCCTTCTTCATCAGATACGAGGGCCCGATACGGAAGTCGGCGTCGTCGATCCGGGAGTTGAGCGCGTCGAGCAGATCGGCGGGCTCGCTGTCCTTGCTCTCCTTGGTCAGCCAGCGTCGCAGCAGCCCGCTCGTCGGTTCCGTGCGCGGGGAGAGCTCGACGAAGGCGAAGCGGCGGCGCATCGCCGCGTCCACGAGCGCGATCGACCGGTCCGCGGTGTTCATCGTGCCGATCACGAACAGGTTCGGCGGCAGCGCGAAGTCCTCGCCGGAGTAGGGGAGCCGGACGGACTTATTGCGGTATTCGAGGAGGAAGTACAGCTCGCCGAACACCTTGGCCAGGTTGGCGCGGTTGATCTCGTCGATGATCAGGAAGTGCGGGATGTGCCGGTTACCCTCGCTGCCTGCGAGGGCGGCCAGCTCACGCAGCGGACCAGCGGTGATCCGGAAGGCGACCTCGTGGGTGTCCGGGTCCTCCTTCGGCCGGAATCCCTCGACGAAGTCCTCGTATCCGTAGGCGGGATGGAACTGGACGAGTTTCACCTGCTCGGGTCCACCGCCCAGGAACTCGGCGAGTTTGAGCGCCAGATACGTCTTGCCCGTGCCCGGCGGGCCGTACAGCACCAACTGCCGCTCGTCCGCCAGCAGATCGCGTACCTCGCGCAGCCACTCCTTCTCGTGCACCAGGAGTTCCGCCGACAGCTCGTCCGTGGGGTCCGGCAGCTCCAGCTCGCGGCGGGCGACCAGGGCAGGGATCTCCACACTGGGGTCGCGTTCTATGGCTTCGGCCTCCTCCACCAGCTCCTCGTCGCTCAGGCCGAGCCCCTCGACAAGGGCTTGGACCGCGGAGAGGTCGACGACGTCGTGCTGGATCGACAGCTTCTGCTGAAGCTCCTCCGGCAGGTCGTTGTACGGGTATCCGGTGGACTGCCAGTCCACCGGCCGGCGCAGGTTGGACCGCCGGTCCTCGGACTCCGTCTGTTCCGGCTCGCCGGTGATCTCACCGACATACAGCTGCCCGCCGGAGATCGTGCACACCGTGTCGCCGGGCCTGATACGGGAGAGGAAGGCGTGCAGCGCGTCGACGAGCTGCTGCTTCTGGCTGTAGGTGGCCGTCGATTCGTAGTCCTCCTGGACGAAGGTGCGCAGGTCGTCCTTGCTGGTGGACTGTGTGATGCCCTGCCGCAGATGGGAGGCGGCGAGGGTGACGAGTCCTTCCGGGAGCCACAGGCGCTGGACCAGATCGAGCCCGGTGACGTTCGAGCCGCGGATGAGCCAGGGGCGGTTGGGGCCGGCCGACGCCTGCCCGAGATGCGCTGCGAGAGACAGTCCGTCGGTGGCGGACTTCCATGCCCCCCATCCGTTCGTACTGCACCCCATGAGGATTTCGGCTGCACCCGACGGTGACGTGAACTCGATGTCCTCGATGGTCTCCAGCCATCCGGGCCAGCGCTCCGACTCCCGGATCGCTCCCTCCTCGATCAACTGCCGCCGCCTGCGAAAGGAGGGCGGCTTGCGCACGGCGAACGAGGGCACCGCCTCGGCCCGGACCGGGGAGCCCGCCAGCACGACGAATTTCCGGCTTCCCTTCGCGCCTCTCTCAGCCAGGAGTCGCCCACGAGCCACCGGCCCGCCGTTCGGCAAGCGCAGCCGGAACTCCGGGTATGCCTCGGCCATGGAACTCCCCCTCACAGCACTGGTCCGATCTTGCCCGCAGCCTACTGGGAGCCACTGACACCACCGGTGATCCGGCCGCAGCCGAGGCCCCTAGGATGTGAACTCGTTTCGATCGCAGGGTGCGGGTTGCCGCCTGGTGCGGTTGGCCCAGGGGAGGGCGTGAACGTCATGACGGAGCACAGCACAGCCCATGCGCCGGACTCGGTCTCAGGCTTCAACGGGGCCCGTAAAGCGTGGCTGCGGGCCCGGGTCACGGAGCTGAGCGAGGCGCTTGACGACTTCGGTCCGCAACTGCACGATCTGATCCCCACGGATCTGGGTGACCAGCGGCTCGTGCATGCCCTGGTCCTGTGCCGTGTCGCGGCCGACGAGGCGCGCGTACAGCCCGTGGCGGAGACGGTCACGTGGCTGGAGCTGCTGATCCCGCACGGACACCGCCACGACCTGGCCGACGCCGTGCGCAGCCTCCGCTCCAACCTCGTCACGGCAGAGGACCCGGCCCTGTGGTCCTGGAACGCACAGGCCTGGGAGGAACTCGTTCTCGCGATCTGGAGGCGGGACCGGGCCGGGACTGTTGGGCCGGCACGGGCCGACGACGAGCTGGTCGCCCGCTGGGGTGTCCGGGCATCGGGCGCGGGCGGCGTGCCGTATCCGGGGTGGACACGGCACGACGAGGAGGGGCTGTCGCTCCCGTCCTTGGCCGACTACCTGGACGATGTGGCCGAGGAGCCCCAGCGGCTGCTCGTGCAGGCGGTCCTTTCGCAGCCCGATGTCACCGAAACAGTCGAAGACTCCTTGGCCGCGTACGAGGAGGGCCTGCAGAACGCCGGGCACCTCGCGTTCATCGTCGAACAGCAGTTGTACGGGGAGGAGCTGCGGGCTTGGTGCGACCAGCATGAGCGCAACGCGTCTCCGGCGACGGAGGAGTTTCTGGCGGAGTTGCGCGAGACGGCAGAGGCTTACGTCAGCGAAGAACTCGATCCGCTGATCGCCTCGCTCTCTGCCTGCGAGCGGACCCTGCTCCGCACCGCCACGTCGCACGAGCGGCGGGCTCGGAACGAGTACCTGAGCCAATTCCTCGACTGCGTGACGGGCTCTTCCGCCGGCGCGTGGACGGACGGCGTGCTCGCACCCGGTATCGCCGCGGAAGTCGCTGAACGCCAAGCGCGCGGGGAGCTCACCTGGCACTCCATGCGCGGCTCCGTACCGGTCTGGTATCACGTCGTCGGCTCCCCGCAGGAGCGTGCCGCCGCACTGGCCTTCTCGGGAGCGGCCTCGTCCGCTGCGGTCCGCGTACATGTCGATCTCGCACTGGCCCGTCAGGACACCCTGTTCCAAGGGCTGGAACCGGACGGACCGGAGGACTGGTACCCCGAGCCCGGTCTGGAGCTGCGCTACTCCCGGCACAGTGCCACCGATCTGTGCGAACTGCTGGCTCTCGCCGAACTCGGTCACGCTCGACTGGAGTTCGTGATGCGGGGCGCTGACGGCACATTCGTACTGCTCCGGTCACTGCGCGCCGAGATCCAGGACGCCGACGCCAGGGCATGGCGTGACGGTGCGCTGCAGGGGCTGCGGAAGCTGGTGCCGAACGTCGACGACCTGGCAGACACCATCGCCTCCGAAGCGCTCGTGGACGAGCAGGAGGACGAATGGGAATACGGGTGGGACGACGAAGGGGAGGGGGAGGAGAAGGACGAGGAGGCAGACGAGCGGGAGCAGCCTGGCCGTACCTCTACGGCGAACGGCTCGGACACCCCTGTGCCCCCCGCGCCGACCAGGTCCGGCCGACTCTCCGACGATCTGCTGGCCAAGGTGCGGGCCATCTTGCGGCAGGCCGAGGATCCGGCGGCAACTCAGCCCGAGGCGGAGGCCTTCCTGCAGAAGGCAGCGGCCTTGATGGCCAAGTACGGCATCGAACAGGCCATGCTCCAGGGCGACACTCGGATCCCCGAAAAGCCGGCGGACCGGGTGATCGAGGTCGTCGCCCCGTGGATGGGCGAGTGTAAGCGGCTGCTGTCCGCCATCGCCTACGCGATGCGCTGCCACCCCATCTATCCCGGCGGCAAGGCCAACAAGCATCGCGTCCACATCTTCGGCTTCGCGTCCGACCTGCACTCTGTCGAGGTCCTGTACGCGAGCCTGCGCCTGCAGATGTTGCAGGGCGCAGAACGGGCTGCCACGCGGCACCGGCCGCCGGGAGAGCTTCCGCGCGCCTACAAGCGTTCCTGGATGCTCGGCTTCATCCGGGCCGTGGCGCTGCGAATCGCGGAAGCCGAACGCACGGCCCGGGAGGACAGCGAGCGCGACCGTACCGAGGCCGCCGCGACGGACACCGCGGTGCAAGGGCGCAGCGTGGCGGTCGTACTCGCCGACCGGACCACCCAGGTCCAGGCCGCAGTCGCCGGCCACTATCCGAAGGTCGGCACGGTGCGCCGCACACGCTTCACCGGCAGTGGATATCGGCAGGGGCACGCGGACGGGCAGCAGGCGGACATCGGAGTCCTTGCTCTGGACGAAGAGGAGAGTGAGGGACTGGGCGAGCTCATCGCCTGATCGTCGTGGGGGCGGCGGGCCCCGGGCGGGTGCGTACCTCGTCGAGGCGGCGAGTCCTGGGGCGATTAACCCGTGTTGCGATTTTCGCAACTCGCTCGTATGGTGAAGTCATGGGCGAGAATGTGACGGACCGCGTACGGAAAGTGATGAGTGGAGCTTCGGCCAGCCAGGCAGCGTTCGCCGAGGGCATCGGACTGGCGCCGGACAAGTTGTCGAAATCTCTGAGCGGCGTCCGCAGGTTCACGTCACTCGATCTCGCCCGGATCGCGGACTTCGGCAGCACCACGGTCGACTGGTTGCTGACCGGCCGGGAGCCGCTGCGCCCCACCATCGCGGCCCGCACCAGCGCATCGGCGATTGACGACCAGGACCGCGGCATGCTCAAGGACCTGGTCGAAAGGTTCGTCACGGCACACGAGGTGCTGGATCTCCTGGGCCTGGCCACCGAACTGCCGGAGCTGCCCTCCGTCCGTCCGGACCTCAAGCGATACGTCGACCAAGGCGTGGCCCTCGCGGACGACGCGCTCGCCCGCCTTGCCGCCGCGGGCACACCGGCGATCGACGGCCTCGATACCGCCGACCTGGTTCAGTCCCTGGAGCGTACGTTCGGCGTCGACGTCGCGAAGATCGGCATGCCGGACGGAATCGACGGCGCCGCCTGGCAGGCGGACGGCTTCCGCCTCATCATGATCGCCCGAACCAAGGTGCCGACCCGCCAGCGGTTCACCCTCGCCCATGAGCTCGGGCACATTCTGGCCAGGGACGCCCAGGACCTGCTCACGGAGACGCAACTCTCCCCGGGGCGCCAGAAGGACCTGACCGAGGTGCGCGCCAATGTGTTCGCCGCGAATCTCCTCATGCCCAGGGACGAGATCAACGCGGTTGTGCGTGAGAAGGACGTCACGGACGAGCAACTCACCTCGCTGGTCGTGCGCTTCCAGGTCTCTCCCAGCGCTCTCGCGGCACGGCTCACGCAGTTGGGCGTCATCTCCCCGGAAACGGCGGCCAGGCTGCGGGGGCTCACGACGCAGGACTGCCACTGGCTGACCGGCCAGAGCGACCTCTACGAGTCCCGCACGACGTGGTCGCTGGCCAACCGACTGCCCTTCCGCCCGGCTCAGTTGTTGTACGAGGCATACCTCGCGGGGGACACGACCCTGCGCCCGCTGGCCGCGTACACGGGCGTGGACGTCGAGAGGATCCGCGAGGCCCTCGAACCTGAACCGGACCCGCAGGAAGGCGTGTCGGGCGGTACCGACGCGGATGAAGGGGACCTGGTCTACCAGCCATGACGCGCCACTGCTGGTTTCCCGACAACACCGTGCTGTGCAATTTCGCCGCCGTCGACCGGCTGAATTTGCTGGAGAAGGTTCTCGACGGCCGTGGCCGTTGGACGGAGGCGGTTGCAGCTGAGGCCGAGCAGTCGACGAGGTACTGGCCGAAGCTGGGCCAGGTGACGGCCGGCGGATGGCTCGGCGAGCCGATCGCTGTCGACGACCCCGCTGAGACCGCCGCGGTGGACCGGATCCGGCGTGTCGTCTTCGGGGGTTCCCGCTCCCGCCCCCTGCAGCACCTCGGTGAGGCGGAGACGCTCGTGGTCATCGAGCAGCGCAGCGAATTCGCGAACTCCGTGTGGATCACCGACGACGGCGAAGCGGGCCACTACGCGCGCCGCAAGGGCATCACCGTCAAAGACACCGTCGACATCATGCGCGAAGCAGTCGTGGACGGACTGGTCCTGGCCGACGCAGGCCATGGCCTCCTGATGGGGATGGAGCAGGCCGGGCGCCACCTGCGAGGCGTTCCCCGCAGGGCGGCGGACCTGTTGCGCTGAGAGAAGGGGATCGCCCCTACTCGTCTTCGTCCGGCAGGTCGTTGATCAGCGGTACGAGGAGCGGGTGGACGGAGAAGTCGGATGCGCGGCTCGTGCCGAGTCGTATTCGGCCTTCAGGACCTGGACGGCCGAGTCCGGGATCTTGTCCAGGCCTTGTAGCAGGCTGGTGAGTCGGGTGACCGGCTTGGTGAAGCCCCTGAGGGAGCGGTCCTCCGGATACTGGCAGATGTCGTAGATGCTCCTGGCGTCCGCGACGCCGTCCATTTCGGCGGCGTATTTGATCACGGCGCCCCGATCCCCGTAGCTGTCGTAGGCAAGCCAGAGCATGATCAATGGAAAGCTCTACGGAAGGCAGATCTGGACAGAACCCACGGACCACCACGACTACTTGGTCGCATACGACGGCATCCGCCACTACATCAGATATGCGCGATCCCGAGCAGCGTCAGTACGTGCTGACGGGTGCGGCTCTTCTGCATTGAGTTGGTGATGCCATGCGCTGTTGCCGTTCATGGGCGGACGGCGGACCGTCGTGTTGGAATCGGCAGCACGCGTCGTGTTGCCGCACATGTCGCCGATGCTCCCGCTGACGAGTCTGCTATGCCCGGGCCAACTGTCGCGCGAAGCCATAGTTTCTCGCCATAGTCGGCCACTTTAAGTCGACATGGCTCAACCGGCGCATCTGTCATGTCAAGTTCAATTCTTGGTAACCTTTTCTGATCATTCTGGCGTGACGCGCGTCGATCACCTGATGCGCATACTTCGTCACTGTGGGGGGCCAGAGATGCGAAGATGCCACACTTATCGGGGATTTGTGGCAGCGGCGGTCGGCGGAATACTTTCGCTGACCACCGCAACCACCGCCCAGGCCGCACCGACGCCACTCACCGATCCAGCCAAGGCTTCAGCTGTCGCGAGACAGTTGGGTGACAAGCGGACGGCCGGCGTCTACTACCGGGACGGACGGCTCGTGGTGGCGGTCACCGATCAGGCCGCGGCGGAAACCGTGCGAAGTGCTGGCGCGGTCGCGGAGGTCGTCCCTTACAGCACGGCCATCCTCGACTCCGCCAAGACGAAACTGGACAAGCTGGCAGGCATTCCCAACACCGCCTGGAGTATTGACCGGAGCGGCAACCGTGTGGATGTGGAGATCTACGACGGGGTCTCCGCCGCCAACAGGTCCCGGATTAAGGATGCTGTCTCCGGGTACGGCGATGCGGTCGACATAACCGAACACCCGGGCAAGATCGAATCGACCGCCAACGCCATGCGCGGTGGCGTGGGCATAACCGCGCCATACGTCGATTCAGGGACAACCTGGATTCGCACCTGCACAGCCGGGTTCAACGTGCAGGACGACACCGGCAAGAAGTTCATGCTCACCGCCGGGCACTGCATGGACGACGGCGCCGTCGCCTGGAGTCGAAGGTATGGGGACGTTTCCCTCGGGCCGGCTATCGACTGGTACAACGGGAACAACACCGACAGGTCCGACTACGGGGTGGTGGAGTACACCAACAGCGACGTCACGCCGTACGGGACCGTCCTGTACTGGGACGGCTCGGAGCAGCAGATAACCACTTCCGCCTCTGCGTTCGAGGACGAACTGGTGAAGCGGGTCGGCACCTTCAGCCAGGACTTGGTGGGCAAGGTGCTCGCAACGGACGTGACGGTCACATACTCCAGCGGCATCACTCTCAACCACATGATCGAGGCGAGCAACTGCACTGTCCATGGGGACAGCGGAGGGCCGCTCTTCAGCAGTGGAACGGCCCTGGGCATCACGTCCGGCGGCAACTACGCCGACCAGCCCTGCGGGGACTCCGACGCACAATCGGACCGAGTCAGTTATTACGAACCGGTCTATAAGGTGCTCGACTGGGAGGGCCTGAAGGTCTATTAGGTCGCGCCCGCACCTCGCCGCCTGGGGTCTTGACCAGCACCGCGGGCGGCGCGAGCGACGGTGAGCGAACCTGTTGGCCCCGCTCCGCGTCGAAGATGTGAACACGGAGCTGGCGCTCAGGAACCGAAAGGCCCCTGCGCGCCATGCTTCCAGCAGAGAATGCGTCGTCGGCCACATTACGAGGGAACGACATGAACAAGCACACGAAGCGCCTCGTCGGCCTGGTTCTCGTGCCCTTCCTGGGCGCCTGCCTCCTTGCAGGATGCGGCGGCGGTTCCCGAGCCGACGATGGCCACACAAACGGTCAGTCGTTGCAGAAGCAGGAGGAGCGCGCCCGTCAAGTGGCCGATGCCTGGCGCGGGTCCGCGTCTGCCGCTGCATGGCACAAGGGGTACTACCCCATGGCCGACGCGGTACAGATACCGGAGTCCGGTTGGCACAGTCAGGCGGACCAGCTGGCTTACGAGAGCAAGAACTTCGTGCTGCAGGGCAATTTGCCCGCCGCCGCCACCGAGCAGGGGAAGGTCGACTGGACAGGCGGGAGCGCTCTGACCCGACCGCTGGTGGGGGCGAAGAAGGCGTACCAGTCGTTTGCCCTCAACCGCAGCGAGGGCCCCCGGCTGACGGTGACGGGAGCGAAGCTCGGCCGAACGACCATCACCACGAGCCGGGGAACAGCCACCGTTCCCGCCTGGCTGTTCACACTGGAGGGCTATGATGCCCCGCTCAAGCGGGTCGCCGTCACGCCGTCAAAGCTTCCACAGCCACCGATCGCACAAGCCCGGCAAGGGTCTGCCGGCGGTCTCAGGAGCCTCTCCGGGCTTGCCGGAACAGCAACGGACGGGCGATCCATTACCGTCAAGGCCGCTCACGGAGCGTGCGACGACGGCCCCGTCGTCAAGGCATTGGAAACGGACGAGAACGTCGTACTGTACGCCTCCGTCAAGGGAGCAAAGAGCGGTCCCTGCAACGCCGACCTGACCGAACAGAACGTCAAAGTAGAGCTGCGGAAACCGCTCGGGGACCGCATTCTCCTCGACGCCTTCACCGGCCGGCCAGTCCCGTACGGAGAGCCCGGCGGGCGGTCGCCGAGCTGGACGTAGACCATTTAGCGACACAGCCCTCGCTGCCGACCGATCGCCAGCGGCACCGTCGAGGGCGCCGCACGCCATCTGATCGCCGACAGGCTCGACATCCCGGCATAGCGGCGCCCCGACGCGGCCGACGAGGGCGGGCTCCAGCTTCGCGATGACCGGGTCGGTGCTCGTGTCCTGAGTGATGTTCTGCCACTCGCCCTGACCGACTTTGACGATCGCCTTCTGTACGTCGTCGAAGACCTCGTTCAGCTGGCCATGGAGGCGGTCGGTCTCCTCCCTGGGCAGGGGACGCGATTGCCCCAGGTGCGAAGAGTCCGCTCCGCCTGCGCCGCGTGACTTGCCATCTCCCCGGCGGCCTGCGCGCCGGACGATCGGGCGTCGCTGAGGGTGCTCTCGCGATTCCGTCAGAACTCCACGAGGGCCTGGGCGCCCACAGTCGGTTCTCCAACCCGCCGAGGGCGCGCAGCAGGTCACCGCGGGCCTGCTCGGTGTACCGGTACAGATTCAGCAGCACGTTGGCGTCGGGGGCGACCAGACCACGGGTCAGCACGGCGGTGAAGTCCTCGGCCGTCGGGGTCCGGAAGGCCCCGAAGTCGTCGAAGAGGCCACGGTTGTCCGCGCCGGCCGTCGTGTCCTTCGCCACTGGTACCCCCGTCGTGTCGCGCGTGTGGAGGAGGCCGTACGCCTCCTGGTATCCCCTGGTCGGGACGGCATCACGGCGAGGGTGCGCGGAAGGGGCGGAATGGGGAAGAGGCTCGGTGGGGGGGAGAGAGAGAGGGTTTCAGCCCGACCGCGGACTCACTTCCGCCCATACGGTCTTGCCGCTGGGTGGAAACGGTTCCGTGCCCCAGCGGTCGGCGAGGGCGGTGACCAGGGGCAGGCCTCGGCCCGACTCGCTGTGTGCCGGGTCCTCGAAGTCTGCCTTTGGTGTTGGGAGTTGCTCCCCGCGTGCGTCCGTGACCGATACGCGTACGGTGCCGGTCGCCTCGTCGAGTGTGAGGGCGACCTGGAAGTCGCGGCCCTGTACGCGGCCGTGCAGTGCCGCGTTGGCGGCGAGTTCGGCGACGATCTGTTCGACGCGTTCGGTCACGGCGGGTGACACCTGCCAGGCCTGGAGTCGCTCGACGGCGAGCAGTCGGGCGAGGCGGGCCCCGCGACGCGTGGAGGACAGCCGCTGGGCGAAAGTGTGTACGGTAACAGGGATTTGAGGCGTGGGGGCGTTCATGGGGCAACCGTGGCGGGCGCATGGGGGCGCGTTCCAGGGGTGGGAACCGTACGGTACGTCAGCGTACGGGGACTTTGTGTAGACGGTACGTCGATCTTGCCGTCACTCTGGGTGAGTTGATCGCGGGCAGTAGCGCACGTACGCACCTGGAGGTGGCCGCGCATGACCGACGGCAGCAGCGATGAGCTGACGGGGTACGAGGAGGCGCGGGAGCCCGCCCCCTCCGACAGTCTGCGGACATTCGGGGCCGTCGTCCAGGCTCTGCGTGAACACGCCGGGCTGAGCCGGTCCGAGTTCGGGGAGCGGGTCCGGTTCTCCAAACACACGGTGGAGTCCGTGGAGTTGGGGCGACGGATGCCGGACGAGTCCTTCGTGGAGCGGGCGGAGGAGGCGACGGGGAACACGGGGGCGCTGCGGAGGGCGGCGAAGTTCCTGACGCGAGGGGAGGCGGGGCTGGCGGCTTGGTTCCGGCGGTGGGCGCGGCTGGAGAGGGTGGCGGTGAGTCTGTGTACGTATGAGTGTCGGCTGGTGCCGGGGTTGTTGCAGTCGGAGGGGTATGCGCGGGCGGTGTTCGAGGGCACCATTCCGGTGGTCACGAACGAGCAGTTGGAGACGCTGCTGGCTGTGCGGTTGGAACGGCAGCGGATGCTGTACGAGCGGCCGACTGTCCCGTTCAGCTTCATCGTCGAGGAGCATGTCTTCCGGCGTCGGTTTGGGGACGATGAGCAGATGCGGGGCATGCTCGACCATGTGCTGGAGCACAGCGCGCCGCGCAATGTGACGCTTCAGATCGTGCCGCTGGAGGGTGGGTTGCATGCTTGTCTGGACGGCCCGGTGCGGCTCCTGGAGACGCTGGAGGGGCGGCGGTTCGGGTACTCCGAGGGGCAGCAGAATGGGCGCTTGATCGGTGACGTGAAAGAGGTGAGCCTCCTCCAGCAGCGCTATGACACACTGCGCTCGCAGGCCCTGAACCCCAAAGACTCGCGGGGTCTGTTGGAGCGAATCCGAGGAGAGCTATGAGCACGACGGAACTCGCCTGGTTCAAGTCCAGCCACAGCGGCAGCCAGGGCGACGACTGCGTTGAGGTCGCTGTCACCGAACGAGCTATCTGCGTGCGGGACTCGAAGGACGTCACGCGCCCTCACTTCGCGGTCGGGCGTGAGGAGTGGTCGCGGTTCGTGGGGTTCGCTGCGGGGGCCTGAGGCGCATACGTCCCGGCGGTAGCGTGGTTACGTTCGCCGCCGGGACGACGGGTCAGTGGAGGTCGGGGCCGCCTGCCTCGGCGATCTCGTCAAGCAGGCTGATTTCCTCGTCGGTATCGTCCGGGCCGTCCGGGCTGGTGTCGGGAAACGATCCGGCTGCCTCCTCGTCAGCGAGATGCGGGTACTTCTCCAGGAGGAACCGCCGCCGGTACGCCATCTCGGCTGCGTCGACGATTCCCTCCAGAGTGGTCCAGTTGAGGGTGCCTCCGACGACGATCCCGAACGCGGGTACGGCCTTGCCGAGTCCCTTCTTGGTGAGGCGGAAGCTGAACGCCTTCGCGAACTGCTGGGAGACCTTGGTAACAAGCGATTCGTTCAGGACCTCCCACGTCTTGCCGCGGAAGAGTGCCTGGGTGAGCCGCGAGATGTCGGACATCGCACGGTTCTTGGCGGCGACCGAGCTCGCCGTCCCAACGTTGACAACAGACAGCACGAAGAGCTTCTCGGCGGGCTCTTCGGGGTCGTAGCCGTAGAACAGCGAGACCTGACCGACGGCGCGGGACGCGAGTCCGAGGACGACTGCGGCATCGGCGACGAAGGCACCGGTGATTGCGCCTCCCGAAGGGGCCGCCGCGGCGCCGGCGGAGGCGGCGATGACGAGCTCTCCTCCAGAGATCACCAGCCCCGCACTTGCTCCCGAAAGCGCTGCGGCGGCCGGGAAGTACCAGCTCGCCGCCCGTCCGCGGACCACGTCGACCTGTTCGAGGTCGAGGCGGCGCAGGTCGCGCAGCGAGGCGACGTCGTGCCCGCGCTTCTTGTGAAGCGCTACCACGCGTTTGGAGGACAGGCCCGCTCGCGAGGCCCGCCCCAGCGTCTTCTGTATGGAGTCAACGGCGGTGCCGCTCCAGTCCGGCAGGGCGTCGGCTGCTTTGCGCGTTCCGGCGCCGACTTTCTGAGCGCCCTTAGCGACGAATTCCTGTCCACGTGAAACCGCCGACTTGGCCCGTGGGTGGTTCTCCAGTTGCCTCGCGGCACGCTTGCCGAGTTCCGAGACACCGTTGGCGACTTGCTCGCCGGCGTTTCTCATCGCTCGTGACAGGGGGCGGCCCTTGAACTGCTGGACGGAACGCCATGCGTCGAGCTCGTAGTCCGAGGGCAGCTGATCGGGCTGCTGCGGGTTACTCATGGGCCGTGGCGCTCCTGTCTCTGGGGCGAGTTGTCAGGCGGGGTGGCGGGGACCGTGGCCCGGGGGCGGGGTGAGGGTGGAGGTGTAGTTCTCGCCGTCCACGAGCGGGTTCTCCAGTGTGAGGCCGGCGGCGGCCATGCGGTCGTACTCGGTCAGGACCAGGCGCTTGGTGCGGTACTCGCCGTACTTGGAGATCTCGTTGTTCTTGAGGCCGCCGTTCTCCGTCTGGAAGGACTCCAGGATGTACTCGGTGTCCTCGCGGGAGACGCCGTAGAGGTGGAAGAAGTAGGCGTCCAGTTCGGCTCGGAGCTGGGCGCGGCGGCCCTCGTTCCAGGTGAAGGGCGCGTCTTCATCGCCGAGGTCGGTGGCCAAGGGCTCCATTTCCCAGGAGCTGTAGACGAGTTCGAGGGTGCGAGCGGTGAGAAAGGCAGTGTGGGGCGCGAGGTCGTCGGGGCGCGGGACGGGCAGTTGCTTCCAGATGAATAGCATGACACTGATCGCGCCAACCTTTTGACGACATACGTAGTCGAAGACAAGGGAGCTCTGGGCCGCGAGGAGTGCTGCCGTGAGAGACGTCGGCACGTGGGGCAGCATCAGCGGGAACTTTTCCACGGACGCAGCCCTAGGGATGAACGCGGGGATTGCTGTTCGCTCATCAGTTGCTCGTGCGACGTTGCGCCAGCCCAACAGCCAGTCGTGTTCCCATCCTAGTTCTTCCAGGCGCAAGTCGATGCCGGCAACGGTGACTTCGTTGCCCTTGCGTACAGTTGGGATGCGCCCTTCATCCTGGATCCAGTACCGAGGCTGGTTTGTGCCGTACGCGTCCTGTTTGACCTCCAACGGCACGCGCTCGTAATCGGTGTTGCCGACGTCGCGGTATCGGTTCCATCTGTGGTCAAAGTGGTGGACCATCTTGCCGTCGTACTGCGGGAGCATCTGCTTCCCGTCTCGCACGAAGATGTCACCTTCCATCTCCCAGCCGTCCGCCGTCAGATTCTGGCGGGTGCGGAACAGGTCAGAATCGTCTGTTGTGTTGAAGAGGTTCTTGAATGCGAGGCCCCACGGATTGCCGTCCGGCTGTCCTTCCTTGACCAGGACCGGAATGCGCCTCTGAATGGAAGCCGTGAGATCGGCATCCTTTCGCGTCCGAAACACTGGCAGCGTCCCCGTGTTTGGATTGATAAGGGTGATTTCCTCAGGCGACAGCTCGAACACGGAGCCGCCATCGGCAAGTTCATCAGGATGGCCGAGGAAAAACGCAAAGCGCGCGGCGGACTCAGCCAGGCCCCGGCCCGCGAGCGAGATCAGCGAGAACGAGTAGCGGGAGTCCACCGCCGGGAACAGCTTCTCCCGCCTACCGTTCTCGAAGTCGTAAAGGTGTTTCACCGCCCCCCGCCGCGTCAGATCCTGGAAGAGGAACTGCGCCCCCGCCCCCGTGGCGATCTGCGTAGGCACAACCGTCCCGCAACGGCCCTCAGGCGCCGTCACGGACACGAACCGCTCGGTGAACAACTGATCCGTCTGAAGAGAGTTGACGCCCTTGACCGACAACCCCTTCCGCAACTGCGGATAAGCCCCCGAAGACCCCAAGAATAGGAACGACGACTTCACTCGTCGCCGAGCCGCGTAGTACCGCTCGCCCTCCTCCTCGTGCTCGGCCGCCCACTCCGCGATAGCCGTACGCCGAGCCGTCCCGGAGATCTCCGCGAGCGACGGCTCCACGACGCTGAAATACTTCTTGTCCTCGAAGTCAACCTTGTCCCATGGCGGATTCCCCAACACGCAGTCGAACCCGCCGGCCCACCCGGTAACCGGATCAACCCCATCCCCCGAGGCCCCATCGGGCACGTTGAAGACATCCGGAAACTCCAGATGCCAGTGGAAGAACCGGTACTCCTCCCTCAGCCGTGCGATCTCCCGATGCGTCTCCTTCGGCGCGCCCACGCCCTCGGCCGCCTGGAGCGACAGGAACACCCGCTGAGTCACCGGCGGCGGCGCATCCGCCGTCTTCTCCCACATGAAGGCAGCGCACCAGGCGTCGGCGATCTTCAACGCGTCCTTGTACGCCTGCGACTCTTCCCACTCGTGATACCGCTCAGCCAGCTTGCGGACCTGGCCGAGCTTCTCCGTTTCCGAGTTCTCGACCAGGTCGCGCAGTTCGGTGGCGAACACGGTGTTCGTGACGCTCACCGACTCGTCGAGTGCGGCATCGAGTCGGAGGATGCCCTGATGCTCCTCCTTGTTCTGCTTGAGCCAGTCCGTGGCGACCGACTTCTCGTCCCCCTCGACGACCTTGAACGCCTCGTCCGGAATCCCACCCCGCAACAGTGCCGGCGTAGCCCCGATCAGCCCGTTGCCAAGCTTCACGTGCGCGTCGAGGAAGCCCAGCGCCTTCCCCGGCTCCAACGCCTCCATCCACAGTGAGACCTTGGCCAGCTCCACAGCCATCGGGTTGAGATCGACGCCGTACACGCACCGCGCGATGACCTCGTGGAGCGCGTGCCGGATGCTTTCCGGCGTGGGCTCGGGCGTCCGGTCGCGTACCGCCGCCACCCGCTTCGCGACACGACGGGCGGCAGCGACGAGGAAGTGCCCGGACCCGCACGCCGGGTCGCAGACGGTCAGGGACAGCAGCTCGGCGGCGATGGTCTCCCGCGCGTCCACGTCCGACTGCCTGGCCTCCGCCGCCTTCTTCTCGCCCCGCTCCTGGGCCGCCTGGATGACCGGGTCGAGGGTGGAGTCCAGCAGCACATCCACCAGCGAACTCGGCGTGTAGTACGAGCCGGTCTTCTTGCGCTCGTTGCCCGCGCGCGGCACCAACTCGAAGGTGCGGTCCGCGCCGGCCTGGGGGACCAGGTCCAACAGGGACTCGTAGATCGCGCCCAGTTCCTCCGCGTCCAGCGTGCGGTAGTCGACCGTCCGCCTGCGCTGCGCCTCCGTGTCCCGGACCTCGGCCAGGTGGCGCACGCCAGCGAGCAGGTGCTCGTTGGTCAGACTGAGCTT
This sequence comes from Streptomyces sp. NPDC001980, assembly GCF_040296885.1. Taxonomy (NCBI): domain Bacteria; kingdom Bacillati; phylum Actinomycetota; class Actinomycetes; order Kitasatosporales; family Streptomycetaceae; genus Streptomyces; species Streptomyces sp. NPDC001980. The sequence goes on along the minus strand of NZ_JBEOYD010000010.1, from coordinate 98,363 downwards.
ACGGAGCGGAGCGTCCGCCGGTGTGTCGTCGAACAGGCCGCCCAGGCCGGGAAGGCCCAGCTCCGGCAGGCCCCCCTCCTCGCCCAGTGCGCCCAGGACCAGGCGCAGCGCCTCCCAGCGGTCTCCGTGTGAGGTTCCGCGACGGCGACGGGACTGCTCGCGCAGTCGGGACGTGGCGAAGTAGTCGGCGTACCGCTTGCGCGCCTGCGGGTCGGCCTCCGGCGGGTGCAGCGCATCCCGGTCCTCGGCGACGAACACGAAGAGCAGGCGGTAGGCGAGCCGAAGCAGCGCCTTGTGGTAGGTGTCGCGGTCGAAGTTCTCGCGCAGGGCACTGTTCGCCGGGTGTTTCAGGAAGCCCGTGCCGAGTTCCTTGATGGCCAGACGCACGCCTTCGCTTATGTCGTCGAGGAAGCGCGCCCCGAGGCGGATCGCGGCGTCCCGCCACACCTCAAGCCAGCAGGTCCACTGGGAGCCGCCGCTCTGCGGGCTCTCGAAGCGCGACGCGTGCAGCAGCCGGTACAGGATGACGAACTCGCTGAACAGCTCGCCGTCGAAGATCGCCTCCAGGTCGAACTCGACGTACGACGTGGTGGCGAGCGCGCTGGAGTCGCGCAGCAGGCGCAGCTGACGGCCGTTGGTGAGCAGGGCCCACAGGTGGGCGTCCGTGCGGTTCAGGGCCTCCTGCAACAGCGACTGCGGGGCGGGGACACCCGGGCCCTGGCGCTTGTCGAGGGACGCGTTCCACGTCACCACGTGCACGAGGGTGTTGTCCCGGCGGTGACTGATCGGGAACGTCTTCGTGCCGTCGTCCGCCACGATGCCCGCCTCGCCCACCGGAGTGAGGCGGCCGAAGCCGAGCGCCTCGAACAACGGCTCCACCCAGTTGGCCTGGGCGTAGCCGGTGCTGTCGGGGCGGACCGAGGACTCCGGCTCGGCGGGCAGTTTCTCGCGCAGTTCGCGCCAGAGCGACTTCAGGTCGTCCCATTGCCGTTCGGCCTGGTCGCGTACCGAACGGGAGCCCGGGATGCGGTAGTCCGCCGGTGCGAGGCCCTTGAGGTCCTTGGTGACCTTGCCCTCGGAGATGCGCACCAGCATGTTGGCCGGCAGCAGGTCGCCGACCGTGTGGACAGCGGTGAACACCTGGTGGCGGGTGGTGGCGGACATCAGGCGGACACTCCCGGAGCGGTCGCAGGGGCGGCAGGGGTGGTGGGGAGATAGACGTACACGCCGAGGACGTCGGCGGGCTTCTGGGCCGTGACCGACAGACCGCGGACGATCTCACCGGACGCGGCCCGCACCCGCCGGTGCGAGGCGTCCAGTTCGGCGGCCAGCTCCTCGCCGTAGACCCCCAAGTGGTCGTACGCGGCAGGGAGTTGCGTGAGGACGCGGGTCATGGTGCGCTCGCCGAAGTGGGGGTCGGTGCTCACGGACGCGGTCGCGTCGAGCAGCTCCGCGGCCTGCTCGGGCGTCAGCCACACCGCGTTCTTCGCGGAGCCCTCGAAGGCCAGCAACCGGGCGTCCTCCGCCACGATCTGGCGGTCGCCGTTGCGAGAGGGGAGGGTGAGGTGAAAGCGGTAGCGGACCAGGAGCAGGGTCGTCATGGTGCCGACGGCGTCCGTCGTGACCACGCCGCAGCGGCGGGCCGGGCGGGCGCCCAGCACGTTCTTGTCCAGGGCCGCGTTCAGGACGTGGGCCGCGAGCGCGCCGACGACCGGGTCGGTGCGGACCAGTGCCGCCTCTCCGCGGGCCACCGCCGGATCTGTACGGAACGGGATCGGACGGTCCTTGTCGATCACCTCGGCGCCTATGGCCGGTGCGAGGGCGTCCTGGAGGCCGATGGGCGTGCCGCCCACCTGTGCGGTGAACTCCTCCCCGGTGCCCCGGAGGACCGCTCCCAGGGCCTCCAGCGACTCCCGTACGAAGGTCGTGATCTCGCCCGTGCCGCCCAGTGCCTCCCGGATCGAGGTGACCTCGCGGGCCACCTCCTCCGGGTGGATCGAGCGCTGCGCGAACAGCGAACGCGACTTCTTCTCGCGCTCGGCCGCCGAGTTCCAGTCGCTCTCCACCTTGTTCGTCGCCGCGTCCAGGGCTTCGGAGCCGAACAGGGTGTCCTGCTGGCCCTCCCGCCCACGCATCAGCAGCCACTCGACGATCGCGTCCGTGACGCCGGTCGACAGCTCGTCGGGTACGGAGACGGAGATGCCGAGGTCCTTCTTGATCTGGCGGTGCTTCTTGATCAGGACTTCGAGGACTTTGCCGTCGATGCCGTTGTCGTCGCCGTAGATCGTGATGACGCGGACCTGGTCCTTGCGCTGGCCGTACCGGTCGACGCGGCCCTCGCGCTGGTCGTGGCGGGTCGGGTTCCAGGCCAGGTCGTAGTGGACGACGGCGTCGAAGTGGTGCTGGAGGTTGACGCCCTCGGACAGACAGTCCGTGGCGATGAGGACGCGGCGTGCGGCGGCGTCCTCGCCGGCCTCCTCGGCGAGCGCCTCGATGCGTTCGATGCGCTGCTGTGGCGAGAGCGTGCCGGTGACCGCCTTGACGACCGTCTTCGCACCGAGCGGGCCGCGCTTGCCGCTCTCCTTGTCGTTCTCCAGCTGTTCCGCGAGGTACTCGGCGGTCGGGATGTAGCGGCAGAAGACGATCGGGTTGTGGCCGTCCGCCAACAGCGCCTTGAGGTGCTTGACGAGCGCCTTGAGCTTGAGGTCCTTGGTCGGCCCTTCCAACTTCGCCGCGCGGTCGGCGAGTTCGCCGAGGCGGGAGCGGGGGTCGTCCTCGGTGATCTCCGCGCCGGGCGCGAGGTCCATGCCCTCCATGGTGTCGTTGTCGGCCGCGTCGCTGGTGAGCGGCGCACCCAGCTTGTCGGCCTCCTCCGCCGACGCGGCGACCGCCGCCGCCGAACGCGTCCGCAACGTCTTCGCGGCGGCTCGCGGCGACGACACCAGCGACCGGAGCAGGGCGATCGCGGACCACCATGCGATGCGCGCCTCGCGCTTGCCCTGACCGCCCGCCTCCTCGACCCGCTCACTCGCGTACGCGATCGCGTCGTCGAGCAGGGCCCGGTACTCGGGCGACAGCTTGTACGTCTCGTCCTTGAAGTATCGGTCCGAGGGGAACGCGGTGCGCTCGGCGAGGGAGTCGTCGCTGAGCCCGTCCTCCTTCGTGAGGTACTGGCGTACGTCCGCCCGCTTGCGGGCCACGAAGTGCTGGGCCAGTTGCCGCCTCCCGGACTCCGAGTCCAGGCTCACCGAGGCGAGCTCGGGCTTGACGAGGCCCAGCAGGTTGCGGAAGGCGGACTCCTTGCCGCTGTGCGGGGTCGCCGTCACCAGCACCAGGTGCCGGGTGGCGTCCTCGGCGACGCGGCGCAGCAGCTCGTAGCGGAGCTGGTTCTGGGAGTTCGACGACGTGTCGTCGGCAGCCACGCAGGTGTGTGCCTCGTCCACGATCACCAGGTCGGGGCAGTGCCGTACGAAGTCGTCCCGGTGGCGCGGGGACTTGATGAAGTCCGTCGACACGATCACGTGCGGATACTTGTCGAAGAGGGACTGGCCCAGGTCCAGGCCGCGTTCGAGGCGCGAGACCGTCGAGGAGAGGACCAGTTCCGCGTCGATACCGAACTTGGTGCGCAGCTCCTGCTGCCACTGCTCGGCCAGCGCGGGTGAGCAGAGCACAGCGAGGCCCGTCGCCTCGCCCTGGGCGAGGAGTTCGCTCGCGACCAGGCCCGCCTCGATCGTCTTGCCGATGCCGACGTCGTCCGAGATGAGCATGCGGACGGTCTTCTGCCGCAGGGCCATCAGCAGCGGTACGAGCTGATAGGCGCGCGGGTCCACCGCGATGCCGGCCAGCGAGCGGAAGGGGCCCGCGCCGGAGCGGAAGCCGACGCGGAGCGCCGTGCGCAGCAGGCCGGCCGCGAGCTGGTTGCCGAGGTCGCCGGGCTCGGGCGGCGCGAACCTGGCCTGGTCCACCTTCTCGAACGCCGGGAACACGGCGGCGATGTCGTCGTCCGAGCCGCCCAGCGGGCGCAGCACCAGCAGATCGGGCTTGCTCTGCGGGAGCACCATCCATTCACGGCCTCGGGCCTTCACCAGGGAACCGGTGGAGTATTCGTCGGGCATGTCGGTCGTCAATCCTCTGGAGGGCGGGTCAGCCGGTGGCGGGGGAGCCGAAGTACTGGACGTTGGCGGCGGCGATGGCGTCCCAGTCGCCGCCGTGCGGGAAGCGGATGACATCCCAGCGGGCGTTGAACAGGCGTTCCTCTGCGTCTTCGTCGCGTAGGGCGTCCTGCTCCCGCGGCGGTGAGTCCACGAAGACGGCGACGTTCACGCCGGGCAGCCGGTACACGTAGTCGGGTGTCGCGTTGGCCTCGGTGAGGAACGTGCCGGTGTCGTCCGGCGGTCGCAGCCCGCGCGCCTTCGCCCAGCCCAGGAAGTCCCCTTGAGCGGCGAGTTCGGAGGCGGACGCCTCGGCGGACGTCGGCCCGGCGGGGGACTCCGCGAGCAGGCGCCGATACCGCTCCGACTTCGACTCGCCGCGGGCCTCCCGCTGGGCGGTCGCCGACGCGAGCCGCACCAGCAGGTCGGCCACCGTGTGCCGGTTGATGAGCGCGTGGTTGAGCTGGTTGCCGTACGTCAGCAGGCATTCGTAGCAGCCGAGTGCGCAGGCCCGGCCGGGGCGGTGCTTCTCGCCGCCCTCGTCCTCGCCGTGCGTGCCGAAGTGGCAGATCTCCAGGGCTCGCCCGGCCGCCTTCGCCAGGGCGTCGTCCTCCGCCTGGAGGCGGCGCAGCACGCCCGCACCGCCCTCGGCCGCTTCCGTGAACAGGATGCGGCCACGCGGTCCGTCGTCCGGCGGCAGCAGCTCGCTGGACAGCTCGGCGTCCTCCAGCTCGAACGCCGCCTCGATGCCCCGCTCCAGCGCGTACATCAGGGTCAGCGCGACCGGCTCCGGCAACGGTTCGTCGAGGGTGAGGACGAGGATGTTGCGGCGGTCCTCCACGTACGGGATGACCCGCTTCTTGCGTCGCCGCTCGTTGCCGTCCGCGTCGATCACCGGCAGTTCGCTGGAGTCGCCGGACGCTTCGGAGGCGTCCTTGTCGTTCATCCAGCGGCCGTCCGCCAGGTCCAGCCAGTAGCCCGCCGGTTCGTCGCTCTTGGCGCGTACCCGGCCGGTGTTGGTGATCCGGATCGTCGCGGAGTCGCCGTACGCGAGCTGGGCGATCCGGCTTCCGGAGGAGTCGGTGACCGAGGCCTCCAGACGGCCCTTGTCGGCGGCATCGCGCTTGTGGAAGCGGTACGACGTCTCCAGCTTGAAGCCGGCGCGGCGCCGCTCCTCCTCGTCGGAGGAGATCCGCTCGCGGCGGGTGGTGTACACGGTGTGCAGGTGCAGCAGGCCGTAGGTGGCCGAACCCAGCGGCTCGTTGCAGAAGCCGCAGCGGTCCTCGCGGTCCTCCGGAGGATGGTGATAGCCGCAGTGCGCGCAACGGCGGGCCTCGCCGGTGGTCAGCTCGCCCGAGGAGTCCGGCGGCAGCTGGATGCGCGTCACCTGGTAGCGGGCACCCTCGTGGTAGATCAGCGCACCCGGGCCGAACTCGCGGATCGCAAGGAAGCGAGGCCGCTGGAGGTAGTCGCCGTCACCGCGGCGGCGGCCGATCGTTGGGATGTACGCGGCGAGCGGCAGGCGCGGGAAACTGTAGCCGGGCAGGAAGCCCTCGGAGGCCAGATAGCGGTAGGGGTTGAAGTCGGAGAGCACGGACTTGTTGTCGACGCTCTCGTTCATCAGCAGGTTCAGCTGCGTCCAGGCCTCCCGCTGGCGGGTGTTGGCCCGCTTGCGGTCCCCGTCCGTGAGGCCGTAGTCGATACGGCGCTCACTCTGGGTGTAGTAGTCCTTGAGCGCGGCGCTGAACAGCCTGCGCCACCGGTCGAAGGCACGGTCGAAGCGCTCCTGCACCGAGTGGACCTTGTCCTGGATCCAGTCGTCGTGCCACCAGGTGGTGTCGGCGAACTTGGGCAGCAGGGGCCCGAACACCCGCAGTGAGGCGTCGATGGTGCGGCGGCGGGCGCTCTCGTCGAGGGAGGCCGCCAGGACGTCGGGGAGGAGTTCCAGTTCCGGTGTCAGGTGCGCGCCGCTGTCCGGAGCTGGCACGGCGAGTACGTCGGACATGGCTCGGCCCAGCTTGAGACCCGTCTCGGCTATCCAGATGCCCTGGAGGTGGGAGAGGACCAGGTCCTCGTTGGCCAGGTCCAGGCGGGGCGGGGCCACCGCTCCCGCCACCATGCGCTCCGAGCGGCGGAAGTAGTACTGGTCGTGGCTGTTGCCGGTCGCGCAGTACGTGGTGACCAGCGCGGGCTGGCCGCTACGGCCGGCCCGGCCCGAGCGCTGCGCGTAGTTGGCCGGCGTCGGCGGCACATTGCGCATCATGACCGCGTTGAGGGAGGAGATGTCGACACCCAACTCCATCGTCGGGGAGCAGTACAGCAGCTTCAACTCCGCCTTGCGGAAGGCCTCTTCACGCTCCTGACGGTCCTCGGGAGAGACCTGGGCGGTGTGCTCGCGGGCGAACAGTCCGGACAGCGCACCTGCCGCGTCCTTGTACAGGTCGCGGAAGAACGTGTTCACGCGCGGGCCGTCGCCACTCTGGTAGGTGCGCGTCAGCGGGTCGTGCGTCCCCGTCTCGCCCCTGCCCGCGCGCCACACGAGCGACTGCGCGGCCACCCGGTAGCCCGTCGCGGCCGGCGTGGTGGGCCTGCGGAAGCGGCCCGCGCGCTGCGGGGCGACCTCCACCTCCTTCACCAGACCGGCCTTCGCCAGGACCTTCAGCAACTCCTCGATCACCAGCTGGAGGTCGGTCTGGTCGAGATCCTTGAAAGAGCGGTCCGAGCGCCCCAAATACTTGCCGAACTTGCCACGCGCCGACAGGAACAGCCCCGAGCGGTCCATACCCGGGCGGGACGGGTGCGGATAGGCGGTGCCGACCCGCGGCTTGTCCGCGGCCGACAGCAACCACGGGTCCACGAGCCGCTCCTCGCTCGCCCGCTGCAGCGAGTCGAAGACGTCGTCGCGGAAGTACGAGACGTCGATGGCCAGCGACCGGCGCATCTCGTTGAGCAGCGCCTTCATGATCTCGGCCCGCAGCGCCGGGTCGGCGTCACGCAGCACCGCATGGGTGGTGGCCCACCGGTCCTGCTTGGCCGCCACCCACTCCAGGTCCTCGTAGTCGATCTCCAGCAGGCCGGTCTGCTCCAGATTCGGCATCGTGATGCGCCAGCCGCGCTCCAGATCCAGATAGAGCCGGAAGGCGATCACGTCGCGGAGCGTCCGGGCGGCATTGCGGGCGAGTGATGGGGGCAGATCCGCCTCGCCGGTGTAGTCCGCTGGGTCGATGGCGAGTGCGTTCGTCACCGTCGACGCGAGCTCCTCGTGGTGCAGGCCGTCGTCGCCCGAATCCAGAGCCGCCCGGTACAACGCCCCTCGCAACTGCGTGATCTGCACGAAGTCGTTGAAGTGGCCCGCCTGGAGGGAGGCGTCCTGGCGGTTGTCGACGAACGTGAGGAGCTTGCGCGCCTCCTTGTCCAAGGCCTCCTCGGGCACCGACTTCAGCGACCGTACGACCGATGCCGAGATCAGCGAGGTCGCGGAGGAACGGCCCTCCTGGTCGAGCGTCGCCAGCTTCGCGAAGTCCCGGCCGCGCGTCTGCTCGTAGGCGACCCCGCAGTGCAGACAGAACAGAAACGGGGACGGGATGAACGCGGCCTTCAGATCACCGCGCCCCTCGTAGCCGAACGGGTCGACGGTGACGGCCCGGGGCACCCGGTCGCGGTACGACTTCTTCACGACCTCCTGGCCCTTCTCGTCCAACTCCAGCCAGGACTCGGGCAGCCGGCGGTCGTCCACCGCGTACTGGAGGGCGGCCGGCCACTCCCGCTCGTGGTCGACGTACAGATAGCCGTCGCCCTGCCGTCCGCCGGTCGCGGAGGTGTCCCGGCGTGCCTCGTATCGGACTTCCCTGTCCTTCTCAGTCCGCCACACCGTCAGATACTCCTGGCCGCACTCCCGGCAGAACGCGAGCGGCATCAGCACCTTGCCGCTCTTGTCCGGCTTTTCGAGCTGGTAGGAACGGGTGAGGTAGCGGGAGAGCTTGTCCTCCAGGGTGACGTACACGGTGTCGCCCTTGGAGAGGAACTGGTGCAGCCGGAACGCGAACAGCGGCCTCTCGGTCACCGGGTGGCGGGCCTGTGAACCAGCCTCCAGGGTGGCGCGGATCGCCTTGGCACACTGCTCTTCGTCGACCCCGGACTGTTTGTGCAGCTCCGCCGCCGCATCCTCGATCCGGGCGGGCTTCTGGCGGACGAGCCGCCCCGTCGCCTCGTCCGTGGCCAGACCGAATCGGGTCTCGATCCAACGGGCCAGCGGGTCGCGGACCAGATCGTCGTACGCGCGCGGAGCCGCGGGGGAGTTGAGGCGCTCGGCGGGTACGGTGCCGGGCGCGTCGTCGGTGGCGCGGACGAGGGTCTCGCCGATGACGTGCTCGGGCCGGACCTGCGTACCGAACAAGGTGCTCGCCAGGTCGGCGACGGCTTTCTTCTGGCCCGCCAGCGTGCCCTCGGTCGACATGGTGGCGGACGTGCCGATGCACTGCAGGTCCGGCGCCTGGCAGGCCTCGCGGACCCGGCGGATCAGCAGAGCCACGTCGGCGCCCTGACGTCCGCGGTAGGTGTGGAGCTCGTCGAAGACCAGGAACTCCAGGCCCCGCGCCATGCCGATGAGACTCGCCCGGTCGGCGGGACGGGTCAGCATCAGTTCCAGCATCACGTAGTTGGTCAGCAGGATGTCCGGAGGGTTGTCGCGGATCTCCTTACGCTTCTCGTCGTCCTCCTGACCCGTGTAACGGGCGAAGGTGACCGGCTCGCGGCCCTCGCCGTACCCGTCGCGCAGATACTTCTCCAGCTCCTTGAGCTGGCTGTTGGCGAGCGCGTTCATCGGATACACGATGATCGCCCGCACCCGCTTGCGAGCGTCCGGACCTTCGGCGTCCCGCTCGTGAAGCACCTTGTTGACGATGGGGACGATATAGGCGAGGGACTTGCCGGAGCCCGTGCCGGTCGTCAGCACGTACGACGCACCGGACGCGGCGGCGTCGAGAGCCTCGCGCTGGTGCTGGTGGAGCGTCAGCGGACGTCCGTCGGGGGTGGTCCCACCCTCGGTCTTCTTCGCCTGGAAGATACGGGCGCACTCGTCGTGGAGCACCTTCTGGCCGGCCAGCTGCGCCACCGTGCCGCCGCTCTGGAAGAAAGGGTTGAGCGACAGCCAGGGGTTCGGCCACTGGGACTTGTTCTCCAGGTCGTCTTCGACGAACGCGCCAATGCGCTCGTCGCGGATGACGGTGCCGCCCTTGGTGAAGGAGTGGTAGTCCTCGATGAGCTTCTCGTGGACGCCGAAGACGTCCATGCCGGCGCCGGAAGCGATGACCGGCGAGGGCTTCGGAGCGGGTACCGGGAGCTCGGGCGCGTGGGCGGACGCGGAGGCGCGCAGGGGCAGGGTCGGGTCCATGGCTCCCCAGTGCGGCAGTGCTGAGGCGTCCTCATCGGAGAGAGCGAGCGGCATCAGTGCGTCACGGACCGCCACGGCGTCCGCCGGGCGGTCCGCAGGGTCCTTGGCCAGCAGACGGTGGACGAGGCGGGCGAGCTCGACGGGGATCTCACTGCGGATCGCGGCGACGGGGGTCGGGTCCTCGCCGGTGTGCTTGCTCGCGAGTTCGTACGGGGACTCGCTGGTGAACGGCGGAACCCCGACGAGCATCTCGTACAGCACACAGCCCAGTGCGTAGAGATCGGCGGCCTGCGTCACCTGCTTGGCCTTGAACTGCTCCGGAGCCATGTAGCGGGCGGTACCGACGCTGACGCCGGTGCTGGTGAGCCTGGCTTCGTCCGGGTCGTCAACGATGCGGCCCATGCCGAAGTCGAGAACCTTGACCGTACCGCCCTGGGTGAGCATGACGTTGGCGGGCTTCAGGTCGCGGTGCACGACGCCCGCCATGTGGGCCGCGGCGAGACCGTCGGCGATCTGCGCGCCGATCGCGGCAGCCCAGGCGAGGGGGAGCTGGGGCTCCTCCTCGATCAGGTCGCGCAGCGTCTCCCCGTCCAGGAGTTCCATGGCGAGGTACGGGAGACCGCCGTTGTCCGCGGCGATGCCCCCCGCAATCAGCTGCGTGAGGTTCCGGTGGCGCAGCCGGCGCATGATGCGCACCTCGCGGTCGAAGCGCTGAACCGCCTTGGGATCGCCGCCGGTGTCGATCTGGATGCCGGTGCGGCGGCGCAGGATGGTCTTGACGGCGACTGCTCGTTCAGGTGATCCCTCGGCCGCCTGCAGGTCCTCGGCCCGGTGGACCTCACCCATGTTGCCTCTGCCGATGACGTGCCCGATCCGGAATCTGCCGTCGACCAGCTCGTGGCTCACTGCCGTTCCCTCTTCCTCTTCCGCACTCCATAACGGAGCGCGCCCCCTGACCTGCTGCCGCACGCTCCATCGTGTCAGAGCGGAGAGTGTGGCCCGCGTCACTGTACACGATTGGCTCCTTTTGCCGGCACCTGCGTACCTGTTGACATTGTCAACGCGCCACATCTACCGTCTCAAGTGAAATGAGCCTGGGGGGCGGTGTGGGAGCTCAGTCCGTCGGTGGGGTGGGTGCGTCTGGCGTGAAGGCCGCCTTGGTCGAGCTGCTGGCGCGGCTCCGGCGTGCGGCGGTGAACGGGGTCGTACCGGAACAGGTCTTCGCGGAGAGCGTGCGCACGCTGAAGCTCGGCGACGCCGAGCGGGAGCGACTGCGGGACGAGCTGGCGCGATTGGGGCTGCCCGTACAAGTGGTGCGCGTGCATATAGACGCGGACAGCGCAGATATGGAAAAGGTTGCACGGATCCGTGAAGAAAATGTGTTTCCTCGTGTTCGTGCAGTGAAGGCTTTGCTGGCGCGCTACGCCGATGCCGACGGGTACGTGACGACGCGGGCCGTGGACGGCGTGGCTCGGCTGGCCGGTCTCAATGCTGCGGAAACGGCGGCACTGCGCACCGGGGCTCATCTGCGGGAGGACACTGCCGCGTCGGACGAGCAGCCGGAAGAGCCTGAACCCGCGGAGGATCCTGCGCCGCCGGAGTTCGTGGGGCCGCCGGCGGTCGTACCGGAAGCGGGGGATGTCGCTGCCGCCGTGGCCGTCGCTCTGGCCGTGCTGGAGGAGGACCGCTTTCGCGGGCGACCCGAAGACCGTCTCCTCAGCGCGGAGGCCGAGGTGGGACTCGGAGTACTTGTGCGGGGCGGCCCGAGCCGCATTGCGTGCGAACCGGAGAAGGCCGAACTGAGCGGTCTGCCCCCTGACGATCTCAGAATCCGCGCTCGGAACTGTCTGGTTCTCCATAACCAGCGGCTCGCGCACTCGATCGCGCGCGGCTACCTCGATCAGGGGCTGGAGTGCGACGACCTGTTCCAACACGGTGTGCTGGGCCTGCTGACGGCGGCCCGGAAGTTCGATCCGGCCAAGGGGTACAAGTTCTCGACGTACGCCACGTGGTGGGTACGGCAGGCGATCACGCGGGCTGTCGCCGACGAGGGTGCCGTCATCCGGATCCCCGTCCATATGCACGAGCAGATCCGTCGGGTGGCGAAGGCGGAGCGGACCCTGAACGGGCAGGGGAAGCCGGCGAGCATCGCCGACGTGGCGGTGCTGTGCGACATCAGCCTGGCTAAGGCCGAGGAGGCCCGACGCCTGAGTCGGCGCACCGACTCCCTCGACCGTGTCGTCGGCGACGGGGTGACCCTCGGCGACTTCGTGGGGTGGAGACGAGCACTGCCATCGGTGGAACACATGGTTCTGAACGCGCTGGCCGCGGAGCAGGTCATGGCCGTCGTGGGCACGTTCTCCGGACGCGATCACCGAGTTCTCGTACGACGTCTGGGACTGGACGGGGACGAACCGTCGACGCTCGACGAACTGGGCCGCGAGTTCGGCGTGACCCGGGAGCGCATCAGACAGATCGAGGTCAAACTCCGTCCGGCACTCAAGGCGAGGCTGCGGATGGCAGGACTTCTTGGCGCCGGCGGAGTGCAACAGAGCGAGAAGGCGGACGAGGGGTACGACCGGACTGCCGGCGGTGGCGCTGCCAGGATTCGGAAGCAGGTCCGGGTGCGAGCATCTGCGGGCGCGGTCGAGCAGACGGAGAAGCAGGAGGTTGCGGCTGGTGCTGGCCCCCTGACGGAATCAGTGTCTGCCATGGACGCGGGGAGTGTGCCTCTGCCCGCGCCGTCGACGCCTGCCCCTGCTCCTGTGGTGTATCCGGCGGCTGCCGAGTCGGAGCCGGATGCCGCTCCCGCAGCAGAAGCGGAGCCCTCGCCGCCGCTCGGCGTTTCGGTGCCGGGTTCCGAGGCGGAGGTCAGTGCGGCAGAGTCGTACACCACTGACTGGGAAGAAGCCCGGCGAATGGCCCAGGCCCCGCTTGACAGCGTGGCTCGGCTCGCGGAGTACGCGCTGACGGCCGTAGGACATCTGCAACTCACTGTGCTCCTCGGTCAGCCCGCGGCTGACACCGTGATGTGTGCCGTTCAGGGGACGGAGACAGCCGACCGTGCGGTCGTCGCGTCACTGGAGGTATTGCGGCGCGTCTTTGACGCGCTGGTCGAGTCCGGCCACAGGCCCGAGGACTTCTTCGAACAGCCCGCCGAGGCGCTCGTCGGCAGCACGCCTCGGGCCTACCTGGCCGTCAAGCCCTTGGTCCACGCAGAATCGCGGCTCGCCGTACGCGACGCACTGCGGGAGTTCATTGCCGACACACCCCGGAAGCAAGGCCGGGCCGAGGACACGGAGCACGCTGTGGAGACGAAGCGCACTGACGTGGACCGCGAAGGCACCACCACCCAGGTGCGCTTGGTCGAAGCCCGGCTTGCGCACGAGGCGTACGTCGAGCAGCTGCGCGAGGAACATCAGCGGCAGCTCGACGCGGAGCGTCAGGCCGCCGCCGCGCGGATCGCCGCGGCCCGTGCGGACACCGCGACCGAACTCGCCGCCCTGGAAGAGACGCTGCTGCTTCGGATGGACCGGACCCTGCTACGCCGTGAGCAGTGTGCCCGAGCTCAGACGGAGGAACGCATCGCACGCCTGGAAGCCGTCCACCATGAGGCGTATCAGGCGGTGACACGCCGAGCTGAACAGGCCGAGGAGACTGCTCGGGCGGCCGCCGCGGACAACGACCTTCACCGGCGGCGAGCCGATGAGGCGGACCAGGCGCTGCGACGCTGTCGTGAGGACGCGGAAGCGCGTATCGCCACCCTCGAAGCCCGACTGCGGCAGTCCGAGTCCAGACTCGCCCAGCAGGACCAGGATGTTCGCGCGGCCCGTCAGGAGGCACGTGACGCGGAGCAGCATGCTGCCCAGCGAATCGCGCAGACCGAGCACGACGCGTGGGCCCGTATCACCGAACTTCAGGACCAGCTCGCCGTGGAGCGCGGAGTCGCGAACGGCCCGTCCTGGCTCAGGAACCAACGGCGCCAGCCGTGATCCGCACACCGCTCAACTCCCCGCGCACCCGTTGAGGAACCCGATGGATCCCAGACATGAACTCACGGCCTACCTGCACCGACAGCTCGTCGGTCCCGCCCAGGGAGAGTACGAGACCCTCGACGCCCCGCCGGACCGGCAATACCTCATGGGGACGTTGTATCCCCAAGAGGCTGATCTGCAGAGGCAGTTGAACCTGGCTGCGGAAGAGCTGGAGGGCGCCGGTACGGAAGGCGCAGCCGAGGACACCGCCCCTGCGAGCGATCCCGTCCCCGAGTCCAACGCCTGGCTGCCCTCCTCGCTCGGCTTCAGCTTCTACACCGACGCCACCATCGTCGAGATCACCTGTACCGGCGCTCGCTATCGGACCCACGCCGCCACGGGCGAACGAGGCCGACGTTGGGAACGCGTCCCGCTCCCCGCCGAGACCCACACAGTCGGTCCGGACCGCGATCATGTTCCCGTCCTTGACGGTCGCGCAGAAATCCGCCTCCGGCGACGGGCGTTCGGCACCGGGCACCTGGTCACGGTCGCCCTGGTCAACACCGCCCACCATGAACAGACGCTCGGCAAGGCCGGCCAATGGGATCGGATGCTCTTCCAGGTGGGCCTGGAGGCACGGCCCGTGGACGGCGGCATCCGCCAGTACCCGAGCGTCCGACTGGCCAGCCGCGATCTGGAGGAACAGGAACTGCGCCTGCAGTACGAGCACGTGCGGACACATGCCGTCGGCCACGGATGCGCGGTGGCCGAGCACTACGACGAGGCCCGTCAGGTGACCGCTCTCAGCGCGGCCGTCATGCCGGAGGCCGAGGCGAGCGGCGTCCGAGCCGCCGGCCTGAGCGGAACTCCCGCACTCGACGTGCTGCACCTCGCGGATCCGCAAATCACCGTCGACCAACTACGCGAGGAGCTGACGGAGTTCGTCGCCGACTACCGTGCTTGGTACGTGGGTCAGCTGAACCAGGAGGTTCCGGGCTGGGGCCGTGACGCCGCGGACCGCATCCTCCGTCGTATCCGTGACACCGTCACCCGGATCGAATCCGGTGTACGCACCCTCTGCGACCCGAGCCGCCCTGAACTACTGCACGCCTTCCGCGCCGCCAACCGTGCCATGGCTCTTCAGATGCGCCACTCATCTCCCGACCTGGCGGGTGCCCGCCGACCGCGTGGCGCTGCCGTGCCCCTTGACCCGGAACCGGATCCAGCTGCGGCCTGGCGCCCCTTCCAGCTGGCGTTCTTCCTGCTTGCTCTGGACGGGGTGGCCGATCCCCGGCACGCCGACCGTGCCACCACGGACCTGATCTGGTTTCCGACCGGTGGCGGTAAGACGGAGGCGTATCTGCTGCTCGCCGCCTTCGAGATGGTGCTGCGCCGGCGCGAACCCGCCGGTGGCGGTACGGCAGTCCTGAGCCGCTACACCCTCAGTCTGCTGACGACCCAGCAGTTCCAGCGGGCGGCCACCACCGTCTGCGCCCTGGAGACCCTGCGTCGAGCCGATCCGGTCACGTACGGGCAGGAGCCCTTCTCGATCGGATTGTGGGTGGGCGAGACCACCACCCCGAACACCTACGAGAAGGCCCGCGCGGCCTTCGACGACGTACGTGCCGCCGCCCGGCCGGACGATGTCTTCATCCTCGATCGCTGTCCCTGGTGCGGCACCAGGATCCTGCCCGCCCACAAGTCGCCGGACATCGGCGACTACGGCGTACGCGCCGCCGCGGACGCCTTCGCCTTCTTCTGCCCACGTGACGAGTGCGCCTTCCACGATGAATTGCCCGTCGCCGTCGTGGACGAGCAGCTCTACGACCGGCCACCCACCTTCGTCCTCGGCACGGTGGACAAGTTCGCCCGCCTGGCCTGGGAACCCCGCGCGGGACGACTCTTCGGCGCAGGCAGCGGAAACCGGCCGCCCTCGCTCGTCATCCAGGACGAACTGCATCTGCTCACCGGTCCCCTGGGCACCACCGTCGGCCTGTACGAGGCGGCGATCCTCGGCTTGTGCACCACACCCGACGGCATCGGGCCCAAGGTCGTGGCGTCCACGGCGACCATTCGCCGCTCCGGCGAACAGGTCCGGGCTCTGTACGGCGCCGGGGTCCAGCTCTTTCCTCCCGCAGGGCTCGACGCCCGCCACTCCTACTTCGCGGAACCCGACACCACCCGGCCCGGCCGCCGCTACCTGGGCGTCATGGCCCAGGGACACACGGCGGGGCGCGCCGCCGTGGCCACCGCCGCCTCCATGCTCCAAGGTGCCTGGGAGCTTCCGGAGGAACACCGCGACGCCTACTGGACGCTCGTGGCCTACCACCACAGTCTGCGTGAGCTCGGCCGTACCGTCACCGCCGCCGCCGACGACATCCCCGCCCAGCTCGCTGGGCTGGAGTCCGGGGCAGGAACCAGGAGCCTGGCGGACCATCAGGTGCAGGAGCTGACCAGCAACCTGCCTCGTGCGGAGCAGCCTGTCCTGCTCGACCGGCTGGAGAAGCGGTGGGACGAGAAGGAGTCGGTCTCCTTCCTGCCCTGCACCAACATGCTGTCCGTCGGCGTCGACGTGAAGCGACTGGCACTCATGCTCATGCAGGGACAGCCCAAGACGACCGCTGAATACATCCAGGCCACCAGCCGCGTCGGTCGGCACTCCGTACCGGGCCTCGTCGTCACCTTCTTCAACGCGACCCGTCCACGGGACCGTTCCCACTACGAGACCTTCGATGTGTATCACCGTTCCCTCTACCGGCATGTCGAACCGACAAGCGTCACCCCCTGGTCCGTGCCCTCCCGTGCCCGTGCCCTGCATGCCGCGCTCGTCATCCTCGTACGGCACCGGCTCGGGCTCGCCGCGGAGAACCAGGCGGGACAGGTGATCGACCGACTCGGCGAAGTAGAGGCGGTGGCCGAGGAGTTGGCGACCCGTGCCCAGACGTGCGAGCCGTCAGCCGGCGACGCAGTGAGGAAGGAGCTGGCAGACCTCATCGCCTGCTGGGAGGACGCGGCACGCGAGGCCCGCAAGGACGGTAGGGAGCTGTACTACCGCAGCCAGGGCAAGGGGCAGTCCAACCTCATCAAGAGCTTCGAGCAGCGCTACGGACTGTGGGAGACACCGAACTCCATGCGCAACGTCGACCGAGAATGCCAGGTGATGGTGAAGGGAGCCGACCTGTGAGCCGCAAGCTTCGGGTACGCCAGTCGCAGACGGTGGTGCCCTTCGGGGTCGGGGCCGTGTTCGACATCCAGGGAGAGTCGTTCGTCGCCACCGGCATCGGCGACTGGCCGGGCAAGGGCCGACAGAAGGTGGTGTCTGCGCGGCTGGCGTCCCGGCTCGGGGTGACGGGCTTCTACGCCGCTCCTGCGACGGCCAACGACCGGTACGACACTCCGGACGCGCCCGGTGTGCCGTACATCCGTTTTCCCTCCTGGCTGTTCTGCGGCGCCTGCCGGCGCATGAAGCGCTGGCGCATCGCGGATGAGAAGCCCGGACAGCCACCACGCTGCACCTCCTGCTCGCCGGGCCGGACGCTCGCACCCATGAGGTTCGTGCAGATCTGCGCAGCCGGGCATCTCGGCGACATCGACTGGTGGTTCTGGGCCCATTCGCGGCGTGAGGCAGGTGAGCGACGTCAATGCGGCGAACGCGAGAAGCTCCGCTTCCTCGTCTCCGAGCGCGCCTCCGGCCTCGAAGCGCTCTCCGTCAGCTGCTCCGCGAAGGACTGCGGCGCCACACGCGATCTGCTCGACATCCTCGGGACGCATGGCATGCGTTGCTCAGGACGCAACCCCTGGCAGCGGGCGAGCGAAGCCACGGAGTGCGTCAAGCCGGTGCAGGTGGTGCAGCGAACGGCGGGAAACCTGTACTACCCGGTGACGCACTCGGCACTCGACATACCCGAGACGGACGTTCGCGCTCATGATGACGACGTGGTCGCCGAACGGGTACGCCAACATGATCTGTGGGTGCCACTGTGCCGCGACGCGGGGAAGCCACGCGCAGCGATGTACCGAGAAGTGATCATGGAGGACACCGGAGCCGACGAGGACCTCCTGGACGCGCTTTTGCGTGAGGAGACGGGCCAGGCTCCCGCGGAGTTCGGTGACACGGCGTCCGCTCCGGCCCGGCCCGACCTGAGCCGCGAGGAATGGGCAGCTTTCACCGCGCCCACCCCGCCGGCGACCCGCGATTTCGCGCTGCGTGAGACCACCCTCGGTCTTGAGAGCGAGACGCAGGAACCGTGGGTCGGACTGCGGCGCGGTCTCGGCCGGATCGTCCTCGTCGACCGGCTGCGCGAGGTACGCGCCCTATCGGGTTTCACCCGTGTCTCACCTGACGCCGTGGCCGTCCCCGCGGACACCGCGCGGCGGTTGAGATGGCTGCCGGCGGTGGAGGTCTTCGGTGAAGGTATCTTCCTCACGCTCGACAGATCCGAGCTGGCGAGCTGGGAAACCGATCGGAGGGTACGTCAGCGAGTCGCGGGCATGAATGGGGATCTCGGCCGCTCCTTTCAGAAGGACCGTCTGGAAGCGCTGACCGGTCCTGAACTCGCGCCCCGGTTCGTCCTCCTGCACACCTTGGCGCATCTGTTGATCCGCCAGCTCTCCTTCGAATCGGGATACACCACGGCCAGTCTGCGTGAACGGATCTATGCACGGTCCGAGCAGGACCAGTACGGCATCCTCGTGTACACCGCCGCGGGTGACGCGGAAGGCACCCTTGGGGGCCTCGTCCGGCAGGGCGAACCTTCGCGTCTCGCGGAGACCCTGCTGCGGATGGCAGAGGCCGCGGCCTGGTGCTCGGCCGACCCCCTCTGTGCAGAACACACCGGCCAGGGCTTCGGCAATCTCAACCGCGCGGCCTGCCACGCCTGCGCCCTTCTTCCGGAGACCAGCTGCGAGGCCGGCAACGCGTTGCTCGACCGCGCCCTGGTCGTGGGCGGCGAACACGTGCCCGGCTATCTGGAGACGATCGTCACCGCTGCCCGTGCTGCCGCGGCCAACGCTCTGGAGCAGTCGTGACAGTCACCTATCTCGGGCTGTCACCGGAACAGCGTGGCTCCCTCGATGATCTCCCCTTCGACGGCAACCATCTCGTCAGCGGGCCGCCCGGCAGCGGTAAGAGCCTCCTGGCCGCCCAACGAGCCGTCATGCTCGCTCTCACAGGGGCGCCGGTGACCTTGCTGACCCGATCCAACCTCCTGCGGCAGTCCCTGGCCGCGGTCGTTCATGCACTCGGCCCGGCCGACCGAGGCGTACGTGTGTCGACCGCACATGCCTGGCTCGCCGACTGGTGCGACGGGAAAGTCTCCCGCACCGACGACGGCTGGTACGACTGGGAGGCGTGTTACGACCGTGCCGCGGAGGCCGGACATGTATCCGGTCCCACCCTCGTGGTGGACGAAGGCCAGGACCTGCCGCCCGAGTTCTACCTTCTCTGTCGACTGCTCAAGGCACGTGTGACGGTGTACGCCGACGAGTGCCAGCGCCTGACCGACACCAACTCCACTCTCGCCGAGATCGCTGAGCGACTGGGCAGGTGCACGCGTCGCGAACTCGACGGGAACCATCGCAACACCCGCCAGATCGCGGCATTCGCCGCTCATTTCCACACCGGGGCCGGGGTACCTGTACTCCCCGCACGCGAAGGGCCGCCGCCACGGCTGCACCACCTGCCGGACCGCGGCGCTGCCGACCTGTTGATCCTTCTGGCGGAGAGACATCCCCAGCAGACTATCGGCGTGATCGTGAACTCGACCCACACCCAGTTCTCACTGCTCGGAAGTCTGGAACGCCGGGCACCGAGGCTCAAGCCGCAGCTGTACACATCTCGGGCCCGGGCGGGACAGGCGCGCTACCGCACGCTGGACCTCGGACGACCCGGAATCGTACTCGTCCACCGAGCGAGTGCCAAAGGGCTTGGGTTCGACACAGTCGTCATCCCCGATACGCATACGGACGCGGCTGCCGATCCCACCTCCGCCGCCCTGCGCATGGCCTATTACGTTCTGGCCACCCGTGCACGGCATGAGCTCCATCTGGCGTACGAGGGCGACACCGAACCACCTGTGTGTGCTCAGGTGGGATCCGGTTACTTGCTACGTGGCTGACGAGAGCCTGGACGAAATCAGGCGGAGCGGTTGGTGCGGGGATATGGCTGGTGCCTCGATCGTCGCTTCAACGAGCAACGCCACCCACACCGTCAGGTGCTCACGGTCCGGGGCCGAGGCCCATGCGGTGATTGCCGCCACACCCCTCGGAAGGACACCATCCGATCTCACAGATGCCGTGGGGGAACGGGTGTGGCCGTCCCTGCCGGTCCGCAGCAGGCGATGTGGCCCGTGTCCCCGGCCAGGGCTGATTCGGGACCCCTGAACTGTGCGGTGTCTGTCTTCACGTAGCCCTGCGAGTGGTCGCTCGGCGCGTTTGCGCGGTTCGGAACGTCGCGTTGACTCCCTCCCGGCGTACGACCCAAGCCTTGCCCCTGACCCGCGGGCAGGCTTGGCGTCCGGCCATGAACAGGTCCCCATCCCGCGTCCGGAGGTCGGCCAGGTACTCGTCCGCGACACCCATTTCCTCGTCTTCCGGCCCGGGGTGCCGTCCGTCGACGTCACAGGGTTACTGGACCTTCCGGGAGTTCAAGGTCACCGGCGGCTCCGAGGGCTACACCCAGGCGGGCCTGGGCGTCCGCGCCCGGCTGCCGTTCCGGGTCTTCCAGACGGTCAACCAACTCGTGGCGGACGTGGCTCACACCTGGTGACCCGGTGCGGCCGGGGGCGCGTCTCCTCGACGTGCCCCCACCCCACTCCACCTGGCACGATGAAACAGACCGGCGGGCTAGGCGGGCACCGCCTGGTGGCAGGCCACCAGGGCCAGTAGTGAGGAGAGCCGGTAGCGCCCCTAGCTGTCTCCGCGCGGATCGGTGACCGATTCAAACTCGGCGATCAGGCCGCCGGCTTGATCAGGATCGGCGGTTCTCCCAGAGTCTGGGACGAGGCCGGTCTCGATGAGCCTGGCCGCACGGCGGACGTCGGCGGTCACCGCTTCATGCACCCGCTCCGCCTGCTCAGAGGTGCGAACACCCGCCAGGTGCTTGCCCAGGCTCCGGAACTGGATGGGCCACAGCCCGAGCAGGGCCGTTGCCGCGATCTGCGGCTCGGGATCTTCCGGGCTCATCCCGGTGCGCCCGGCCAGCACCTCGGCCGCAACACCGATGAGCCGGTCGTTCATGTCGCGGTGATAGGCCCGCAGTGAGGGCGTGGACCGGGTCAGCTCGCGGAAGCGCCTGATCATGGCGGCGGCCTGGACCGGGTCGTCCTGCGCGGCGATCCAGGACACCAGGCCGCGCAGTTCGCCGGACAGGATCCCCAGCACCGCGTCGACCGGAGAGCGGCCGGGGAGGGCCAGGTCGGTACGCAGGGCGGCCATCGTGTTCTCGCCGAGGTCCAGGACGAGCGATTCCTTGGTGGGGAAGTAGTTGAAAACTGTCTTCTCCGAGACCCCGCATGCCCCGGCGATCTCCGCCACGCGAACGCCGTCGAAACCGCGTTCCAGGAACATCTCGGTCGCGGTGTCCGACAGGCGCTGCCGCATCAGCCGCTTCTTCCGCTCCCGCAACCCCTCGGCCTCGGGCTCCCCGGCCTGTCTGCGCCATCCCGTCCATTCCACCGTGCTCACGTGGGACAGCGTAATCCAGCTGCGAGATTCTTACTGCTACTATATTTTTTCAGTCGCTATAAAATAATTCTCCGGCGAGACGTCCGCACCACTCTGGGAGCCCCGTGAGCGCCATCCGCATCGTCCGCGACTACCCGCACTCTCCCGGGAAGGTCTGGCGCGCCGTAACCGACCCGGCGCTCATCCCCCTGTGGACCGCGACCGGCGCCGGGGCGCGACCGGAAGGATTCGCCACCACCGTCGGCACTGAATTCCAGTTCGTCGCGAAGCCGAAGCCGGGCTGGAGCGGCATCGTCGACTGTGTCGTGCTGGAGGTGGACGAGCCGCGACTGCTGCGCTATTCGTGGACCGACCACGGCGGCGGCGAAACCACCCAGGTCACCTATCTGATCGAGCCCCATGCCGCAGGAACGCGCTTCACCTACGACCACACGGGCTTCGCAGGAACCAGCGGGTTTTTCATGGCTCAGATCCTCGGCCACGTCCGGCGCAAGATGCTGCGCGTCGGATTGCCCGCGGTACTCAACGACCTCGACGAAACCGGCAGGCTCCACCCCGGCAGCAGTCCTAGGCGAAAGATCTGACGGCTGCCGACCGCAAGGCGGGCCGCGTCGCGCGGCTCGTCTGGCGGGACGACGGGTTCCGCCCCGTCCCGCGACCACAGCGACAGAGCGGCGCCCGAAGCAACGTGTCCTTCCGTGTGGGGAGGAACAGACAGTTGCGTACCCGTCTTCGAGCGCATCGAGGGGATCGTTCGACCCCGATGGCGACGAAGTCCCCGTCCGGACCGCTGCAGGGCGCGATGGTGTCGCACTGAGCCGTGAAGGTAGCTGCACAAGTGCACTCCCCTCCCTTTCCATTGCCTGTCCATCGATCGCCGGTCGGGCGTCCGGTCAGGCCTGACGAGCCTCTCCGGTAGGTGCGGTGGACCTGAGCTCCCGGAAAGGCGCTCGTCAGCAGCGTGCCGCCGGGGGCGGCGGGAGGCCGGGGCCGAGCACAACGGCGGCTTGGTCGGCGTCGGGGACTCGGCCCAGGTCCTCACCCCACCGTCGGACTCGGTGAGGCCGTGCTGTTCGCCGGGGGAGTGAGGACGACCTGCGGCTGGCCCGCGACTGCGGGCGGCGGGGTCAGGTCCTGGGCGGGAAGGTTGGGCGAGGTTGTTTCCTGGGCGAGGGCCTGGGCGAAGTCGACCAGGCCGGTCTTCTCCACGACCGCGATGTGGTCCAGGACGGTGTCGTTGGCCTGGTCGGCCAGCGCGCGGACCAGCGAGTTCCTCGTGGTGGTGCGGACGCTCGCGATCGTGGTGAGGAACTGGCCATTGGTCGCGCGCACGGTGGTGGCCATGTCCGTGGCGAACTGCTTGCCGCTTTCCCCGTTCAGCCGGGACTCGAAGCTCTGCTGTTGTGGCGACGGCAGGTTGGGCAGCGTAATGCCCAACTGATTGGCGACATTGCGGCAGGCGGCGTCCAACGAGGCATCACCGTCGACCAGATGCTTCCCGGCGTTCCTGACCGCCTTCGTCGTCCCCTTCTTCACCGCCTTCTGGCCTACGGGGTACTCCCACAGTCCTGCCGAGCGCACTTCGACCACGAAATCCCGGTCGGCTTCCGTCAGCGGTCCGGTCGCCGGGGTGGCGACGACCCGCTCGGGTGCGCTGCTGACCTTCTGGACTCCGAGCATGGCGGGGTAGAGGAGGGAGCCGAGGGTGATGCTGAGGGCACCACCTACAAAGAGAGTTCCCGCCGCCTTCCGTGAAACGAGCACCGTGTCTCCTGATCCGGTTCTTCGGATCCCGCACACACAGACATACGGATGCGAGGGTTCCGTGGAACCTTTTGGGCTCGTCATGGGTTCGTAAAGCGATCGGGGGCCGGCGAGGGGCTGCTTCCGGCCGGTCCGCTCAGCGGCGTGAAGAAGGGCCGTTCGGCCCTATCGGGGCCGGGTGCCTCACGGTCGATCATGTATCGGCGACCGGGAAGGGCCACATTCATTCCCGCACTTATGGTCCTTCCCGGTTCGTCGATGACACCTGTTGATGGGGAGGGCGCCGTTCGGTTGAGGAGATGCCGAAGTCGGGGACCGTGCGACCATGCGGTCGCTTGCCGTTGTAGGCGGCGGTCCAACCTGCGCCTCGGCAAGGAAGAAGAAGAGCACGTCATGCCTGTGGCCGGTTCCGTGGTACCACGGATGCATGGGCATTGAACGGTTCGTCGGCATCGACCTCGCCTGGGCGCAGAGCGGAGCCCGTACCAAGCCCAACGAAACAGGCGTAGCTGCCATCGACAGGTACGGCGTCGTGATCGAATGCGGCTGGACCCGCGGACTCGAAGAGACGATGGCATGGCTGGCCAGGACAGCTGTCGACGGATCGACCCTGGCATTCGTCGACGCGCCGCTGGTCGTCGACAACCCGGTTGGCCAGCGGACGTGTGAGCGGGAGGTCGGCCAACGATACGGCCGTTGGAAGGTGAGCGCGAACAGCACCAACCAGAGCTCTCCTCGACAGGCCGGAGTGCTGCTACGGGAATGGCTGCAGGAGTCGGGCTGGACCTACGACGATGGCAGGAGCGGACCGCCGACCGGCGGTCTGGTCTTCTCCGAGTGCTATCCGTACACGACCTTGGTCGGAGCCGCCGAACTGGGCTACGACCAGGAACGCCCTACGTACAAGCGTCGGCCGGCACGAGTTCCGACGGCGAAGTGGCGAGCGGTACGGGCGGCGGAGTGCGACAGGCTGATCGCGCACATGGCGGGCCTGGCCACCACCGATCCGCCCCTCCTGCTCTCCTCCCACCCGGCCTCCCGTCGGCTGCTCTCCGAGCCCTCACCCCACAAGGCGGCTGACTACAAGCATCGGGAAGATCTCATCGACGCGCTGCTCTGTGCGTGGACGGCCGCACTGTGGTCCCGGCACGGACTGGCGCGCTGCCAAGTACTCGGAGCGGACAGCCTCCTGCCTCCCGGACAGGCTCCCACCATCATTGCGCCCGCCCGCCCCGAGCAGAGGCGTGGCCGCGAAGCGAGCTGAACCCCGGTCGATCAAGGACCGCGCGTCGCTGTCCCAACCAGCCGGAAGGAAGACATGAACTAGCAAGCGAGAAACGGGAGTTCGCTCGTAGGATGTGCCGCGAATGATCCCGCCCCGGCCGAAGGACGTACACGACCCATGAGCGACCCCGCGATGACGCCCGACCCGGCCGACCAGCAGAAGATCGACACGACGGTGCCGCACTCCGCCCGGATCTGGAACTACTGGCTCGGCGGCAAGGACAACTACGCCGTCGACCAGGCGGCCGGTGATGCGTACACCGAGGTGTTTCCCGGGATCGTCACCATCGCCCGCTCCAGTCGGGCCTTTCTGCGTCGGAACATCGCGTATCTCGTGTCCGAGGCGGGTATCCGGCAGTTCCTGGACGTCGGTACCGGGCTTCCGACCGCGCAGAACACCCACGAGGTCGCCCAGGGGCTCGCTCCCGAGGCGCGGATCGTGTACGTCGACAACGATCCGATGGTGCTCGCGCACGCCCGCACCCTCCTCTACTCCAGCAAGGAGGGGGCGACCGCGTACATCGACGCCGACGTGACGGACCCGGCGCGCATTCTGGAGGTCGCCGCCAGGACGCTGGACCTCGGTCGTCCCACCGCGCTCATCCTCAGCAACATCCTGGGCCACGTCGCCGACGATGACCAGGCCCGTTCCATTGTCGCCACGCTGATGGAAGCCCTGCCGTCGGGCAGTTACCTCTCCATCAACGACGGATCGCGCGGTATCGACCCCGTCTTCGAGCAGGCCCAGGACGCCTACAACAGCAGCGGCGCCGTTCCGTACAACCTGCGTAGCATCGACGAGATCACCGCGTTCTTCGACGGTCTGGAGTTTGTCGAGCCCGGTGTCGTGTCGGTGACGGAGTGGCGGCCGGAGCCCGGTTCGGGCACCCCGGCGGTCGTTGCCGAGCATGGTGGGCTTGCGCGGAAGCCGTAACGCGCGGAAGCCGTAACGCGCGGAAGCCGTAACGCGCGGAAGCCGTAACGGCAGAGTGCCGCTCAGGCCACCGCGCTCAGCGTGTCCGCCAGGCGGCGGCGGGCCGCGCGGGTTGCCGGGAGGGCGGACAGGGCCGCCGCGCCCAGGACCGCCGCCGTGCCGAACAGGAGCAGGAGGAGGAACGGCGGGCTCTGTGCGATACCCGCGCCGATGCCGCTCGATCTGCCCTGGGTGTTGATCAGCCAGTGGGCGAGGGGGGTGCCGAGGGCCGTGCCCGCCAGGGTCGCTGCCAGCGCTGTGCAGCCGGTGGCCGTGACGGTGACTGCGGTGATCTGGCGGGGGGAGAGGCCGATGGCCTTGAGGGCGAGGAGGTCGCGTTCGCCCTCGCGTACCGTGCCGCCGATGGCGGTGAGGAGTTCGACCAGGCCGATCAGGGCGAGGACGGCGATCACGCCGGCCGCCACTCCGCGTAGGGGGGAGAGGCCGTCCGCCGGGTTGGTCACGGTGTGCACGTCCAGGTGGCCGTGGCCGGTAGTGGTCAGGCGGCGGGCGGCCTGGTGGGGGTCGGTGCCGGGGCGCAGTTGGACCTGGTAGAGGGTGGCGGTGAGGGTGGGGTCGTTCTCGCGCAGGGTGTCCAGGGACGTGGAGATGACCCGGCCGGCGTTCTCCGTCTCGATGCTGCGGCCCACGATGTGCAGGATCTGCGGCTGGTTGCTGACGGTCATCCGTACCCAGTCGCCGACGCGCACGTCCAGCAGGTCGAGCAGGCCCTGGCCGGCCACCGCCTCGTCGGCGCCGCGGGCGGGACGGCCCTCGGCGAGCGCGTACGGGTAGGGGGCCTGGTGGGTGCCGAAGCCGCGTAGGGCGATCGTGGCCGTCTGCCCGGGGACCAGTGCGGCCACCTCTACGCCCGGGTAGGCGGCGGCGACCTGGGGGTCGCGGGCCAGCAGGGCGCGGGTGGCGTGGTCGTCTAGGCCCGCGTCCGCGTGGACGGTGAGGGCGGCCGGGAGGCCGATCCGGCCGGGTTCGCTGTGGAAGCGGCTGAGGGTGGTCCACGCGCTCATCGCCACGACGATGAGGAGGAGGGGGAGTGCCAGCCGGGCCACGGTGGTGAGTGCGCGTGTCCGGCGGGCGAAGGCGGTGTGCCAGCCCAGGACCAGTGCGGGAGGTACCCGCAGGCCCAGGGCGCGCCGGGCGGGGGCCGAGAGCTGCCCGCCCACCTGCGGGGTGGCGGCGCCGCCCCGGACCGACGGGAGCGGTGTCGGGACTGGTGGGACGCGGCCCGCGCGCCAGGCTGCCAGGCCCGTCGTCGCGGCTATGAACAGCACCGCGCCGGCGGGGATCGTCACGAGCGTCACCGCGTGGCCGGGCAGGCTCTGCCACAGGGCGATCGCGTCGCCGAGGCGGCCGGGGAGCCTGCTGCCCAGGGACCGGGTCAGGGCGGCCGCGGTCACGGCGCCGAGGAGCGCGTACGCGATGTGCTGGAGGAGGAAGACGCGGACCACCTGGTCCGGGGTGAAGCCGATGGCTTTCAGGATGGAGATGTCCCGGAGGTGGCCGCGGATGCGGGTGGTGATCGCGCCGTGTACGGCCAGGCCCGCGGCTATCAGCGCGCCCAGGCCGAACAGGCCCAGCACCTGGCCGAGCAGCCGGTTGTCGCCCTGTGCCTCGGCGCGCGACTGCTGCCAGGTGGCGACCTCGCCGATCACGCCGGCGCCCAGGACGGTCACCGCGCGCTGCACGGCGTAGTCCGTGTCGTCGGGGTTGGTCAGGCGCAGGCCGATGACCTGGCCGTTCGGGGTGTGGACGACTGAGGGAGGGGCCCAGACCAGGCCTGGCTGCTCGTCCGGGTCGTAGCGCGGCTCGGCGCTGTCGGCGATGCCGAGCACGGTCACCGTGCGGGCGGTGCCGGGCAGGGTGAGCGTGTCGCCGGGTTCGGCGAGCAGGGCGCGGGCCAGATGGCTCTCCAGGACCACGCCGTCGGGGCTCGCCGGGTCGAGCCAGTGGCCGGAGAGGAGGAGCGGGCGGGCGATCGCGAGGTGCTGGGGAGTGGCGCGGAGTTCCACGGCGGCTCGGGTGCCGTGGGAAGTGAGGGTGGTGGTCTCGGTGGCGTACGGGCCGGCCTCGGACTCGACGCCGTCCAGCCCGGTGAGCTTCGACAGCTGTGCGGACCGGGCGGTGTGCAGCCATACGTGGGCGCCGCGGGTCTGCTCGAAGACGCGCTGCCAGGGGTTGGTGGCGTAGCCGAACAGGGCTGTTGCGAGGAGAAGCGACAGGACGATTCCGACCGTGGCCAGCACCAGGAACAGTGCCTCGCCGCGGTGCGTGCGCAGATCGGAGTGTGCCCAGCGCAAGGTCGCCCGCATACGGCTCAGCCCCTTCGGGGGACGTCGTACGTCCGCATGTCGGTCCGTCAGTCCGTCAGTTCCAGCACGCCGGATATCCCGGTGCCGCGGGTGGGCGTGCCGTCCAGTTCCGCGTCGTCGGCTATCCGGCCGTCGAAGAAGCTGATCACCCGGTCCGCGGCGCTGGCCAGCCGGGCGTCGTGGGTGACGAGGAGGATCGTCTGGCCGCGGCCGTGGAAGCGGGAAAGGAGTCGCATCACCTCGCGGGTGCCCTTGCTGTCCAGGCTGCCCGCGGGTTCGTCGGCGAGGAGGAGCGGGGGATGGTTGATCAGGGCGCGGGCGAGCGCGACTCGCTGCTGTTCGCCGCCGGACAGTTCGCCGGGCAGGCTGCGGTCCTTGCCGTCGAGGCCCAGTTCGGCGAGGAGTTCGATGCGTTTGGCGCGCGCCTGCTTCGGGGGGACACCGGCGAGCAGTGCGGGCAGCTCCACGTTGTCGGCGACCGACAGGTTCGACACCAGGTTGAAGAACTGGAAGACGATCCCGATCCGCTTCCGGCGCTCGACGGCCCAGCGGGCCTCGCTCCAGTCGTCCGCGCGGGTGCCGTCCAGCCAGACGCTGCCGGCGTCCGGCCGCTGCAGTCCGCCCAGCAGATGCAGCAGCGTCGACTTGCCGGCCCCGGACGGACCGGTGACCGCGACGAACTCGCCCGGCCGCAGGGCGAGGTTCACCCCGCGTACGGCCCGGGCCGGGGCGCCCTCGCCGTGATGCGTCTTGACCAGGCCCTCGGCGCGCAGCACAGGAGTGGCCGGGCCTTCGGCGCGCGGCATGGGAGTGGCCGCACCCCCGGCGCGCGGCGCAGGAGCGGGAGTCTCGCTCATTCCAGCTCCTCCAGTTCTTCCTGGCACCGTTCCAGCCAGTCCAGGTCGGCCTGCAGGTGCAGCATCGCGCCCTCGATCAGCAGGTGGGCGATCCGGTTGTCGCGGTTCTCGGCGGCGGCCAGCTTCGACAGGCTGCGCATGGTGGTCAGGTACTGCCGCCGCTGCCGGTTGATCAGGGCGATCTGGTCGGCGAGTCCGGTCTGCGGAGCGAGCGCCAGCTTCATGAAGAACTCGTCCCGCACCCGGGGCTCGTCCTCGGGTTTCTCGAACCAGGCGCGGAGTTCGTCCTGCCCGGCCTCGGTGAGGTGGTAGACCTTCTTGTTGGGACGGCTGGACTGCTCGACGTCCTCGCCCTCGATCAGCCCCTGCTTCTCCAGGCGGCCCAGGGTCACGTAGACCTGGCCGATGTTCGGCTGAGGGTACGCGGAGCCCAGCAGTTGCTCAAGGTCCTGCTTCAGCTCGTAGCCGTGGGCCGGACCGCGCGCGAGGAGTGCCAGGAGGGGCAGGCGCACGTGTGCAGTCCTCCTGTCTACCGATTGTGCTCCGCACCCTAGTATCGCCCATACCTAACAGGTATACATGGCCTCCGACTCGGGGTGAAGGTGCCCCGTGCGGTCGCGGTGCACAGGGAGGAACCTATGCGGTGGTTGCGTGCCGCGGGTAGGGGTCTCCTGGCTCTCGTCGTGGTCATGACCGGATACGTCGCCTCCGGCGCGCACTCCGGACAGGGGGCCGGCGGAGGGCGCGGCCCGCTGACCGTGGCCACCGCCGGGGACCTCACGGGCTACCTCGGCCCGCTCCTGGAGGGCTGGAACCGCACCCACCCCGGCGAGCGGGTCACCCTCGTCGAACTCCCCGACTCCGCCGACGAGGCCCACGCGCAGATGGTCACCGACCTGCGCGGCGGTGACCGCAGCCGGTTCGACGTCCTCAACATCGACGTCGCCTGGACCTCGGAGTTCGCCGCGGCGGGCTGGATCCGGCCGCTGCCCCGCGACCGCTTCCCGCTGGACACCTTCCTGCCGCGGGTCGTCGACACGGCGACCTACGACGGACGGCTGTACGCGGTCCCGTACGTCACCAACGCCGGTCTGCTCCTGTACCGCGCGGACATCCTCGCCAAGGAGGGCGTGCGCCCGCCGCGCACCTGGGCCGAACTGGAGCACGACGCGAAGACCATCGCGCCGAAGTACGGACTCGGCGGCTACGCGGGCCAGTTCCTGCCCTACGAGGGGCTCACCGTGAACGCCGCCGAGGCCGTCTACTCGGCCGGCGGCACCATCCTCGGGGACGAGGGCGCCAAGGTCACCGTCGACTCCGCGGCGGCGCGCGAGGGCATCGGGTTCCTCACCCGCGGGGTGCGGGAGGGCTGGATCCCCAAGGCCGCGCTGACCTACACGGAGGAGGAGTCCAAGCAGGCCTTTCAGGACGGTCACCTGCTCTTTCTCCGCAACTGGCCGTACGCGTACGTCGGCGCCTCGGCCAAGGGCTCGGTGGTCGCCGGCAAGGTCGGCGCCGTACCGCTGCCCGGGCCCGACGGGCCGGGGACCAGCGTCCTCGGCGGCTCCAACCTGGCCGTCAACACGCATGCCCGGCACCCCGACTCGGCGGCGCGGCTGATCGCGTACCTCACCAGCGCGCCCGTGCAGCGCCAGGTCCTCACCCGCGGCGCGCTGCCGCCGGTGCGCGCCGCACTGTACGACGACCCCGCGCTGATCCGGGAGTTCCCCTATCTGCCGACCCTGCGCGCCAGCGTGCAGGCGGCCCGGCCGCGCCCCAAGAGCCCGCGTTACGACCAGGTCAGCCTGGTGGTGCAGGCCGTCGTGCACGACGCGATGACCGGGCACGAGACGCCCGCGGCGGCGGTGCGCCGGCTGGCACGGGAACTGGCCGCCCTCTCCAACCGATAGGCCGATAGTTACTTGTTAGGTAACGCGACGGTCTCTTCTGTGCCCTTCAGTGGTCAATATTTCATGACATAGCTTCCCAACTCGACAGTAGCTTCTGCCCTACTCGTTGACACCCTCTCGACACGTCTACTTAACATGCATGCATAACTGCTGCCCTTCGCAGAGACAGGTCAACGGGTTGAACAACGTGTTGAACCGGCACCCTTGGTGGCGTGACGCAGTGATCTACCAGGTGTACGTCCGCAGCTTCCTGGACAGCACCGGTGACGGCATCGGCGATCTGGCCGGCGTCCGGGCCGGGCTGCCGTACCTGAAGAAGCTCGGTGTCGACGGGATCTGGCTGAGCCCCTTCTATCCCTCGCCGCAGCACGACCACGGCTACGACGTGGCCGGCTACTGCGACGTGGACCCGCTCTTCGGCGACCTCGCCGAGTTCGACCTGCTGACGGCGGCCGCCCGGCGGCTCGGCATGAAGGTGCTGCTGGACATCGTCCCCAACCACTGCTCCGACGAGCACCCGTGGTTCCGGCAGGCCCTCGCCGCCGCACCCGGCAGCCGGGAGCGCGGCCGCTTCCACTTCGCCGACGGCCGGGGCCCCGACGGCTCCGAACCGCCCAACAACTGGCACTCCATGTTCGGCGGCCCGGCCTGGACCCGGGTGACCGAGGCGGACGGCCGGCCCGGGCAGTGGTACCTGCACATGTTCGCGCCCGAGCAGCCCGACTGGAACTGGCGCACCCCCGAGGTCGCCGCCGAGTTCGACAAGGTGCTCCGCTTCTGGCTCGACCGGGGTGTCGACGGCTTCCGCATCGACGTCGCCGCCGGTCTCTTCAAGGACCCCGAGCTGCCCGACTCCCCGGACCCCGAGGCCGACGCCCGCACCCGCGACTCGGTCAACCCCCTCGCCTGGAACCAGCCCGAGGTGCACGACGTCTGGCGGCACTGGCGCGCGATGTGCGAGGAGTACACGGCACGCGACGGCCGCGAACGCCTCCTCGTCGGCGAGGTGTCGGTGCCCACCGCCCGCGACCACGCGCTGTACGTCCGCCCTGACGAACTCCACCAGGCCTTCTTCTTCGACCTGCTGGGTGCGCCGTGGAACGCCGACGCCTTCCGCAAGGTCATCGGCGAGGCCATGCAGGACATCGCCGGCACCGGCTCCACCGTCACCTGGGTCCTCAACAACCACGACCAGGTCCGCACGGTCACCCGCTACGGCGAACCCACCCCCGAGGGCAGCGGACTCGGCGCCGCCCGGGCCCGCGCCGCAGCCCTGCTGATGCTGGCCCTGCCCGGCGCCGCCTACATCTACCAGGGCGAGGAACTGGGCCTGCCCGAGGTCGTCGACCTGCCCGACGACGTGCTCACCGACCCGATCTTCCGGCGCACCGGCAGCCGGGCCCGGATCCGCGACGGCTGCCGCGTCCCGCTCCCGTGGTCCGGGCAGGCCTCCCCGTTCGGCTTCACCTCCGGCGCCGAAGGAGCCCGGCCCTGGCTGCCGCAGCCCGACTACTTCGCCGAGTACGCCACCGACCGTGCCCTCGCCGACACCCGCTCCTTCTGGCACCTGTACCGCGACGGACTCCAACTCAGGTCCCGGCTGCCCCAGTTGGGCGACGGCCCGCTGGAGTGGCTGGACACCCCGCCCGGCGTACTCGGCTTCGTCCGCGACGGCGGCCCGGTACGCGGTGACGGCCTGGTCTGCGCCGTCAACTTCGGTACGGCACCCACCCCCGCACCCGTCTCCGGCACCCCCCTGCTCGCCAGCGGCCCCTGCCCGGCCGGAGTACTGCCCGGCTCCACCGCCGCCTGGTGGATCAACGACCTCTGAACCCCCCTTTGAACCCCCTCTGAACCCCCCGCTTGAACCCCCTCTGACCCCCCGCTCAACTCGTGCTCTCCCGAAGGGACATCAACGATGATGCGACGACGTACCACCCTGCTCACCGGCTGCACCGCCCTCCTCCTCGCGCTCGGTGCCACCGCCTGCGGAGGCAGCAGCGGACCGGTCTCGGCCGGCGGCGGCGGCAAGTCGCTCAGCGGCCAGACCGTCACCGTGGCCGGCGTCTGGTCCGGGGACGAACTGAAGAGCTTCCAGAAGGTCCTCGACGCGTTCAGCGCGAAGACCGGCGCCAAGACCCAGTTCGTGTCCACCGGCGACAACGTCTCCACCGTCATCGGCAGCAAGATCGAGGGCGGCAACGCCCCCGACGTCGTCATGGTCCCGCAGGTCGGCGTGCTCCAGCAGTTCGCCAAGAGCGGCTGGCTGAAGCCGCTCTCCCAGACCACCCAGCAGTCCGTGGACAGCAACTTCGCGCCGGTCTGGAAGAACTACGGCAGTGTCGGCGGCACCCTCTACGGCCTCTACTTCAAGGCCGCCGACAAGTCCACCGTCTGGTACAGCCCCGACGCCCTCGACCAGGCCGGGGTCAAGCCGCCCACCACCTGGGCCGACCTGCTGAAGGACGGGCACACCGTCTCCGACTCGGGACTCGCCGCCTTCTCCATAGGCGGCGAGGACGGCTGGACCCTCACCGACTGGTTCGAGAACATCTACCTCTCCCAGGCCGGACCCGAGAAGTACGACGCCCTCGCCGCCCACAAGCTCCCGTGGACCGACGCGTCCGTGGTCAAGGCACTGGGCACGCTCGGCACCCTCTTCAAGGACAAGCAGCTGATCGCGGGCGGCCAGAAGGAGGCCCTCAACACCGACTTCCCGGGCTCCGTGGAGAAGGTCTTCGGGCCCAAGCCGGAAGCCGCCATGGTCTACGAGGGCGACTTCGTCGCCGGCGTCGCGCACGACCAGTTCGGCAAGACGATCGGCACGGACGCCACGTTCTTCCCGTTCCCGGCCGTCGACGGCGGCACGGCGCCCGTGGTCAGCGGCGGCGACGCGGCGGTCGTGCTGAAGGCGGGCAAGAACGCCACGGCCGGCATGAAGCTCCTGGAGTACCTGGCCACGCCGGAGGCCGCGGCCGTCTGGGCGAAGGAGGGCGGCTTCCTGTCCGCCAACAAGAACCTGGACCTGTCCTCCTACAGCGACGACGTCACCCGGGAGATCGCCAAGTCCCTGGTGGGCGGCGGTGACTCGGTCCGCTTCGACATGTCCGACCAGGCACCCGCGGCCTTCGGCGGCACCAAGGGCGCCGGCGAGTGGAAGATCCTGCAGGACTTCCTCGCCGACCCGTCCGACCCGAAGGCGACCGCCGGGCAGCTGGAGACCGCCGCGGCCAAGGCGTACAAGGGCTGACGGCCGTGACCGCGACTGTGGTTCCACAGACCGGACCACCCGTCACCGGGCAGGCCGAACGCGCCCGGCGGACCCGGCGCCGTGGCCGGATCATCGCCCTGCTCTTCGTCTTCCCGGCGCTGCTCCTGCTGGGCGCGCTGGTCGTCTACCCCGTGCTGTTCTCGATCGGCCGCAGCTTCTTCGACGCGTCCGGCACCCGGTTCGTCGGCGGCGACAACTACACGGAGATGTTCCGCGACCCGGCGACGCTCAAGGCCATCCGCAACACCGTGATCTGGGTGCTGGTGGCCCCGACCCTGCTCACCGGGCTCGGCCTGATCCTCGCCGTGCTGGTGGAGAAGGTGCGCTGGGCGACCGCGTTCAAGCTGCTGCTGTTCCTGCCGATGGCGGTGTCCTTCCTGGCCGCCGGCATCATCTTCCGGCTCGCCTACGACGAGGACCCGCACAAGGGCGTGCTCAACGCGGCCGTGGTCACCGTGCACAACGCGTTCAAGGGCACCGCCGAGTACCCGACCGCCCGCGCCCGCACCGGCCAGGACCTCACGGCGGAGAAGGACGGCTCGTACCGCACCGCCGCGAACCTCGGGCCGGGCGACACGGTGTCGCTCGGGCTGGTGGGCGTCGCGCCGAAGGACCTCCCGGGCGGTGCACAGCCCGCCTACGCGGCGGCCCAGCGGCAGGCCGCGGCCGACGAACTGAGCGGGGTGGTCTACCTGGACTTCACCCCGGGCGGCGGAGGCAGCCCCGGTGTGGTGGACCGTAAGGAGAGCGGCCTGCCGCGGATGAAGGTCCAGGCGGTGCGCGCCGACGACGGCAAGGCGGTCGCGAGCACCACCACCGCCGCCGACGGTTCCTTCCGCTTCACGGGACTGGCGGCCGGTTCCTACGGGGTGGAGCTGCCGGCCTCGAACTTCGCGCAGCCCTACCAGGGTGTCTCCTGGCTCGGACCCGCCCTCGTCACGCCCGCCATCATCGGGGCCTACCTGTGGATCTGGACCGGGTTCGCGATGGTGCTCATCGGCGCGGGGCTGGCCGCTCTGCCCCGGGACGCCCTTGAGGCCGCCCGGATGGACGGCGCGAACGAGTGGCAGATCTTCCGGCGCATCACCGTGCCGCTGCTGGCGCCGGTGCTCACCGTGGTGTTCGTGACCCTCGTCATCAACGTGATGAAGGTCTTCGACCTCGTGTACATCATCGCGCCCGGGCCGGTGCAGGAGGACGCGACCGTCCTCGCGACCCAGATGTGGCTGGTGTCCTTCGGCGGCGGCAACAACCAGGGGCTCGGCAGCGCGCTCGGCGTGCTGCTCCTTGTCCTGGTGATCCCGGCCATGGCCTTCAACGTCCGGCGCTTCCGGAGGAGTCAGCGATGAACGCGATCAGGCGCGGCCTGGGCAACGCCGTGGTGCAGGCCTTCCTCGTGGTGGTCGGGCTGGTCTGGCTCACCCCCCTTGCCGGGCTGCTGCTGTCCTCGCTGCGGTCCTCGCAGGACTCGGCGAGCAGCGGCTGGTGGACGGCGTTCACCAGCCCCGGGCAGCTGTCCTTCGACAACTACTCGGCCCTGCTGAAGAACTCGGGCATGACCCAGGCCTTCTGGAACACCGTGCTGATCTCGGTGCCGGCGACCACCCTGGTGGTCGTGGTGGCCGCGCTGGCCGGATACGCCTTCGCCTGGCTGGACTTCCCAGGCCGCGAACCCGTGTTCCTGCTGGTGGTCGCCCTGTTGGTGGTACCGGTGCAGATCGGCCTGCTGCCCGTCGCCAAACTCTTCGGGCAACTGGGCCTGTTCGGCACGATTCCCGGCGTGGTGCTGTTCCACGTGGCGTACGGACTGCCGTTCGCGGTGTTCCTGCTGCGGAACTACTTCGCCGAGATGCCCAAGGAGATGCTGGAGGCCGCCCGGATGGACGGCGGCAGCGAGTGGCGGATCTTCACCCGGCTGGTGCTGCCGGTGGGGCGGCCGGCCATCGCCAGCCTCGCCATCTTCCAGTTCCTGTGGGTCTGGAACGACATGCTGGTGGCCCTGCTGTTCGCGGACAGCTCCGCCCAGCCGCTGACCGTCGAACTCCAGTCCCAGATCCGGCAGTTCGGCAGCAACATCGACGTGCTGGCGCCGGGTGCGTTCCTGTCCCTGGTGGTGCCCGTGGTGGTGTTCTTCGCCTTCCAGCGGCACTTCGTGCAGGGCGTGATGGCGGGGTCGGTCAAATAGCCAGGAGAGCAAATAGCCAGGAGAGGCTCCCCTTCGGGCGGAGCCTCTTCCACGGCCGGGGGCCGCCTCGGCGGCGCCGTCGTTCCCGGAGGCCGGCGGCGCGCTGGAACCGGGCCCGGGAACCGTCCTCGTCCAGCGGTACTGTGCCGCGTGGCCGAACCTGGACGCAGCAGAGCCGGCCGCCTTCTTCGCGGAGGACGCCACCTATCAGAACGTCCCCCTGCCCGGTGTCATCACGGGACGCGGCGCGATCCAGCAGGCCCTCGCGGAGCAGATCCGGATACCCCAGTACACCACCCTCTGCATCCAGAAGGCCGTTTCCTGGCGGAACACGGTCATCGCGACTCGCGTCGACTCGTACCGCTACACGAACGCCGACCACGACGTCGACCTCCCGCCGTGGCTCCTCCGTTTCACGGCAGGCGTGGCCCTGTATTCACACAGAGTGATCCGCGCCTGTCGTGTGCCTCTCCCGGCTCGCCTCACCTCGCCTGCCCGGATCACCCTGCCTAGCATGGGAAAGACGCCGCTGCCCCGGCGGTGTGTACCCCGCGCCGGCAAAGGGTGAGAGCCGTGAGTACCTCCCACGACGAGCAGAAGCGGATGCGGTCGGCAGAGTCGGGACAGCCGGGGGCCGAGGAGCAGGTGGGGCCCAGGCCTGATGGCGAGCCGTTCTTCCACCCGTATCACCATCCCGCGGCCGGCTGGGGCGCCGCCAAGAGCGTGAGCAAGTTCCTGGTGAAAGAGCGGGCGCTCGTCGAGGGGCCGCGGGCGATCATGAAGATGAACCACGAGGGGGAGGGCTTCGACTGTCCCGGGTGTGCGTGGCCCGACGACACGAAGGGGCTGCGGCTCGATCTCTGTGAGAACGGGGTCAAGCACGTCACCTGGGAGATGACCCGGAAGCGGGTCGGGCGGGAGTTCTTCGCCGCGCACTCCGTCGGTGAGCTGGCCGAGTGGAGTGACTTCGCGCTGGAGGACCAGGGGCGGCTGACCGAGCCGATGGTGTACGACGGCGAGTCGGACCATTACCGGCCGATCAGCTGGTGTGAAGCGTTCGCGCTGGTCGGGCGGGCGTTGCGGGAGCTGGACGGTCCGAACCAGGCCTCCTTCTACACCTCCGGGCGGCTCGGCAACGAGGCCACCTTCCTGTATCAGCTCATGGCCCGTGAGCTGGGGACCAACAACCTTCCGGACTGTTCCAACATGTGTCACGAGGCCAGTGGGCGGGCCCTCACCGCCTCGCTGGGGACGGGGAAGGGGACCGTTGATCTTCAGGACTGGGATGCCACCGACGCCCTCTTCATCATGGGTGTGAACGCCGCGTCGAACGCGCCCCGG
Source organism: Streptomyces sp. NPDC001980 (assembly GCF_040296885.1). NCBI lineage: Bacteria > Bacillati > Actinomycetota > Actinomycetes > Kitasatosporales > Streptomycetaceae > Streptomyces > Streptomyces sp. NPDC001980. The sequence goes on along the minus strand of NZ_JBEOYD010000010.1, from coordinate 61,251 downwards.
ATGCTCACCGCCCTCGCCACCGCCTACAAACGCGGTGCCCAGATCGTGCACGTCAACCCGCTGATCGAGGCGGCCTCGCGACGGACGATCATCCCGCACGACTTCGTGGACATGGCGGCCTGCCACTCGACCCGCACCGGCACCCTCAACCTCCAGGTGCGCGTCGGGGGTGACATGGCGCTGATGCGGGGGATCTCCAAGGCCGTCCTCGACCAGGCCACGTCCGATCCCAAGGCACTCGACCAGGAGTTCATCGACCGGTACACGAGCGGGTTCGAGGACTACCGGAAGGTGTGCGAGGCCACGTCCTGGGAGGAGATCGAGCGGCAGTCCGGGATCAGCCGCGCCGACATTCTCCGTGCGGCCCGGATCTACGGGGACGCCGACCGCAGCATCATCAGCTGGTGTCTCGGTGTCAGTCAGCATGAGCACGGGGTCGACACCGTGCGGGAGATCGTCAACGTGCTGTTGCTGCGCGGCAACCTCGGGCGGGAGGGGGCCGGGCCCTCGCCCGTGCGGGGGCACAGCAACGTGCAGGGCAACCGGACGTGCGGCATCGATCATCGGCCGACCAGCCAGTTCCTGGACCGGCTCGCCGCGGTGTGCGAGATCGATCCGCCCCGGGAGCACGGGCTCGACACCGTCGGCACCGTCCACGCGATGCTCCGCGGCGACGTCAAGGTGTTCGTCGGCATGGGCGGCAACTTCGCCCTCGCCGCGCCCGACACCCGCGCCACCTACGAGGCCCTGCGCAACTGCGAACTCACCGTCCAGGTGAGCACCAAGCTCAACCGCAGCCATCTCGTCCACGGCCGGCAGGCGCTGATCCTGCCCTGCCTCGGCCGTACCGAGAAGGACCATCAGCGGTGCGGCATCCAGAGCACCTCCGTCGAGGACTCCATGAGCATGGTGCATCTGTCCGTGGGGATGAAGAAGCCGGCTTCCGCGCACCTGTTGTCCGAGCCCGCCGTCATCGCCGGGATCGCCCGCGCGGCGCTTCCCGACAGCACCACGCCCTGGGCCTGGTACGTCGAGGACTACGACCGTATCCGCGACACCATGGCCCAGGTTCTCGACGGTTTCGAGGACTTCAACCGGCGGGTACGGCTGCCGCTGGGGTTCCGGATCCGGCAGCCCGCCCGGGAACTGGTCTTCCGTACGCCCTCCGGGCTCGCCGAGTTCTCCTCGGCGCCGCTGCCCGACGTCGTACCCGCGCCGGGGACCCTGGCGCTCGGCACCATGCGGTCCCACGACCAGTGGAACACCACGATCTACTCCGACAACGACCGCTACCGGGGGATCAAGAACCTCCGCACCCTCGTCTTCATGAACGCGGCCGACATGCGGGAGCGCGGCATCGCGGAGTTCGATCCGGTGGACATCGAGAGCACGGCCAAGGACGGCAGTACACGTGAGCTGAACGGCTACCTCGCCGTTCCGTACGATCTGCCGCGCGGCTGTGCGGCCGGGTACATGCCCGAGATGAACGTGCTGATCGCCCTGTGCGACTACAGCGAACAGAGCGACCAGCCGTTGATGAAGCACATCCGGGCGACGATCCGGCCGGCCGCCGCCGCCGCTTCCTGAAGCGCCCTGTGCCGGTCAGGAAGCGGCGACGCACCTCTCGTACGCCGCCAGCAGCTCCGCCAGCTCCAGCACCGGGCCCTCCGGGTCCTTCGCCGCGTCGTCCCAGCGGCGCAGCGCCACCGCGTCCTCGGCCATCGGGTGGGCGGCGAACGCGGCGGCCTCCTCCTCGTCCATCGGGCCGCCCTGCACCTTCAGCGAGGCGATGGACGCCGGGCTGAGCAGGGCGCGGTAGGCGGGGTCCGTGGCCACCAGGTAGCGCTTGGCCGGGACGTGCTGGGCGATGACCCACGCCGTGCGTTCGCCCAGGTGCCGGCGGGCCCACTCCGCGCCCGCCAGCTCGTGCGGCAGACCCGGGTGGTCGGCCCGTACCGGCCGCGCCCTGCCGATGTCGTGCAGCGCGGCGGCGACCACCAGTTCGTCGTCGGCGCCGGCCGCCATCGCCAGGTGGGCGGCCTGGAGCGCGTGGGTGCGCTGGTCCACCGGTTCGCCGCCGTACGGGAGGCCCGCGAGGCCGTCGACGAGTTCGGCCAGTCGGTCGGAAGTGAGCGTGTTCATGATTCCTCCAGATCAAGACGGTCGCCGCGGATGGCCTCCGCCAGTTCCTCGGCCAGTCGCGGTGTCGCCGCCACGACTCCCGACCAGCGGCGGCTCAGGTCGGGGTCGAGTTCCAGCGGGCGGCCGTGTACGTCGATGACCGCGCCGCCCGCCGCCGGGACCGTCAGCATCGCCGCCGCCAGGTCGACGATCCGGTGGGTGTCGGAGCCCGCGTCGGCGAACGCGTCCGTCGAGCCCTCGGCGACCAGGGCCGCCTCCAGGCAGCTGGTCGACAGGATCCGGATCCGGGCCGCCCGCTCGGCCACCCGCCACCAGGCGTCGGCGATGTGCCGCTGGGGGCGGAGCAGGCTGACGGCGGCGCCGTCCAGGTGCTCGCGTCCGCTGGTGCGGTAGGGAGACGGCTGCCCGGCCACCGTGTGCCAGCAGCGGCCCGTGTCCAGCCAGCAGGTCAGGGCCTCGACCGGTACGCCGTCCACGGCGATGACTCCGGCGAAGGCGGAGAGCGGGACGCCGGCCGCGGCGTTCGCCGTACCGTCCACCGGGTCCGTCACCAACGTGACCGCGGAGCCGTTGTCGATGCTCCCCAGCTCCTCGCTGAGCAGGTTGATCCGGTGCGCGGACACCACCTCCGCGATGGCGGTGTCGACGAGGATGTCGAGCCGCATCGTCGGGGTTCCGTCGGCGCCCATCTGGACCTTCTCGGCGAGCTGGGCGCGGTCGTAGCGTTCGCGGGCGGTGCGGAAGGCGGCGACGGCGGCCTCGGTCGCCTGCGCGAGGGCCGGGTGGACGGCGGGTGGCAACTGGGGTGCGGGGACCGGCCAGGTGATCTTTCCGGTCACGTCGAGGCCTCCGGTCCGCCCGCGATTCCGGCCGCGATGCCGGTTGCGATTCCGCCCGCGATTCCGTTCGTACGGTCCCGGAGTACCGCGGCCACCACCGGCCACGGTCGTCCCGGTGCGGCCAGGACCAGGTCGGCGCGCTGCCCCGGGGCCAGGCTGCCGCGGTCCGGCAGGCCCGCCACCTCGGCCGGTCCGGCGGTCACCAGGCCCACCGCGGCGGGCAGGGTGGCCAGGCCCTCCTCGGCGAGCAGCAGGGCCGCCGCCAGCAGGCCCGAGGGCAGGTAGTCCGAGGCGAGCGCGGTGACCAGGCCGCGGCCGACCAGGTCCCGGCCCGACGCGTTGCCGTTGTGGGAGTTGCCGCGCAGCACGTTGGGGGCGCCCATGACGGTGGGCATGCCCAGGTCGCGGGCCGCCTCGGCGGCGGCGAGGGTGGTGGGGAACTCGGCGACGGCGCCGCCGCGTTCGCGCAGCGCCGCCACCTCCTGCGCCGAGCCGGGGTCGTGGCCGAGGAGGCGGACACGGCCCGCCGTCGCCCGCTCGCCCAGGTCGGCGAGCGCCTCCTCGCGGATGTCGAGCCGGCCGTCCCGCTCCTCGATCAGGCTGTCCACATGGGCGCGGGCCTCGTCCTCGGACATGCCCCGCGTGCCCATCAGATACTGCTCGTAGTAGCGGCGATCGGCGTACTGGCCCTGGCCCGGCGTGTGGTCCTCGTGGGAGACGAGGGCGACGCCGTCGACCGCGTCGAGGCGGCGGCGCAGGGCGGCCAGTCCCTCGGGGCAGCGGACGTCGAGGCGGTGCAGGATGCGGTGGTCCACCATGCCGTTCGTGCGGGCCTCCACCGCGCGGCAGATCTGCTCGGCCGTCTCCACGCTGCGGGACAGGCCCCGGCCGTGGCTCTGCTCGTACGCCGCGCCGTGGAACGCCGTGGTGACACCGGCCGCGCCCAGCTTGCCCTCGAAGGACAACAGGGCGAATTCGAGGGGGAGTTCGGCGCCGGGGCGGGGGAGTCGTTCCTTCTCCAGGCCGTCGCTGTGGACGTCCACCAGGCCGGGGAGGCAGAGCAGGCCCTGGCCGTCCACGTCCGCCTCCAGACCCGCCGGATGCGGCTCCACGGCGGCGATACGGCCGTCCCTGACCGCCACCAGTGCGTCGTCCAGGACCCGGTCCGCGAGGACGGCCCGGACGTGGCCCAGCACGTAGTCGGCGGGCGGCGCGCCCAGCGTCCAGCCCTGGGCGACCGGTTCGGCAAGACCAGTAGCGGTACCCGTACCCGTACCCGTACTCATGCTGCTTCCTCCAGTGTCTCGGCAGGGGTGCCCTGGTGGGTGATCCGGCCGTCCCGGACGAACACCACGCGGGAGGCCAGGCGGCGGATGGCGTCCATGTCGTGGAAGACGGCGAGGACGGCGACGCCCTGCCCGACCAGCGAGTCGACGAGTTCGAGCGCGGCCTCGCGGTTGGCCGGGTCCAGGGCGGACACCGGCTCGTCGAGCAGGAGCAGCCGGGGCGGCTGTACGGTGCCGGCGGCCAGGTTCACCCGCTGGCGTTCGCCGCCGGACAGGACACCGCAGTCGACGTCCCACAACGTCTCGTCCAGCTTCAGGCGCCGGAGCGCCGCCGCGGCCGCCTCCCGGGCCTCGCCCCGGTCGAGTCCGCGGCGCCGGGCCACCGCGGCGACCACCTCCAGCGGGCCGGTACGCGGCGGGGCCGCCAGGAACTGCGAGACGTAGCCGAACTCCCGGCCGCGCAGCCGCGCCATCGCGCGGTCGGGGAGCTCGGTGAGTTCGACGGGGCCCGCCTCGGTGTGCAGCCGTACCGAGCCGGAGTCCGGGAGGTACGTGCGGTACACGCAGCGCAGGAGGGAGGACTTGCCGGCGCCGCTGGGGCCCGCGAGCGCCACGTGTTCGCCGGCGTGCACGTCCAGGTCGACGCCGTGCAGCGACGGGACCGTACGGCCGTCGATGCTGTGCAGGGTGAAGGACTTGCGCAGCGCGCGCACCGAGAGAACGGCTTCGGTGAGAACGGGTTCGGTGAGTACGGCTTCGGTGACAACGGCTTCAGTCGTCGGGCTGTGCACCGGGCTGTGCATCGGGCTCACCTCCGGGCCGCGGCGACCAGCCGCTGGGTGTAGGGGTGGTGCGGGTCGTGGAAGAGCTGGTCGGTCAGGCCCCGTTCGACCACCCGGCCCGTCTGCATGACGAGGGTGCGGTCGGTCAGTGCCTCGATGACCGAGAAGTCGTGGCTGACGACGACCGCGGCGACGTCGCGCTCGGCGAGCAGGCTGCGCAGCAGGTCGAGGACTCCGGCGGCGACCGAGGCGTCCAGGCCCGTGGTCGGCTCGTCGAGGAGGAGCACGGGAGGCTCGGTGGCCAGCGCCTTGGCGATCTGGACGCGCTGTCGCATGCCGCCCGAGAAGGTGTGCACCGGGTCGTCCATGCGGGCGAGCGGCACCTCGACCCGGTCGAGGAGCTCGGCGGCCCGGCGCCGGATGGCGTGGTAGCCGCGCCAGCCCGCCGCCGTGAGGCGCTCGGCGATGTTGCCGCCCGCGGAGACGCGCAGGTCGAGTCCGGCGGCCGGGTCCTGGTAGACGACGGCCATCGTGTCGATGCGCAGCGCCCGGCGTACGGCGGCGGGGAGGGCGAGCACGTCCACCGCGCCGCCCTCGACCCCGGCCAGGTGGACCCGGCCGGCCGTGGCCGGCTCGTCGCCGACCACGCAGCGCAGCACGGTCGACTTGCCCGAGCCGGACTCGCCGATCACGCCGAGCGCCTCGCCCGGGGCCACGTCGAAGGAGATGTCCCAGGCCGCGACCACCGCGCCGGTGGCCGGGCTGATCGCGGTGCCGTGCTCCGGTCCGGTGCCGGGGACGGCCGCCGCTCCGCCGGCGCCGTGCACCTTGCCGATGCCGTCGACGCGCAGCGCCCACTCCAGGCCCGAGGCCGAGGCCGAGGCCGAGGCAGGGGCCGAGGCCGGTCGTGGCGCCGAGGGGAGCTCCGCCGGACCGGGCGTGGCGTGCCGGGCCCGTGCCGCCGGGTCGGGCAGCAGGGCCAGGGGCGCCCGGCGCCGGTGGGCCGCCGTGTCGGCGTCGCCGTCCTGCACCCGCGCGCACCACTCGGTGTCGCTGCACGCGAAGTCGCCCGACGTCCCGGAGTCCACGAGGAAGACGTCGTCGCTGCCGCAGAACCGGCAGCGGGCGCCGGGTGCGTGCTCGACCTCGAAGGGGACGTCGTCGAAGGTGAGCGGACGGACGTCGGTGTGCGGGGGCACCGCGTAGATCCGCTTCTCGCGGCCCGCTCCGAAGAGGTTGAGGTGCTCGGCCTGGTGCAGCCGGGGCACGTCCCAGCGCGGGATGGGGCTGGTGGCCATGACGTAGCGGCCGCCGACCAGCACCGGATAGCCGGTGCTCGCGGTGATCATGCCGTTGCGGACGATGTCCTCGTACAGGCTGACCCACATCGCCGAGTAGTCGTCCTCGGCGTGCATGCGGGCACATTCCGCGACCGACTTCTGCACCCCGCGGAGCGGTTCCGGCACCGGGACCTGGTAGACGAGCATGTGCTGGGCGCCCAGGGCCTCCTCGGGGACGCGGTGGCGGGTCTGTACGACGGTGGCCTCCCGGGTGTCGGCCGACTCGGCGGAGCCCGTGGTCCCGGCGATGAGGCGGCGCAGGTTGGTGGCGTTCACCCCGGCGTCGTCGCCCTGGTCGATCACCTTGACGGTGTCGTCGGCGCCGATCACCGCGAGGGTGACCTGGAGGCCGCCCGAGCCCCAGCCGCGGGCCACCGGCATCTCCCGGGAGCCGAACGGCACCTGGTAGCCGGGGACGCAGACCGCGGTGAGGCAGGCACGGCGGATCTCGCGCTTGGCGTTCTCGTCGAGGAGCCCGGCGGGCGGGGCGCCGGCCTCGGCCTCGGCGACCAGCGCGCCGATCGCGGAGGTCGGGGAAGTCGTGGAGGTCCCGGAGGTTCCGGGGGCTCCGGAGGTGTGGGCCGTGGTCGTCGTCATCGGCAGTCCTTTCCCGCGGGGCCGGCGATCCGCGCGGGCGGTTCCTCGCCCGCCTCGGCGGCGGCCCGCATGGCTTGCTTGCGCTCGGCCATCGAGCGGAACGTGACGTAGTGGGGGAGCTTCAGGTGCTCCAGGAAGCCGCCGGAGTCGAGGCCGTCGATCGTCATCAGCAGCAGCTGCTCCAGCGGGCCGCTGCGGCCGAACCGGCGGTTGGCGATGTCCAGGTTGGCCATGGCGATCGCCTTGCGCTCGTTGTGCCCGAAGCACAGCCCGTAGCCGACGCCGAAGCGGGTACGGTCCTCCTCCGCGCCGTCCAGGTCCTCGACGGCCTCGGCCTCGGTGACCCGGAACTCGCCGACGGCGACCGGGTTCCCGGTGTGCGGGTGGCGGACCCGCAGCGGCAGGCGGCCGTGTCGCAGCTCGCCCAGGGTGATCTCGTGGACGTCCCCGTCCGGGCCGAGGATCGAGCGGTACCAGAGCGCCACCAGGGCGCCGGTCTCGGCGCGGGCCATCGCCGCGAGGACGGCGGAGCGCGCGGCCGGCGGCCGGGCGGGCTTGCGGGTGATGTCGTGCGGCTCCGGGTCGTCGTGGGCCGGCTGCTCGTCGACCAGCTCCAGCTTGCGGAGGAGTTCGAGGAACCGGCGCGGGCGGCGCTGCTCCTCGGTGCGGGCCACCCCCTCCCCGGAAGGCTCCGCCGACAGCTCCGCGGGCGGCTCCGGCGGGCCGTCCGGCTGTTCCAGCAGCCGGCCCGTGTAGTCCGAGGTACGGCCGAGCAGCTGCGGCCCGTCCGGGCTCCGGAACGCCGGCACGATCCGGCGCAGGATCGTCATCTCGTCCGGATCGACCGGCTCGCTCACCGCCAGCCTGGGCAGTGTGGACCGCTTCGCCCGCAGCAGGTGCGAGGCCTCCAGGGTGTCCCCCTCGGCCTGGCGCAGCGCGGCGGCCGCGGTCGGCTCGTCGTAGAGCCCGGCCTCGCCCATCACGCGGTCGACGGCCAGCCGGAACCGGGCGGTGATCTGCCCGGTCGACGCCCACGGCACGGGCGCGTGGTCGCGCTTGTGGCGGACCAGGTCCTCGGCGGCGAGGATCGCCTCCAGGCCGCCACGTGCTCCCGAGTACCCCATCAGTTCTCCTCCTCCACGACGGCCGTACTGCGCGGCAGGCCGAGCAGGCGTCCGTCCGGTGCGGTCAGCAACAGGTCGATTCCGGCCGGGAATCCGGCGACCGCCTCCGCCCGGGCCTCGACGAACCCGTCCGGCAGGCCGTCCGGCGCGACGACGAGGTCGCCCGGTACGCCGGGGCCCGACAGCCGCCACTTCCTGGGCCCGCCGTCCAGCGCGGACACCGGCAGGAACAGCAGGGCACCGTCCTCGGGCGCCTCGGCACTGCCCCGGCGCAGCCGCCGTATCTCGTCCGGCGCGACCGGGCGTACGGCGGCGACCAGCCGGGCCTCCGCCAGCGGTACGGCGGGTGCGTTCGTCGCCACGGCCACCACCTCCGACCACCGGCCTGTGCCGCCTGTGCCGCCTGTGCCGTCCTGCTCCAGGACGCAGAAGCCCGTCCCCAGGTCGGCGAGGGCCAGCAACGGCAGCAGGGCGGCGGGTACCGGGCCCGTCGGTGCGACGGGCAGCCGGGTGGTCGTACCCGGCCGGGCCAGCGCGTCGAGCACGGCGCGGAACACGCCCTGCGCCTGCCTGGGGGCCGGCTTCGCCGCGGTCACCAGTTCCGCGGTCTCCACCGCTGGGGGCAGCTGTTCTGCCACGGTCACGTCAGCTCCTCGAACTCGACGACGGTCGGGGCGAGCTCCGCCCACTCCTGGCCCTCCCGCTCCGCCCGGCGGCGCGCGACCCGCTCGCACAGCCGGTCGATCTCGGCGGCCCGGGGCCGGCCGGACTGGGCCTCGGCGTCGAGGACGGCCGCCGCCAGCACGGCCGCCCGGTCGTCGCCGAGCCGGATGGCCCAGCCCCGGTGGCCGGCCAGTTCCACCTCGGCGCGGCAGGCCAGCACGTCACCGAGCAGGAACCGCTCGGCCAGCACGGGCTCGCGCACCTGGGCGGTCACGCAGCCGACCTCGGGCGCCACCAGCACCCGTACGCCCGCGCCGTCCTCCAGACAGGCGTCGGCCAGCGCGACGAGCTCCTCCCGTTCCGCCTCCGCCAGCAGGGCACAGCGTTGCTCCCTGCTCACCACGTGTGTCACTGCTTCTCCTTGTCGTCTGAGCCCTCTGAGCCCTCTGAGTTCTCCGAGCCCTCTGAGTCCTCTAGGTCCGCTGCGCTTGTCGTCTCCGGGGCGCAGGGCTGTTCGTCCAGTTCGACCACCACGCGCACGGCGTCCGCGCGGGTCCAGGTGCGGCTGCACATCAGGACGGTGCCGGTGCCCTCGGCCCGGCTGACGCTCTCCACCAGCCACGCGGGCTGGCTGCTCTCCATCCGCAGGGCGCGCAGCACCTCCGCCGGCGGGACGTCGATGCTCACCCGGCACCAGGCCCGCACCGGCCGTACCCGCACCAGCTGGCGGAGCACGGTGTCCATCGACTCGACGGCGTGCAGGGCCAGACCGAGGTCCGGCACCTCGTCCACGGGGATCCACTCGTGCACCCACGCGGCGAGCAGATCGTCGATGTAGAACTCCCGTACCACCTCGTGCACGGGCACCCCCGCGGGGCGCTCGAACCGTTCCGCGAGGTCGGCGGGGAGGGTGGTCCGGCGCACCGACTTGACCAGGGCGCGCGGTGTGGCACCCGCCGCGGCGATCGTCGTCGACCAGGACGGCGGGGCGCTGCGGGAGATGACGTAGTCGATCCGGCGGTTGACGAAGGTGCCCGAACCCTGGGTCCGGCGCACCACGAATCTGCGTTCCAATTCCTGTACGGCGGCCCTGGCGGCCGCCCGCCCGACACCGAACCTGCGCGCGATGTCGGCCTCGCTGGCCACCCGCGTGCCGCGGGCGCAGCCGTCGAGTTCGGCTGCCAGCCGGTCCGCGATCTCCAGATACCTGGTCGCACTCACACCGGGAACGGTGGTCGCCCAACTCGTCCGGACAACTTGCCGTCGGCCAACGGCCCCGACCCGCAAGGTGAACAGTCCGGACAGTTGTATCGCGTTCTTTGCGAGCCCTTTGCCCCTGGTGTCCCTTTTATCGGACGGTTTGTAGGGCGGCTGCTGTCGGGCGGCGGCTTGCTGGGCGGCTCATCGGACGATCCGGCGCAGCCAGACCGCCAGCAGCTCCACGAGCAGCACCGTGCCGAACACCAGCAGCAGCACCGTGGTGACGACCCCGAACTCCAGCACCCGGGAGGCGTTGAGCAGGTCGAAGCCGATGCCGCCGGCGCCGACGATGCCGAGCAGGGTCGCCGAGCGGATGTTGACGTCGAGCTGGTAGAGGACGTGACCGACGAGGGCGGGCGCGGCCCGCGGCAGCGTCGCGGACCAGAAGACCTGCGGGCGGGAGGCCCCGGTGGCGCGTACGGCCGCCTCCACGCCGGGGTCCACCTCCTCCAGCGAGTCGGCGACCAGCTTGCCGAGCAGGCCGACGGCGCCGACGCCGAGCGCGAGGGCGCCCGCCACCGGGCCGAGGCCGGTGACGACGACGAAGACGATGGCGAGGACGAGTTCCGGGATGCCGCGCACCAGGACCACGACGGTCCGGAACACGGCGGCCGTCGCGGGGGAGGGGGACACGTTGCGGGCCGCCAGCGCGCCGACGGGCAGGGCCAGGACCGTGCCGATCAGCGTCGCGGCCAGTGCGATCTTCACGGTCTCGAACAGGTCGGCCAGCAGAGTGGGGAGGATGCCGCCGGTCCGGGGCGGCCAGAACAGGCCGAGCGTGTGCCCGATGGTGCCCAGCGCGCCGAAGAACTGCCCCGGCGCGAGACCGGCCCCGCGCACGGAGGCGGCCAGCGCGAGCAGGCTCACCACCGTGTAGGCGGTACGGCGGACACGGCGCGCGGTCCAGGGCGGGCTGATCCGGGCGGGGACGGGCGCCGTGCCTGTCGCCCGGACCCTTTCTCCGACCGGGGTGACCGAGCCGTCGGCGTCGGCGTCGGCGTGGGCGTGGGCGTGGGCGTCGGTGTGGGCGCGGACCGGGGGCTGCCGCCGGGCCCACCGGAAACGCGCCCGCCCCCTCCCGACGTCCGTGTCCCGCAGCAGCGCCCGCCGGATCGCCCCCGAGAGCAGCTCGACCAGCACGCACAGCACGAGCACCACCAGGGCGAGCGCCATGCCGCGCCGGTAGTTCAGCGAGCCCAGGGCCTCCGCGATCGCGTAGCCGAGGCCGCCCACGCCGACGAAACCCAGTACCACCGAGACCCGCAGGTTGATGTCGAGCCGGTGCAGGGCGTGCGCCACCAGGGCGGGCAGCACCTGGGGCAGGACACCCGTGACCAGCTGCTGCACCCGGCCGGCCCCGGTGGCGCGTACCGCCGTCCGCGGCCCCTCGTCGATCTGCTCGATGGCGTCGGCGTACAACTTGCCGACCATGCCCACCGAGTGCAGACCCATGGCCAGGACGCCGGTGAGCCCGCCCAGGCCGAAGATCCGGAAGAAGACGATGGCCAGCACCACGTCGGGCACGGCCCTGGCCAGCACGATGACACCGCGCGCTCCGAAGCGCGCGGCCGGGTGCGGGGTGGTGTTGCCGGCCGCCAGCACCGCCACCGGCAGGCTGAGCAGCACCGACAGCAGGGTCGCGCACACCACGACGGCCAGCGTCTGCCCGCACAGCTCCAGCAGTTCGCCGGGCGGCGGGAAGTCCAGCGGGACCATGCGCCGGCCGAAGTCGGCCGCGTTCGAGGCGCTGTCGACCAGGGTGGCGACGTTGATGCGCAGGTCGGCGAAGGCCCAGCAGGCGAGGCCGAGCAGCGCGGCCGTCATCAGGAGCGCGGCGATTCCGCCGACGCGGGGCCGGGCGAGGGTACGGGCCGCCGGGGCGGCCGGGCCGGGCCGGGGCGGCGACTTCGGTGTGCCCGATATGCCCGATGCGTGAGGAATATCCGGTGTGTCCGTGGTCCGTACGGTCATGGCGTCAGCCCGCCGCTTCGGCGAGTACGGCCGGAGCCGCGGCGCCCAGCCGCTCGTACACGGACATCACCTCGGCCCGCGTCAGCCCGGCCACCGGGCTGTCCATCAGCACCCGCCCGGCCCGCAGCCCGATCACCCGGTGGCCCCAGGACAGGGCGAGGTCCACCTGGTGCAGGCTGCACAGCACGGTGAGCCGCTCCTCCGCGCCGATCTCCTTGATGAGCCGCATGACCTGGGCGGCGGACTCGGGGTCGAGCGAGGCGACCGGTTCGTCGGCGAGCAGGATCTCCGGGCGCTGCATCAGCGCCCGGGCGACGGCGACACGCTGCTGCTGGCCGCCGGAGAGGGTGTCGGCCCGCTGGAACGCCTGGTCGAGCAGACCGACCCGCTCCAGGTGGCGCAGCGCCTCCCGCCGTACCGCCTTCGGGTAGCCGACCAGGCCGAGCCGGGGGCCGCGCAGCCGGCCGAGCGCCCCGGTGCAGACGTTCTCCAGCACGGTGAGGCTGCCGACGAGGTGGAACTGCTGGAAGACGAAGCCGATCCGGCGGCGCAGCCGGCGCAGTTCGGCGCCGCCGGCCCGGCCGACGTCGGTGCCGAGCACGGTGACCGTGCCGGTGGTGGCCCGCTGGAGCCCGTCGACGTGCCGCAGCAGGGTCGACTTGCCGGACCCGGACAGGCCGAGCAGCACGACCAGTTCGCCGGCCCGGACGGTCAGCGAGACGTCGTCGAGGGCGCGGACGCCGGGGTCGTACCGCTTGCCGACCCCCTCGAACCGGACCACCGAGTCGTCGTCGGGCGGGGTCAGGACGCCACGCACTGCTTGTCCTTGGTGACGTCGCAGACCTTGCGGACGCCGTCGTAGGTGGAGTCGGTCACCGGGGCGAAGCCCCAGTCGCCGGAGTCGTCGACCTCGCACGCGCTGCCGGTGCAGTAGCCGTGGGCCTTGAGGTAGTCGGCGTTGGCCTTGTTCTGGAAGACGTCGGTGAGCGTCTTCTTCAGGCCGGCGTCGAGGTCGTCGCTGATCGCCACCGGCGAGCCCGGGATGACCGGGGACTTCCACACCGTGGTGATCTCGCCCTTCTTGAGCTGGCCCTTCTCGATCAGCTGCTTGTCGACCATGGTGTCGTAGGCGAAACCGGCGTCGCACTGGCCGCTCTTGACCGCGAGCACCGAGGCGTCGTGGCCGCCCGCCATCACCGAGGTGATGTCCTTGTCCGGGTTGATCCCGGCGTCGAGCAGCCCGGCGCGCGGGTAGAGGTAGCCGGAGGTGGAGTTGGGGTCGACGAAGCAGACCTTCTTGCCCTTGAAGCCCTTCAGGTCCTTGATGGACGAGCCGGTCTTCACGATGCCGTAGGACTTGTACCCGGGCTGCGCGCCCTTCGCGGTGATACCGGCCGCGACCGGCGTGGCCTTGACGCCGGAGCTGACCGCCTGCACATAGGAGAACGGCCCGTACGCGGCGATCTGGACCTTGCCGGAACGCTGGCCCTCGATGACGGCCGCGTAGTCGGTGGCGTTCTGCAGCTCGATCTTCTTGCCGGTCTCCTTCTCCAGGAGCTTGATCAGGGGCTGGTAGGCCGCCTTGAGGTCGGTCGCGTTCTCGGACGGTACGGCGGCCATGACGAGGGTGCCCCCGTTGCCCCCCGCCGTGGTGGAGGCAGCCGAATCGGCGCTCTCGCCGCAGCCGGCCAGAGCGAGAACGGAGGCGGCGCCGACCGCGAGAGCACTGAGCATGCGCCGGTTAAGGTAGGACATCGTGTGACTTCTCCTCAACGCCCTGCGGGCGATGTACGTCGTCGGACGGTCGCCAGGCTGTGGGCGGGCCGTGCCCGTGCGACGAAGCCGTGGTTTCGACCGGCCGAACGCGACGGGTCTCTTGCCGCCACCCGACCGGACGACTGGCGGGTCGCACGAGACCTCGCACGAGACCGGCGCGGACGCCCCGCCCACCCCGGCCGCGGCGATGCGGACGACCGCCGTCCCGTCACGCATGATGGGACATCTCCGTCCGCACCCCTCGTCAGGAGCCTGCGCCATGCCCGAACCCGGCGGTGTCCCCACCCTGTTGACGGCTCGTCGGGCCGACCGCACCCGGGCCTTGGGGAGGTTCTTCGAGGAGTGCGTCCACGTTTCGGCCGGCGTCCCCGGCACGCGGACCGGCCGGGCCGGAGGCCGCGCATGACCGACGGCCGGGCAGCCGGGCATATTCCTCCTGGCGAAGAACCTCTGATCGGCCGGGAGACCGACCTGGAGCGGCTGGACGGTTTCCTGGCCGGCCTCGCGCGGCCGGGCGGCGGCGGTTCGCTGACGCTGCAGGGGGATCCGGGGGTCGGGAAGAGCGCGCTGCTCGCCGCGGTCGTCCACCGGGCCGAGGCCGCGGGGCTGCGGGTGCTGCGGGCCGCGGGGGTGCAGTACCGGGCGCAGGTCAGTTACGGCGCGCTGCAGCAGTTGCTGACGTCGGTGCCGGAGATCCAGTCGCGGACGGTGCGGACCCCCGTCCTCGCCGGGGCCCTCGGCTTCGAGCGGGGTGCGGCGCCCGGGACCGACGCGGTCGCCGAGGCTGTGGTGGCGCTCGTCGCGGAACTCTCCCGTGACCAGCCCACGTTGGTCGTGCTGGACGACGTCCAGTGGCTGGACCGGGCCGGCGCCGTCGTCCTGGGGCAGGTGGCGCGCCGGCTCGGCGGTACCGGTACGGGGCTGGTCTGCGCGGCCCGGCTCGGCGAGGAGAGTTTCTTCGACCACAGCGGGCTGCCCGTGCACGAACTGGGTGCGCTCGGCGAGGCCGCCGCCGACGAACTGCTCTGCCGCCGTTTCCCGGAGATGGCGTCCGGGGTCCGGCGGAGGCTGATCGCCGAGGCCGAGGGCAATCCGCTGGCGCTGCTGGAACTCCCGGCCGCGCTGAACGAGTCCCAGCGCATCGCGTCCGAGGCCCTGCCCGCCCGCCTTCCGCTGACCGAACGGCTCCAGTCGACCTTCGCCGCCCGCCTCGGGGCACTGCCGCCGGTCACCCGGCGCCTGCTGCTGGTGGCCGCGCTGGAGGGCAGCGGCAACCTGCTGGTCGTGCGCCGGGCGGCGGCCGGCGGGGGCGCCCCGGAGGACCTGGTCCCGGCGGAACGCGCACGGCTCGTGCGGGTCGACGAGCGGGCCGGGCGGCTGGCCTTCCGGCACCCGCTCATCCGCGCGGCCGTGGTGGAGCTGTCGACCTGCGACCAGCGGCGCGACGTGCACCGCGCGCTCGCCGGCGCCTGGCACGAGGTGCCCGAGCAGCAGGCCTGGCATCTGGCGCAGGCCGCCGTCGAACCCGACGAGCGGATCGCCGCCCTGCTGGAGGACGCCGCCGAGGCGAGCGCCCACCGCGGTGACGGGCCGAACGCGGTCGCGGCCCTGGTGCGTGCCGCCGAGCTGAGCCCGGCGGGCTTCGGGCACGCCCGGCGGCTGGCCAAGGCGGCGTACGTCGGCGCGAACCTCACCGGCAGCGTGCGCGACGTACCCCGGCTGCTCGACGACGCCCGGCGGGCCGCCCCGGACGCGGAGTCCCCGGCGGTCGCGGTGGCCGCCGCGCTGCACCTCCTCAACAGCTACGGCGACATCGACACCGCGCACCGCCTGCTGTCCGGCGCGATCGCCCTGCAGCCCGAACCGTACGACCTCACCGACACCACCCTGCTCGAAGCGCTGAGCACCCTGTTCATGGTGTGCGTGCACGCCGGCCGGGGCGAGCTGTGGGCGGACTTCGACGCGACGCTGGCGAAGTGCACCTCGGTCCCGGACACCCTGCGGCTGATGCGGACCACCTTCGGCGACCCGGCCCGGGCCCGCCCGGCCGACTGGGCCCGGCTCGACGCCGCCGTCCGGGCGCTGCCCGGCACGCCGGACCCGGTGCGGATCGTACGGATCGCCACGGCCGGCGCCTACGCGGACCGGCTCGGCGCGATCGAGGAGCCGCTGCTGCTCACCGCCCGCGGCGGACTGCGCGGCGAGAACATCTTCCCGGCCATCCAGGCCTCGTTCCTGTGGGCCAGCCACGCCTGGTTCACCGGCCGGTGGCCGGAGCTGCGGCGGGTGGCGCACCAGGGCCTGCGCTGGTGCGAGGACCTCGACTACCCGCTGCGGTCCTGGACCGGCAAGTTCGTGCTGGCCTGCACCGCCGCGGCCTGCGGCGACATGGAGGTCGCGAGCCGGTTCGCCGACCAGATGGACCAGTGGGCCGGCTCGCGCCGGGGCCACGCCGTCCGCTGCTACGCCGCCCACGCCAGGACGCTGATCGCCCTGGCGCAGGGCGACTTCGAGGCGGCCTACCGGCACGTGTGCACCATCTCGCCGGCCGGGACGTTCGCGCCGTTCGCCGGGCATGCGCTGTGGGTGATCCCGGACCTGGTGGAGGCAGCGGTGCGCACCGGCCGCCGCGAGGAGGCCGTGGCACATGTCCGGGCGGCCCGGGAAGCGGGGCTCGACGCGGTGTCACCGCGGCTGCGCATGGTGCTGCTCGGCTCGGCAGCGCTGGCCGCCGAAGGCGGTGCGGAGGCGGTACGGGGGTTCGACGCGGCGCTGGCCGTCGAGGGCGCCGAGCACTGGCCCTTCGACCACGCGCGCATCCGGCTCCACTACGGCGAACGGCTGCGCCGCGACCGGTCGCCGGCCCCGGCACGGGAACAACTCGCGGCCGCCGCCCGGACCTTCCGGCGGCTCGGCGCCCGCCCGTGGGCCGAGCGGGCCGACGCGGAACTGCGCGCCTGCGGCGCCCCGGCGCGGGCCCGGAACCTGCCGGCGCTGACACCGCAGCAGCGGGAGATCGCGGGCCTGGCGGCCGCGGGCCTGTCCAACAAGCAGATAGCGGAGCGGCTCTTCCTCTCTCCCCGCACCGTCTCGACCCACCTCTACCAGGCCTTCCCGAAACTGGGCGTCACCTCCCGCGCCGCTCTGCGCGACGCGCTGGAGGGACTGGACGGGTAGGCGGCGGGCAGCCGGGACGGCCACCCGGGTGCCTTTCCGGCCGGGTCAGCCCGCCTTCGGTACGTCCGGCCGGCCGGCCGGCGCGGTGCGGCGCCCCTCGCGCAGCCGCTCGGCCGCCCAGCGGGCCCACTCCTGCTCCAGGGCCCGCTGGCGGACGCCGTACTCCAGGACGAGCCGGCCGCACTCGGTCAGCGCGTCGCGGTCCCAGGCCTCGGAGTCCCGCAGCGCCACCAGTTCGTCGTACTCCTCGGCCGCGGTGTCCGCGTAGCGCAGGAGCCGCGCCGCCGCCTCCTCGGCGGGCAGGAGGCCGAGGAAGAACGTCTGCAGGAGCATCGGGTTGCGCCGCGGCCGGTGCTCCTCCGTCCCGGCCAGCCAGCGCCGCGCCTCCGCGTGCCCCTCGGGGGTCAGCGCGTACTGCTTGCGGCCCCGTGGGCCCTCGTCGGTCACCGTGATCAGGCCGGTGGCGTCCAGCCTGGTCAGCTCGCCGTAGATCTGGCTCTGCCGGGCCGGCCAGACGTGGCCGAGCGAGGTGTCGAAGATCTTCAGCAGGTCGTAGCCGCTGCCGGGGCGGAAGACAAGCAGACCCAAGAGGGCGTGACGAAGGCTCATGTCCGCAACTCTAGCCCTCTTATTCCAGTTCTGACAGGTCGAGCCTCACATTCCTGTCTTGACATGTTGTCGCCGGAGCTTCTACGTTCCACATGTCAGAGATGGAATATCGACTCCGAGGACGCACATCGTGGGCTTCGTGGCTTACGCCCCGGCCGGGCAGGAGCGGGATCTCATGGTTCGGGAAGGCGCGGCGAGCGCGCGTGTCGAGGACGCGGTGCTGACGCGGGCGGCGCAGTCGGGCGAGGTCGCCGCGCTGGGGGTGCTGCTGGAGCGGCACCGGGCGGGCATGCGGGCGGTCGCGCTGAGCGTGCTGGGACGGGCGACGGACGTCGACGACGTCCTGCAGGACGCGGCGCTGACGGCGCTGCTGCGGATCGGGGACGTACGGGACCCGACGGCGGTGGGCGCCTGGCTGCGCATGATCGTGCGCAACGCGAGCCGGTCCGTGCTGCGGTACTCCGCTCTGGTGCAGCCGATGGACGAGCTGCCCCTGCCGTCGCAGGACGCCGGCCCGGAACAGTGGCTGGAGCGCACCGCGGTGCGGGACTGGCTCTGGGCGGCGCTGGCGGAACTCTCCCCGGTGCTGCGCATGCCGCTGGTGCTGCGCTACTTCACCGCGGAGGACGCCTCGTACGAGCAGATCGCCCACGCCTGCGGGATCCCGGTGGGCACCGTGCGCAGCCGGCTCAGCCAGGGGCGGGCCAAACTCGCCGTCGCGCTCGCCGCCACCGCCGACGCCCCGCACGCCGACGCCGGGCAACGGGTCCGGGCCGGCCGGGCCGAGGCGCACCGGATGCTCGACGCGGCCCGGGAGCGGGCCCGCCGGAAGGCGGCCGGCACCACGTCGGCCTCCTGACGGATCACGGACCGTTCACGGACGGATCACGCGGTCCGCTCCGGGGCCAGGCCGGTGAGCGCGTCGCGCAGACCCGCGCGTGAGGTGACGTTCAGCTTCGGGAAGGCGTTGCTCAGGTGCCCGGCCACCGTGCGGGGGGACAGGAAGAGCTGGGCGGCGATCTGCTTGTTGGTCAGTCCCGTGGCGGCCAGCCGCGCGACCTGCAGCTCCTGCGGGGTCAGCAGCGCGGGCCGGCCGGCACCGGAGGCCGCGGTGCCGACGGGAATGCCGCTCGCCCGCAACTCGTTCGCGGCCCGCGCGCTCCACGGCTCGGCCCCGAGCCGCCGGAACGTGCCGAGCGCGGCGTCCAGATGGCCCCGGGCCTCGGCACCCGCCTTCGCCCGGCGCAGCCGCTCGCCGTAGGCCAGGCGGATCCGCGCCCACTCGAACGGCCAGCGTTCCGCGTCGGGGGTGCCGACGGCCCGCCGGAACAGCTCGTGGTCGATGACGTCCGGGGTGGCGACGGCCTCGGCGGCGTCGGTCAGCATGGCCAGCCGCGGGGAGAGCGCGGGGATGCCGGTCCCGCGCACCGCCGCCACGTGTGCGGCCGCCTCGGCGTGCCGGCCGGTGCGGGCCGCGGCCTCGGCGAAGTCCAGGAAGAGCCACAGGGCGTGCGGCAGGCGGGCCGGTATCTCACCGGGGGTGATCACCGACCGCAGGTGGGAGTAGGCGCTCTCGAAGTCCGCCGCGCCGAGCGCGGACAGCGCCCGGATGTGCGCCGCGTACACCCGCAGCAGTCCGAGCCCCCGCGGGTTCCCCCAGGCCACCAGCCGGTCGGCGGTCCTCCGGGCGGTCCCGGTGTCGCCCTGGGCGGCCGCCAGCAGCCCCCGCAGGAACCGGCCCGGCTCCGCCGTCAGACGGTAGTTGTACCTGGTGCACCAGCGCAGGCCCTCCTCGGTGAGCTTCGGCAGGTCGCCCCACTGGCCGCTGAAGTAGGCGTCGTTGGCCAGCAGGAAGAACGCCTCGATGGCCATGGTGATGGCGCCGCCGTCCCGGCCGTCGTCGACGACCCGGCGCAGGGCGCTGCGGCAGCCGGGCAGCCGGTCGACATAGGCGGCGGCGACCGCCGTACGGACGATGCGCCGGGGGTCGGTCTCCCGGTGCAGGTCCGCGACCAGGCCGTCGAGGAGGTCCAGGTCGGCCGGTGCCGCGTGCGCGGGATCGCCGAAGGCCGTGCGCAGCACGCACAGCAGGTGATCGGGGGAGCGCACCCGGGCCTCGGCCATCTCGGCGTCGAAGAGCTGCCACAGCTCCGGCCGGCCGCTGTGGAAGCACACCATGAGCAGGGTGAGCAGCGCCTCGTTCAGGATGTCGTCGTCGGCACCGCGCGGCCCGGCGTGGTTGCGGATCGCGCCCGTCAGCAGCCGGTGGGCGGTGTCCACGTCGCCCTCGCCGTTGACGAGCCGACTGGCGGCCGCGGTCGCGGCGGCGAGCGAACCGCTGCCCACCGGGTCCGCGAGCAGGGCGTTGTCGAGCAGCGCGTGCACGTTGCGGAGGTCTCCGGTGATGTTGGCGCCCAGGCAGGCCGCCTCGGCCAGCATCCGCCCCCGCGCCGCGCCGGTGCTGCTCAGGTCGGAGGCGCGCAGCAGGGTGCTGATGGCCCCGACGGCGTCGCCGCGGCGCAACGTGCGGTAGGCCACCTCGTGCAGCAGGGCGGCCACCTCGTCGTCCGGGCCGACCGCGGCGTTGGCCAGGTGCCGGGCCCGGTGCTCGGACCCCTCCGGGAACTCCCGGGCCAGCGCCAGGTGTCCGCGCCGCCGCTCCGCGCCCGTCGACAGCTCCATCACCGCGGACCGGGTCAGCGGGTGCCGGAAGGCCAGCCGGCCGGTGGCGGAGTCGACCCGCACCACTCCCGCCTGCTCGGCGGGGCCCAGCTCGGCCAGCACATCGCCGCCGCCCAGGGCCCGTTCCAGGATGTGCAGCCCGCCCGAGCCGTCGAGCACGGCGAGCAGCAGCAGCTCCCGGGTCCGCTCCGGCAGGGCGTCGATCCGCACGGCGAAGACCTTCTTCAGCCGCTCGGGCAACGGCAGTACGGCCGGCAGCGGCCCGCGTTCCTGCCGCTGCGCCTCGTTGAGGGTGGCCGGCAGCTCCAGCAGGGCCAGCGGATTGCCGGCCGCCTCCGCGACCAGCCGCTGCCGCACCCGGGGCGACATCGCCGGGAACCGCTCGGCCACCAGCTGGTGCGCGGCCGCCTCGTCCAGCGGTCCGACCTCGTGCGCCGGTATCCCGGTACTGCTCAGAAAGGACTCGTCGCCGGTCCGGGACGCCGCCAGCAGCGCCACCGGCGCGCTGTGGGTGTAGCGGGCGACGGTCCCCAGCACGATGGCGCTGGGCCGGTCGAGCCACGCCACGTCGTCGATCACGATCGCCACCGGCCCGCTGCGCGCGGCCTTCCGGGACAGCAGGACCTGCACCGCGCCCGCGACGGCGAGGAGTTCGGTCGGCCGCTCGTCCGGCGCCCCGCGCACCGCCCGCAGCGTCTCCGCCTGCCACGGGGCCAGTTCGGCGATCTCCACCGCCAGCGACCGGAGGACCTGGTCCAGCGCGGCGAAGCTGACACTCACCTCGAACTGCGAGCCCACCACCCGCAGCACCTGGAAACCCGCGTCCCGCGCCCGCCGCGCCCCCGCGTCAAGCAGAGCGGACTTCCCCACCCCCGCCTCACCGGTCAGCACCAGCGCCCGGCCCCGCGCGGCGGCGGAACCGAAGAACCCGCCGAGAAGCGCCAGTTCCGCCGAACGCCCGACGAGCCGGTCGGCGCCCGGATCTTCGGGACCGGTGCGGTGTTCGCCGACTTCCGCGGCCGGGGGTGTGGGGGAGGACATGCAGCAGTTTCCCATCCTGGTCGGGGCGGACTCGGCGACTGGATGGTGGAACGGCACCGAAAGTTCGGACGTGCCGCAGTGGCATGCGTCACAACGACGGGCGGGCAGACCCGCACGCCCGCGAGGGCGATCAGGCCATCTTGCCGGTACCGCGCACGTCACGGCCTCGTACAGTGGGCCCAGCGAAGCGGTCCGGACCCGGAGCGAAGCCCGACGGCCCGTCACGACAAGGGGAATTCTGTGCGGAACGTGATTCTCGTCCACGGCGGGTTCGTGGACGGATCCGGCTGGGCGGGGGTGCACGAGCGTCTCGTCGACGCGGGATACCGGGTCACCGTCGCGCAGAACGCGAACCGTTCCCTCGCCGAGGACGTCTCGGCGGTCCGGCGGCTCATCGCCCTGCAGGACGGACCGGTGACCCTGGTGGGGCACTCCTACGGCGGTGTCGTCATCACCGAGGCCGGTCGCGACCCCAAGGTGTCCGCGCTCGTCTACGTCGCCGCGTTCGCGCCGGACCGGGGCGAGTCCGTCGACTCCCTGATCGCCGACCCGCCGCCGGGCGCGTCGGTGCCGCCGCTCCTGCCGATGCGGGACGGCTATGTGCTGCTCGACCGCGACCGGTTCCACGCCTCCTTCGCCGGCGACCTGCCCGAGGCGAGGGCGCGGTTCATGGCCGACTCGCAGGTCCCGTGGGGATCCGAGGCGCTGACCGGGACCGTCGGCGAACCCGCGTGGCGGACCAGGCCCAGCTGGTACCTGGTCGCGGCCGACGACCGGATGATCCCGCCGCTGGCCCAGCGGTCGATGGCCGGACGCGCGGGCGCCACGGTCGTCGAGGCGCCCGGCAGCCATGCCATCTATGTGTCACGGCCCGAGGTGGTCGTCGATGTCATCGAACGGGCCACCGCCGCCGGTTGAGACACCCGACGGCCCGAGTCGTGCCCGTGGGACGTCTCCTGTGCGTACGCTGTTCACCGCGCGAGGCACATCGGCGTCCCCGCGCGCAGCACATCGACGAGAGGCCCGACCGTATGTCCGAGTCCCCCGGCACCGAGCTGGCGTCCGAGTACAGCGCGCGGATCGCGCAGGACCTCGAAGTCAACACCCAGGAACAGGACCGCCTCGCCACCGAGATCGCCGCCCTGGAAGAGCAGTTGCGCGCGGTACGGGAGAACAGGATGGTGCTGGAGCGGCTGCAGCAGGCGCTCACCCCGCAGACCACCGCCTCCGTCCCTGTCGCCGCCCCCGGAACGGCCGACGCGGACGCCGACGCCGTCGTGCCGCACCAGCGGACCGAGCCCGTGCCGAACCGCCGTGACCTCCCGAAGCAGAGCCCCGCGGAGCCGAAGCCGAGCCTCGTCGAGGCCGTCCACGCCTATCTCGCCCAGCAGCGCGAGCCGCGGTCCGCGACCGACGTCGCCGAGGCGATCAGGGCCGGCCAGCCCGGCCGCACCATCAAGACGACGGTGATCCGTACGACGCTGGAGAACCTGGTCGCCAGGAACCGGGCCCGGCGCACCAAGCAGGGCAGGGCGGTCTTCTACACCCTGTCGACACAGGAGGGGACCGAGACACCGGAGGCCGGAGCCGGGGCCTAGGCCTTGGCCCGCTCCCCGTTCGTCTCCCGGTTCGTCCGAGACATATGTCCGCCGTCGGCGGCCGAGACACATCATCACACCTGCGGCACACACCGCACAGGGCCGGTGGCCGTCCGCGGACGTGCCGGGGGCGCCGCATGCGCGAACGAACCCACTCGCCGGACGAAAGGGCAGACGGCCCGATGAGCGAGGGCCCGGCGGCGGCCTTCCCTGGTACAACCGGTCTGTGCCGGCCGCCCTCCTGGTGGCGGACCTGCCCGCCCGCATACCCGACTCCCTTGCCCTGAAAGGCATCACAGGGCATCAAATCGGCACAGAGGGGCGGATATTTCATTGGGTCATTTGACGTAAGCCGGTGACCCACCGGCGCCCTAAGGTGCTGAAACGTGCCTGAGAACCAAGCGGATGGAATGTGCGACGCGCTGAGCGCCCCGGTCTCGGCCGTGGTGAGGGCGAGCGACGCGATCCTGGAACACGCCACCGGCGCCTACCTGGAGTCGAGTGCCCGCGTGAAAGTCCTCACCGCGCA
This sequence comes from Streptomyces sp. NPDC001980, assembly GCF_040296885.1. Lineage (NCBI taxonomy): Bacteria > Bacillati > Actinomycetota > Actinomycetes > Kitasatosporales > Streptomycetaceae > Streptomyces > Streptomyces sp. NPDC001980. Next base: position 37,835 of record NZ_JBEOYD010000010.1, on the reverse strand, counting down.
GGAGCTGCCCGACGCGGACGTGTCCGTCCTCCTGCTGAGCGCCGTGGACGACGACTGGATCAGGGTCATGCGCCAGGACGCCGCCCGCGCCCCCGGCACCCCCGTCCCGGTTGTGATGATCGCCGACCGCATCACCGAGGGGCAGCTCTCGCTGGCCGTCGAGTACGGCTTGACCAGTTTCCTGTACCGGGGCGACCTGAACCTCGACCGGCTGGTCGACGCCGTCGTCGAGGCGGGCGCCGGGCGCTGCCGGATGCCCGAGGACCTGGTGGCCCACCTGATCGCCGAACTGGGCAACCAGCAACGGCAGCAGACCCTCACCGACCTGTCCCGCAGGGACGGCCTCCTGGTCCGGGAGATCGAGGTGCTCCGCATGCTCTCCGAGGGCATGAACACGGTCGAGATAGCCGACAAAATGAGCTACTCGGAACGCACCATCAAGGGCATCATCCACGAGGCCGTGAAGAGACTGCGGGTCAGGAACCGGACCCAGGCGGTGGCGTACGCGATCCGGACGGGCATCTTCTGACCCTGATGTTCCGACCCCGACGCGTCTTCTGACCGCGGCCCGATGCAGGAAACACCCGCGAAACGGGACGTTCCTAGACTCCGGGACGTGCGCCTGACCGTGGTTGACGCCCCCACCGAGTGGAGCCGGTTCGCCGAGGGCTCCGTCGAACGCCGGATGCTGCTCGCCCTGAGCGACCGGCTCGGCACCGCGCTGCGCCCGAAGCCGCTGATGCTGCCGGACGGCAGCCGCGTCGAGGTCGAGGGGATCGACGCCCCGGGCCGCGTGCTCGTCCAGCTCGTCGCCAACCAGGGCGCCTACAAGCCCGCCTACCGCAACAAGGTCATGGCGGACATGTTCAAGCTGCTCTGGCTGAGGAACTCGGTGCCCACCGCCGAGCGCACGGTCCTCCTCGTCACCGGGGTGATCGTGCAGGCGCTGGGCGGCTGGGTGGCCCGCGCCGCCGCGGATCTCGGCATAGAGGTCTACGTCTTCGACGGCGACACCGTCGTAACACTGCCGAGCCGAACGTAAAGCCGTTGAAACGGACCGCCGTGACCGGGTGAAACACGGGGTTCCTACTGTCGGGGGCACCTAAGCGGATTTCCGCGTGGCAGTTCCGCACTCGCCACGCACGCTCTCCGACTTCCAGGATCGGGCCTTCGTGCTCGCGACATGGATGGGAGCGTGAAGGTGACTGGTACGCCAGCACTCGACCTGCGGTCGGTGCGCCGGGTCTACGGATTCGGGCCGGCCGCGACGACCGCCCTCGACGACGTCCACCTGTCGGTACCGGTGGGCCGCTTCGTCAGCCTGATCGGGCCCAGCGGCTGCGGCAAGTCGACGCTGCTGCGGCTCGCGGCCGGTCTGGAGGAACCCGACCACGGCACCGTCCGGGTGCACGGCGTGCCCCCGGCCGAGGCGTGCGCCGCCAAGATGATCGGCCTGGTGCCGCAGAGCCCGGCCCTGCTGCCGTGGCTGTCGGTGCTGCGGAACGTCAGCCTGCCGCAGAAGATCAACAAGGGTGCGGCGCGCCGCCGGGAACGCATCGCGGGCAGCGCCGAGCGCGCGGCGACCGGTGCCCCGGACATGCGGGAACTCCTGGTCAAGGCCGGTCTCGGCGAGGCCATGCACAAGCTTCCCGCCCAGCTCTCCGGCGGGATGCGGCAACGCGCCGCGATCGTGAGGGCGTTCGGCCTGCGGCCCGACGTCCTCGTCATGGACGAGCCCTTCTCGGCGCTCGACGAGTTCACCCGCGAGAGCCTCCAGGACCAGCTCCTCGACCTCTGGGACGCGTTGCGGACGACGGTCCTGTTCGTCACCCACTCCGTCTCCGAGGCCGTCCGGCTCTCCGACACCGTGGTCGTCATGGCCCCGCGTCCCGGCCGCATCGTCGACACCGTCGAGGTCGATCTGGAACGGCCCCGCGGCGACCGCCTGTTCGGGGAGCGCCGGTTCCACGAGTACGAGGACCTGGTCCGGGACCGGCTGCGCCGGGCCTGGCGCAGCGAAGCCGCGTGACGGAGGCGGGAGCGATGACCGTAGCCGACGAACGTACCGCGCAGGCCGCCACCGGGTCCGAACCGCCCGCCGAGCCCTCCCGTTTCAGCCTGCGGCATCCCCGGTCCCGGATCGCCTGGATCCGCCCCGCCGTCTGGGCGCCGCTCCTCGTGACACTGGCGCTGCTCGCCCTGCTCTGGCAGTGGGGCGCCGACGAACTGCCGTATCTGCTGCCCCCGTTGGGGAAGATCGGCGCCTCGCTCGGATCCGAGTTCGGCTACTACGTCGACAACGCCCTGGTCACCCTGGGCGAGGCGGCGGCCGGCCTGGGCACGGGGTTCGCCGCCGCGTTCGTCCTCGCGGTGCTGACGAGCGAACTCCCGCTGCTGCGGCGGGCCGTCATGCCGATCGCGGTCGTCCTCAATGTGACCCCGCTGGTGGCGATCGCGCCCGCCCTGGTCGTCGCCTTCGGCTTCGGCCCGCTGCCCAAGGTCGTCATCGCGGCCCTGATCTGCTTCTTCCCGATCCTCATCAACACCGCCGCCGGACTGCGCTCGGTGCCCCGGCAGGTGCTCCAGGTGTACCGGACGATGGACGCGGGCCGCGTCGAACTGCTCTGGTACGTCCGCATCCCGCACGCGCTGCCGTTCCTGTTCGCCGCGCTGCGCATCGTCTTCCCGCTGTCGATCATCGGCGCCGTCGTGGCCGAGATGTCGGCGTCCGGCTCGACCCGCGGCCTCGGCACCGTGATCAGCGTCGCCTCGTCCATGAACCAGCTCCCCGTCGTATACGCCGCGATCCTCGTCCTCGCCGTCATGGGCGTCCTGCTGCTGCTCGCCGTGACGCTGGTCGAGCGCCGCGTCCTGCACTGGCACGACAGCACGGACGACTGACCGGGCCCGCGCCCGCACCGCCCCGCCCGGGAGCCCACGAGGGCCGGGGCTCCGGCGGCCCGTGCCGTCATCCATCCCACGCATCAACACACCCGGCGGACACCGCCAGTTGGGAGTCACCCATGCAGTCACGCCTCGCCAGATCCGGCCTCGCCGCTCTCGCCGCCGTCGCCCTGACGGCCGTGGCCGCCGGATGCGGGTCGGGATCCGACGCCACCACCTCCAAGGGCTCGGAGGGATCCGCGATCTCCACCGGGCGCTGCGCCGAGAACAAGGCCGCCGGCAAGATCACCTACCTCTCCGGCTACCAGTACCAGTCGTCCGCGTCGATCCTCGAATACATCGCCGCGAGCAAGCTCGGCTACTTCAAGGACCTCTGCCTCGACGTCACCCTCAAACCCGGCACCGGCGACACCTCCCAGAACACCAAACTGCTCGCCAGCGGACAGGCCACCGTGAGCCCCGTCGCCGAACAGGACGTCATCCAGGCCCGCGCCAACGGGATCGACATCACCGGCGTCTCCTCGTACTCCGACGCCGGCCTCGACATCCTGATGACCAACAAGGACATCACCGACCTCACCCAGCTCGACGGCAGGACCGTCGGCCACAAGGGCTATGTGCCCGCCTCCGTCCGGGCGATGCTGGTCAAGGCCGGCGTGAAGTGGGACTCGCTCAAGCTGGTCAAGGAGGGCTACGACCCCTCCGTACTGCCCCGCAAGCAGGGCGGACTCGAAGCGCTCACCGGATTCGTCTCCAACGAGCCCAACCAGCTCAAGGCGGCCGGCCACGACGTCACCGTCTGGAAGCCGGTCGACTACGACGTCCCCAGCTCGCTCGGCGCGATGGCCGTCAACCCGGCCTTCGCCAAGGCCCACCCGCACGCCGTCGAGGACATCCTGCGCGCCGCCCTGCACGCCTACGCCTACTGCGCGGCGAGCGCCGCCCACATCACCGAGTGCGTCGGCTACGCGGCCGGCCTGTCGGGACCGACGTACGACAAGAAACTCAACGCGACCATCTGGCAGACCGAGACCCAGGTCGTGAAGGACAACCCCACGCCCGGACAGCCGCTCGGCGCCATCGACCCGAAGAACGTCACGGCGCTCGTCGCCATGCTGCACCAGTTCGCGATCGTCCCCGCCGACGTGACCGCGGACAAGGCCGCGGCATGGTTCGACACGTCGTACGTCAAGAACATCTACACGGACGACAAGCTCGTCTGGCCGGCTCCCTGAGCGGCAGCGCCCCGTAAGGGGGCGCGGGGCTGTATCAATGTGCGGCTCCGCCGCGTGGGCGCGACCAGCCCCCACGGCGCCGCACCCGACCGACGACCCACACCGGCCCGCACCCGCAGGAAAGGCCCGCAACGTGCCCACGAAAGAGTACGGAATCTTCCTCCCCATCGGGAACGGCGGCTGGATGCTCTCCACCACCGCCCCCCACCCCGAGGCGAGTTACGCCTGGAACAGGCGCGCCGCCGTGCACGCGGAGACCATCGGCCTCGACTTCGTGATGTCGATGGCGAAATGGCGCGGCTTCGGCGGCAGCACCGACCACTGGGGCCGCTCGCTCGAATCGATGACCATGATGGCCGCCCTCGCCGAGGCGACCAGCCGGGTGAAGATCTGGGCGACCCTGCACGCGAACGTCCACAACCCCGCCGTCGCCGCGAAGATGTTCGCCACCCTCCAGGACATCTCCGGCGGCCGCGCCGGCATGAACATCGTCAACGGCTCCTACGCGGGGGAGTTCGAGCAGTTCGGCGAGTGGGACCCGGACCTCAGCCACGAGGACCGCTACCGGATGACGGAACTGTGGACGGAGGCGGTCACCCGGCTGTGGACCGAGGACTCCGTCACCCTGCGCACCCCGTACTTCGACCTCGTCGACTGCGAGTCCCGGCCGCGTCCGGCGGTCCGTCCCACCCTCATCAACGCGGGCCGCTCCGAGGACGCCCGCCGCTTCCAGGCCCGGTACGCCGACGGCGCCTTCCTCGCCGCCGAGAGCCTCGACGAGATGCGCACGCTGTCGACGGACGTCCACGAACGGGCGGCGGCGGCCGGCCGGGTCTGCAGGACCTACTCCATGCTCACCGTCGTCCAGGAGGAGACCGACGAACTCGCCGCCAAGAAGGTCAGGGAGTGGGGCGCAGGCCTCGACCGGGAGGCCCTCGCCCACATGCGCAGCACCTGGGGCATCCCCGAGGACCAGGCCCGCGCCTGGGCCGACGGGGCGGACGGGGAGGCCGCGTTCCAGACGCCCTACGTCGCGGGGTCGGCGAGCACCGTCACCGACCACATCGAGTACATCGTGCGCGAGGCCGACCTGGACGGGCTCATGCTGATCTTCCCGGAGTACGACGAGGACATGCTGCTGTTCGGCGAGACCGTGCTGCCCGAACTGCGGGCCCGGGACGGGGTGACCGCCTGATGCCCGGCACCGGCCCCGGTCTGCGGGAGAGACAACTCGCCCACCTCGCCCGGCCCGGCAGCGGGCCCGCGCTGGTCGTGGTCGACGTACAGCGCGACTTCGCCGAACCGGACCGCGTGGCCGCATACGGCCCGACGGACGACGGTCTCGCGGCCCTCGACCGGGCCGTCACCCGCGTCGAGTACCTCGTCCAGGGTGCACGCGAACTCGAAGTGCCCGTCGTCTGGGTCGAGTTGGGCAGCGACCCGGCTAGGCCGTGGCGGGCGGGCAACTGGCTGCGCGGCGGCGACTACGACGCTCCCATGGGCCCGGACGAGCCGTGCGTGCTCGGCTCGGCGGGCGCGGAGTGGTACCGGGTGCGGCCCGCCGAGGGGGAGGAGCGGGTCGTCAAGCGCGGCTACAGCGGGTTCCTCGGCACCGACCTGGACGCGCGGCTGCGCGCGGCCGGCCGTGGCTGGCTCACCGTCGTGGGCCTGACCAGCGAGTGCTGTGTGTACGCGACCGCCCAGGACGCCGTACAGCTGGACTGGCCGGTCGTCGTCCCCCGGGACGCCACAGCCGCCTACGACCTCGACGTCCATGCCGCCGCCCTGGTGCAGCTGGCACTGAACGTCGCCGTACTCGGTGACGCCGACGAGGTCGTCGGCCTGTGGAAGCGGGGCGCCCGGTGACCGGCATGCACATCGGTTTCGACCTCTCCTTCACCCACACCGAGGGCGCCTGGGCCCGGCCCGGCTCCTGGACCGGTACGGACTTCCCCGACGTCCGCCTGTACATGGAGCTGGCCCGGACCGCCGAACGCGCGGGCGTCGGCCTGCTGTTCTTCGGCGACGGCAGCGGCATCCCCAGCACCTGGCGGGGCAGCATCGCGCCGGCCGTGGAGTGGGGCATCCAGTGGCCGCGCCACGACATGTCCCCGGTGATCGCGGCGATGTCCACGGTCACCGAACGGATCGGCTTCGGACTGACCTACTCCTCGACCTTCATGCACCCGTTCTACGTCGCCCGGCTGCTGAACTCGCTCGACCACGTCACCGGCGGCCGTGTCGCCTTCAACGTGGTCGCCTCCACGCGCGGCGCCGACGCGGCGAACTACGGCTTCGGCGAACTGATGGACCACGACCTGCGCTACGAGCGGATGGAGGAGTTCGTCGCGGTCTGCCGCGCCCTGTGGGACTCGGTGGCACCCGACGCCATCGTCCGCGACCGGGCCACCGGCCGCTTCGCCGACCCGGCCAAGGTGCACCCGATCGACCACCAGGGCCGCTTCTTCACGGTCAAGGGCCCGCTCGCCTCCGTACCCAGCCCCCAGCACCATCCACTCATCGTCCAGGCGGGCAACTCGCCCCGCGGCATAGCCGCCTCCGCCCGCTTCGCCGACCTGGTCTTCGGCTTCGGCGGTCACCTCGCCGCCCAGCAGCGGCACCGCAAACTGCTCGACGAGGCACTCCTCGCCGAGGGCCGCGACCCGGCCGGCGTCGGCATCCTGTGGGCCACCCAGGTCATCGTCGGCCGTACCACGGCCGAGGCCCGGGCCCGCCGCGACGCGGCCCTCGCGTTCTGGAACGAGGAGACCGTCGCCACCCACCTCTCCCACAACATGGGCTACGACCTCGCCACGCTCCCGGAGTCCTTCCGCCTCGGCGAGCTGCGGGACGCGATCGTCGCGGCCAACGCCAGCCCGGCCGGCCTCGTCGGCTCGCTCGTCGCGGAGTTCGGCGCCGAGCACGCCATGAGCCGCGCGGAGTTCTTCGCGCACGGCCGCAGCAGGGCGACGGGGCTCGACCACGGCATCGCCGGCGACCCCGCCACCGTCGCCGACGCGCTGGAGGAGAACTTCGCGGCGACCGGAGCGCGCGGCGGCTACATGTTCTCCAGCCCGCTGGCCATGCCCTCCGGCTTCGCCGACATCGCCGAACTGCTCCTCCCCGAACTGCGCCGCCGCGGCAGCCTCGCCCCGGCCTACCCCGGCACCACGCTGCGCGAGAACCTGGCGGTGTGAGATGACCGCAGGCAGCGAGCGGCGCGACCGGCTCGCCCTCGCCGGCATCTGCGCGGGCTTCTTCATGCTGCTGCTGGACAGCACCGTCACCTCGGTCGCCCTGCCCGCGCTGATCAGCGGCCTGCACACCACCGAGACCCTCGCGATCTGGGTCAACAGCGGCTACCTCGTCGCCTGCGCGGTCCCCCTGGTCGTCGCGGGCCGGCTCGGCGACCGCCACGGCCCCCGGCGCGTCCTCCTCCTCGGCCTCGCGGCGTTCACGCTCGGCTCGCTGCTGTGCGCGCTCGCCCCCACCGCCGGGACCCTCATCGCCTGGCGGGTGGTCCAGGGCATCGGCGCCGCGCTGATGACCCCGCAGTGCCTCACCCTCATCAGGGCCCTGTTCCGGCCGCCGCGCCTCGCCGTCGCGCTCGGCGTGTGGGGCGCGGTCGGCGGGGCGGCGGTGGCCGTAGGCCCGCTGGTCGGCGGCCTGCTCGTCGCCGTGGGCGGCTGGCCGGCGGTGTTCTGGGTCAACGTGCCCGTCGGCATCGCGACGGCCGCGGCCGTGGCCGCCTTCGTCCCCGCCCTGCCCGGCCACCCGCAGGCCGCCGTGCCCGTCTGGGCGATCTGCGCGAACGCGGCCGGTGCCGGGGCACTCGTCCTCGGCGTCCAGGGCACGGACGCGGCCCGCGCCGACGTGTGGGGCGTCCCGCGCTGGCTGCTCGCCGCCGCCGGCACGCTGCTCGTCGTGCTGGTCGTACGGCTGCAACGTCGCTCCGGGCAGCGGGCGCTGGTGCCGATCGCCGTGCTGCGCAGCCGCGGCTTCCGCACCGCGGCCTGGGGTGCCGCCGCCGCGGCCTTCTGCTCGGGCTCGGCGATGATCCCGCTGATGCTGTACCTCCAGGGGGAACGCGGGCTCGCTCCCGGCACGGCGGCACTCACCCTCGTACCGATGGGTGTGGTGTGTGTGCTCGGCGCCCCGCTGTCGGCCCGCCTCAACAACGGGATCGGGACTCGCGCGGTGGCCGTCGTCGGCTCCGCCGCCCTCGTCCTCTCCGTCGGCGCCGCGGCGGCACTGGTCGCGGCGGACGCGCCGGTCCCCGTCCTGACCGCCGTCCTCGCGGTGTACGGGGTCGCCAACTCGTTCGTCTGGTCGCCCTTCTCGATCGCCGCCGTGACCACGGTCGCCCCGGACGACGTCGGAGCGGCCTCGGGAACCTTCAACGCCATGAAACAACTCGGCGCGGTCCTGGGCAGCGCGGTCTGCGCCGTCCTGCTGACCGGGTTCGGCTACGCGGCCACCCTCGCCGTGCTCGCCGCCGTCGGCCTGCTCACCCTCCTCGCCGCCGCCCTCCTCCGACCGGAGTCGCCCGATGAAGACCGTCGCCGCCGTCGACAGCCTCCGCCCCGCCCAGCGCGGCCCGACCGCGCGCGACGCGGCGACGTCGAGGGCCGCACGATGACGCCCCCGGAAGGCTTCACCTCGGATCCCGGCGCCATACAGGGGGCGTTCTCCGCGTTCCCGTCCGGTCTGGCCGCCCTCTCCGCACGCGTCCACGGCGAACCGACCGCCATGATCGTCTCGTCGTTCGCCGTCGGCGTCTCGCACCGCCCGCCCATGGTCTCCTTCGCCGTCCAGCACACCTCGACCACCTGGCCGGCACTCGCAGCCGCCCGGACCATCGGCGTCTCCGTCCTCGGCGAGGAACACAGCGGCAAGGCCCGCCAGCTCGCCTCCCGCAGCAAGGAGGGCCGCCTCGCCGGCCTCCGCACCCGGGAGTCGGCATCGGGCGCCGTCTTCCTGGAGGGCGCCCCGATCTGGCTGGAGTGCACCGTCGAGCACACCTACCCGGCCGGCGACCACGACATCATCGTGCTCCGCGTCCTCGCCCTCCTGACGGACGACGACCGGAGCCCGGTGGTGTGGCATCGGCGGGAGCTGAAGATGCTGGCGGGATGAGGAGGGGGCGACGGACCCTGCCCGTCGCCCCCTCCTCATCCCGCACCGCCGGTCAGGTGACGGGCGGCTCGATGTCCGCGTCGATCGGGCGCCACGCCGTGACCGACCGGGTCATGGGGTGTTCGGCGCCGAGTTCCTTGCTGCCCCGGGCTCGCTGTTCGGCTTCCCTGTGCAGCTGATCCGCCTCGTCCGGCTGGACCTGACGGAGCAGTACGGCGAGGTTCGAGGCTCCGGCGATCGCCAGATAGTGGTCGGCGCCGAGTACCTCCTTCAGCCCTTCGTACGCTCCGCGAGCCATCTCGACGGCCTCCCTGCGGCGGTCGTTCTCCGACAGGTCCGTCGCATGGTTCAGCATGCAGGTGAGGGTGTACGGGTGCTTGGAGCCGAGCAGGTGCCGCAAGCGGTCGAGGGTCTGCTCCGACAGCCGGAGCGCCTCCTCCCGCTCACCGGTGAGGCGCAGCAGGACCGCCAGGTTGGTGGCGCTGGTGAGGGTGAACACATGGTCCGCGCCGAAGCGTCGCTCGTAGCGGTCGAAGGTGTCCTTGGCGAGGTTCCGCCCGTCGACGGCGTCGCCCCGGTCGTACCGGTCCGAGCAGAGGTTCGTGGCGACGGCCAGGGTGTCGGGGTGGTCGTCGCCGAGGATTTTCCGGCACTGCTCGTACGTCTCGTTGGTCAACGGGTAAGCCTTCTGGAAGTTGCCGAGGCGGCGGTGCAGGATGGCCGCCCCGAGCGAGGCCCGGATCGTGACCAGGTGATCGTCGCCGAGCGCGCGCCGGCTGCGCTCCAGGGTGTCCTCGATGAGTTTCAGCGCCTCGTGGAACTCTCCCGCGGCGCGCAGGTCGCGTGCGTAGTTCGTGGCCGAGTTGAGGGTGGTGCGCTGGTCCGGGCCCGAGATCTCCTGAAACTGCCTGAGGACGTCGCGGTTGGTCCTGCGCGCGTCCTCCCGGTTGCCGGAGAGGAACTCGGACACGGCGAGGTTGTTGGCCGCCTGCAGCGTCCGGATGTGGGATTCGGAGTACACGCGACGTGCCCGCTCCAACGTCTCCCGGTCGCTCTCCATGGCCTCCTCGTAGCGTCCCGCGCCGCGTAGGTCGGCGCCCAGGCTCATGGCCGCGTTGAGGGTGTACATGTGGTCCTCACCGAGGACGCTGCGTCCGCGTTCGTAGGCGTCGCGGGTGATCTCGAAAGCCTCGGGCAGCCGCCCCTGGTCGCGCAGGGCGTTGCCGAGCTCGGTGCGCAGCTGGATCACCAGCGCGTCGTCGTCCCCGAACTGCGCGGACCAGGTGGCCAGCACGCGCCCGGCCGTCTGACCGGCCGTCGCGGGGTCGCCGCTGCGCCACAGATAACGGACCGTGTCACAGATCCACTGCCGCACCTCGGCGTCTTCGCTCTCCTCGGCCTGTGTGGGCCGCAGGTGAGGCAGCAGCGCCGCGTACTGACGCCAGTTGCCGGCCTCGTCCGGGTTGGCGGGGTTGCCCTCGCCGAGGACGGCGTGGACGCGCTCGCGCATCTCCTGCTGTTCCTCGGGACCGAGCTGATCCCTCAGGACCCGCTGGACCAGCCGGTGCAGGGTGAGGGTGTTGGCGCGTTCGTCGATCTGCGCGAGCCCGTTGCGCTTGATCTCCCCGTACAACGGGATCATCATCTGCCGGTTGGCCAGGCTCGGGTCAAAGCGCTGCAGCAGTCTGCGGGAGGCCTTGTTCTCGAGCAGGCTCTGCGGGATGGGATCCGGTCCGAAGAACGCGCACAGCTGGAGGAGCGCGGCGGCCGCGGGCATCCGCTCCCGCAACTGGTTGAGCGAGAGCAGCCAGGTGGCTGCTGCGGGAGTCGGATATTCGGGCGCAGGCTGACTGCGCAGGATGTCGGTCATCTGGCTACGAAGCATCTCCACGTAGGTGTCCACGGACAGGGCCGACTGCTGGAGCGAGGCCGCGGCGAGGCTGACGGCGAGGGGGAAGTCCCCCAGCTCCTCCGCCACCCGGTCCGCTTCCGCCCATTCCAGGCGGCGGTTGTAGCGGCGGAGCAGGTCCACGCTCTCGTCCCGGCTGAAGAGGTCGACCTCAAGGCGCTCCGCGCGCTCGTCCCACCCGGGGTTGCGGGAGGTGATGAGGACATGTCGGCCCGGTCCGCTCTCGGGAAGCAGCTCGTTCAGATCCGCGGCGTTCTCGGCGTTGTCGTAGACGAGAAGCCACCGGGCGTGCGGAGGCGTGCCCTGGCGCAGGCTGTCCAGCACGTCGCTGCATATGGCCCGCAGGTCCTTGCCGCCGATGGCCAGTCCGAGGTGCCCGGCCAGTGCGCTGAGGTCCTGGCGGATCTGCTGCTGCTCCGAGGCGTTGATCCACCAGACCACGTCGTAGTCCGATGCGAACCGGTGCGCGTACTCCAGGGCGATCTGCGTCTTTCCGACACCGCCGAGCCCGTAGAGGGCCTGGGGCAGCACGGCGGTCGCACCGCCCGAGAGCAGACTGTCCCGCAGCCGTTCGATCAGTGTCCGGCGGCCGGTGAACACGGCGTTGCGCTGGGGAAGCCGGGACACTTTCGGAGGAGTGCCCGGGAGCCTGGTGGACGTGACCGCGCTCGCCGCGATGCGGCCGGCACCGCCTCCGGACTGCTGGTCCCGGTCGGCGGTGGTCAGCAACCGGAACACGGCCTCTTCGGCGGAGACCCCGACGAGACTGACGGCCGGGGACGTCGTGGAGAACCCCGCCGGCAGCGAGGAGTCGTCGACGCGCACCGGGATGACCATGCCGTTCTCGCCGTTCGGATCCCTGCGGCTGACGCGCTGCCAGATGTCCCCGGCCTGCTTCAACTTCGTGTAGCGGGGGGAGAGCAACACGACGAGCCGCGCTACGCCGGCGAGGGTGCGTTCGACGTCGTCCCGTGCCGTGGAGGCGGCCGAGAGATCCGCGGCCTCGACCGGTGCGAGCTTCGCCTCGAAGCCCGCCGCCCGGAACGTGGCCGCGGCCCAGTCCGCCCACAGACGGTCCGGTGCCGCGTAACTGATGTAGAAGTCCTTGCGGCTGATGGGCGAGTTGCGTTCGTACTCCCTGCGCAGCCGCTGCCGGTAGGTCTCGGACATGTTGCTCAGCCGGGTCACCCGGTTGTCGGTGAGCCGTGCGGTGAGCCGTTCGAAGGCGGCGAGCAGCGTACCGTCCTGACGGCGTTCCCCGACGGTGGCGGGGATCTCCTCGTACGCGTAGCTGGCCTTGTACGGGATCTCGACGCTGTTCCAGTAGACGTCGCGCTCGTCCTCGGGCATCCAGTCCAGGTACCGGGCGAACAGACTGCGGGCCTGGTAGCGCCCGGCCTCCAGGCGGTCGCGGCCGGCGTCCTCGACGCGCATGGGCACCGGCACGATCCGGATGTCGCGCTGGGGGTTGGACTGCAGGCGGATCGACTCCGCCACCTGGACGGCGCCGTTGACACCCTGCCGGCTCAGGGTGAAGCAGTCGACCACGATGTCGGGCAGCACCATCGTGCAGATGCCCGCCGTGTCGCTGAAACCGGTCCTGCTGTCGATCAGCACGTAGTCATAACGCGCCGCGAGTTCCTCACGCAACGCGGTCAGCAGATTGTTGCCACCCACGCGGTAGAACATGCCCCAGTCGAAGGTGCCGACCTTGACGGCGTACGTCGCCGGGTCCTGCGCACCGGCCGGCAGCAGGTCGAGTTTCCCGCCGGGCGGAAGCCGCAGGTCCGTTCCCACGATGTACTCGTCGATCCGGGCATGCTGCCGCAGGTCGGCGACGTCGGGCAGCGGAGGTGCGAGCGTGCCGCCGCTCTCGGACCGGGAACCGACGGTCTGCGCCTTCGCCTTCTCGGCGAAGCTCTGGACCAACTCGATCACGCCCGAAGTCTCGGTGAGTTCGGGGTCGGCGAGCAGCGGCTGCAGGTACGTGTGGAGTCCTGGGGCCTCCAGGTCCCAGTCCACCACGAGCACGCGCAGGCCGTTGCTGGCCAGGATCCAGGCGGTGTTGACCAGCGCCATGGTGCGCCCTGTGCCGCCCTTGAAGGAGTAGAAGGTGATGATGGTGCCCCGGCCGCGGTCGTCATGGGTCATCGGTCCTGCTCCTTGCTCCGGCTCTCGAAGGTATGGGGCGGATGGCGGGCACGGCGTTCAGGATGGGCAATGGCGCGGGGGCGGTCCGGTGTACCTCCTCTTCTCCCAGGAAAGAGAAGAGGTGGTTGCTCGCCTTGGCAACGACCGCATGGAGGAGGGCGTCGAAATCGTCTGACAAAGCACCCAACTGGACCAACGGCAAGGGCTCGCCGGCGCCGCTCGCCCAGTTCAGGGGGAACGCGCCGCGGACCGTCTCCCAGTAGGCCTTGCTCTGTGACGAATCACCTGCCTCGTCCGCTCCGCACGGGACGATGACGACGCTGCCGGGATGGTTCTCCCGGTCGTACGCCCGAAGGGCGCTTCGATACGCCTCGTCAGCCGCGGCCCACGCCTCCACCAGGAGGATCGCGACCTGTCCCTGTGCACGGGCCCTTTCGAGGTGCTGACCGAGCAGGTACGAGACCGTCTCGGTCCGTACGGTCAAGCCGCTCTGCTCCAGAAGGTGCTTCGCGTGCGGGGCCAGCGGTTCCCCGTGCTCGGCGTGGAACGGATTCCAGTCGGCGGGGCTGTCGCCGTGGCACGGGCACCGGAGGTCCGCCGAGTGCGGATGCGCCGTCGCGGCGGTCCGCGCGGCCACCAGCAGCACGGCGTGGCTGCCCGGCGCCGCGAGGTCGGACGCCGAGGGGAACGGGCCCGCGGCTTCCGGTGCCTTGAGATCGAGACCCTTCGCCATGGGGATGCGGAAGTGTTCCGCCGCGATCAGCACCTGCTGTGCGAGGAGCTTCACGATCCGCCGGTACTCGCCGCCCGGATCCATGACCAGAAGACGCCTCAGCCCCGACCGGGCGTAATCCTCGCCGAAGTCGATGTTCTCGTACTGTATGTGGTCGGCGCCGGAGGGCACGGCCGGTACGGGCTCCCACAGAACCGGGATGAGCGCTCGCGCGTCCACTCCCGTCACCTCGCGCAGGGTGCGCTGCCGGTCCTCGAACGCCTTCCACTCCCTGCCGCAGAAGTCGCTGCGAAAGTAGTCCGGGGTGTACAGGGCCACCATGGTGCGACAGTGACCGACGGCATCGCTCAGGCTGGCGTTCCAGTCCTGGCCGACCTGAAGGGACAGGACGTCCAGGTAGGGCCGGCCGAACGGTTCGCCGGTCTTCGCGCGTAAGTCGCGCAGTTCGGTGCAAAGATCGTCGTAAAACCGCTTGATCAGGACCCGGGGGCCCCGCCTGCGCGCATAACTCAGGAAGAAATACGGTTCCAATGAGTCCCTGACCTGCAGCTTCCGCGGGGATCACGTGGTGAAGCGGGTCACACTGCGCGCCTTGGAGGGTGTCCGGCGCCGGCGGAAGCGAGCACGAAACAATGGACCTCCACACCTCATCACCCCCCAACCGGTACCCCTCAGACCTTGCTGTGACAGAGCAGTGCCGAGACAGCAGACGATACCCCCCTTGTCCCGCGCGGTATCCTGGTCGGCGGCGTCCGAGTTCATATGCACTATCCCCATCCCCAAAGCGTTCAACTCTCCTGGCCCGGTTGGGTACTTCACCGGCGGGGAGCGTGTCGGCCCGAATCCGGCTCACAGGGGGCGCACCAGACGTTCGTTCATGCGGCGTCGCATGTGCGCGATCAGGGCGGCCAGATCCGCACAGTAGACCGAGGGGTTGGCGAATCCGGTCGCCGGATGATGGCGGTGGGAGTACAGGCCACCCCCGCAGACGGTGGTGAACGCGCAGTCCCGGCAGACCTGCCCGAGGCCGTCCGCGCCCGACTGCCGTCGGCGCATGGTGTCCGTCGACAGGGCCTCGGAGAAGGAGTTCCGGAAGACGTCGAGTCCGGTGGCCGGAGCGCCGGGCGCCACGACCTTGAGGGAGTCGGAGTCCTCCAGGGTCCCGTCGGACTCCACGACCACGAGATCGTGCGGTGTCAGTCCGAACGCCTCCGCGTGCACGGGGTCCCCGAGCAGACCGGACATGAGTTCCTCGAACATGCGCACCCGCGTCTCCTGCCGTGGCGCGTCGAACCAGCGGTCGAAGACGGGGATCAGCCAATGGGCGTAGGGGACTCGGTCATGCCGTGCCTCGGGGTCCGGCGGACGGCGCGGAGGTGCCGTCCGGTCCTCGAGACCGGGCGGCGGATGTCGCCAAGTGCCGTGCGGCAGAAGGAAGTCGACGCGCGGAGGGGCGAAACCGAGGAGTGCCTCATAGGTTTCGACGGGATCATTGGCCAGATCCACGACGCACAGGAGCCCGACGAACAGGTCGCGGTACCTGGGGCGGCCGAGAAGTCCCAGTGCCTCGGCGACCCGTGGATGGCTGGGGCGGCCGTCCGCGAACCGGCGGTGCCGGTCGTGTGCCGCGGAAGGGCCGTCGAGGCTCACCGCCACTTCGACCCGGTGATCGAGCAGTAGTTCGAGGAAGTCCGTGTCGAGGAGCGTCCCGTTCGTCTGGAGCGAACAGTGGAAGCGGACCACCGGGTCGAGGCGTTCATGGAGGACGCCGAGCACTTCGGAGAGGTGCTTCCTGCCCACCAGCAGCGGTTCTCCGCCGTGCAGGATGACCCGCACGGACGGCAACCGGTGCTCCAGAGCATGGTCGACGATGCGGTCCGCGGCCCGCCGCACCGTGTCCAGGCTCATCACGACGGGCCGTTCCCGCCAGCTCTGGTCGGCGGCGAAATAGACGTAGCAGTAGTCGCAGGACAGGTTGCACCGGCTGTGGATCTTCAACAGGAACTGCCGTAAGGGAACACCCGATGGACACCCCGGTTCGGCGGGTCCGAGCTTCCGCCCGGTCACAACGCGCTGTCGAAGACGACGTCGGCCGTTACCCGCGGACTGTCGGGTTTCTGGAGGTGGCGCTGTAGGGCAAGGCCGAACGCCGTGTTCGGGTCGGCCAGTGCTGCCAGCAGATCGGGCGAGAGCCCGGTGACGTCCACCAGGCTTGCAGTGCGGCTGCTTTGCTGAGGCGCATCCATCGGTTGTTGCTCCCCCTGACCCTGAGCGTCTGAGTGGTGCCGAGTGCCGAGATGTCGCACCGATACGTTCCATGTCCATGCTCTGTCAGAGCTCTTCGCGCGTCCACCTGACCGTTGGGCCGACCGAAGAAGTTGCCCTGATCCTCTGTCAGGCGATTTCCATGCGATATCTGGACATCTGTAGCGCCGTGTTGCCGACGGCAGCACTGACGGACCTGTGTGGGCGGGGGAGCCGGACCCGGCATTCGGCGAGACGGGGCGCGGTGCGGGCTTCGAACCCCGCACGCGGCAGCGGCACTTGGCGCCCGGTGTGGTCCGTATGGTCTCTCAGCCGAGACGACCCCCGTCCGGATCGTCGCGATCCGCCGTCCCGCCGGCGGCGGCCGGTCCCAGCGAGCGCTCCGTCACCCCCGCCAGATGCCGCCCGAACACCGCCGCCGCGTCCGGCGTCAGCGTCCGCAGTGCCACCAGTGCCGTGATCACCACGTCGCAGAGCTCGCCCTGCACGTCCTCCCAGGTGTGGGTGACGCCCTTGCGGGGGTTCTGGCCGGTCGCTCCGATCACCGCCTGGGCGACCTCGCCGACCTCCTCCGTGAGCTTGAGCATGCGCAGCACGAGGCCGGTCTCGCCGCCGTGCCGGCGGTTGGCGTCCAGCCAGGTCCACAGGTCCTCGACAGAGGCCCACAGGTCCGGGGCGTCCGGGGCGCTCCGGACCTCCGCAGGCGATGTCGTCCGCTCTTCCGTCATGGCGGAGAGCCTGCCCCGCCCGTCCCCGCCGCTACTCCTCGAACAGCGCCTCCTGCTCCCCCTCCGCCGCCCGCCGCACCCGCCGGTTCCGGGCGCCGATCACCACCGCCGTCACCGCCGCCGTCACGCCCAGCGCCGCCGGGACCATCCAGCCCCGGTCGAAGACATGCCCGCACGCGTGGTCCAGGGAGAGCCGGCCGGGGCCCGCGACGGCCAGGCCCGCGGTGGCCAGGCCCAGGGTCGCCGCGTACTCGTAGCCGCCCTCCGCGGCGAAGAAGCCGTTCGGCCTGTGCAGCGCGGTCGCGCCCGCCATCGCCCCGGCCGCCGCGGCCCCCGCCGCCGGCGTCGCGAGCCCCAGCGCCAGCAGCGTTCCGCCGCCCGCCTCCGCGAGCCCCGCCGCCAGCGCGCTCGGCCTCCCCGGCGCGTACCCGACCGACTCCATGAACCGGCCCGTGCCCTCGATGCCGCCCCCGCCGAACCGGCCGAACAGCTTCTGCGCGCCGTGCGCGGCCAGCACCCCGCCGGTGCCCAGCCGGAGCAGCAGCAGGCCCACGTCACGTCGGTCGTAACAGGTCACGGGAGCTCCCATCGGCGGCATGCGGATCACGGGTTTCCACCGTCGCACCCGGCACACCCGGTCGGCCCGTCCGCACGGCCGTTCGGGTGGCGGGCGGGTGGCGGGCCGCCGGGACCGATGTGACGCTGACTGACATGAGGATCAAGACAGCCAAGCTCAGCGACCCGGCCGTCCGGGCCTTCGTCACCGCCGTCAACGCCAGCGACCGCGAGCGCCTCGTGGAACTCCTCACCCCGGACGCGACCATGGCGGACGACGGCTCCGACCGGAACCTCGACGACTGGATCGACCGGGAGATCTTCTCCTCCAACGGCCACATCGACGTCGACAACGAGTCCAACGGCGGCCGCTCCCTGCTCGCCCACTACCGCAACGACACCTGGGGCGAGATGGTCACCCGCTGGGACTTCACGGTCGCGGACGACGGCCGCATCTCCCGCTTCGAGACCGGGCAGGCGTAGCGGAAGACCCGGTAACCGCCTTGCCTTCGTGTGCGCTCGAACTCCTACCGTCTCGGGCATGGAAACCGACAGCACCACCAGGACCCTGGGCCGTTCCGGCATCCGTGTCAGCGCGCTCGGCTTCGGCTGCTGGGCCATCGGCGGAGAGTGGCAGGACGCCACCGGGCAGCCGCTCGGCTGGGGCAAGGTCGACGACGAGGAGTCCGTACGGGCGGTCCACCGCGCCCTCGATCTCGGCGTCACCTTCTTCGACACCGCCGACACCTACGGCGCCGGCCACAGCGAGCGCGTCCTCGGCCGTGCCCTCGGCAAGCGCCGGGACGAGGTCGTCGTCGCCACCAAGTGGGGCAACGTCTTCGACGAGGAGACCCGCACCCTCACCGGCCACGACGACTCCCCGGCCTACGTCCGCCGCGCCCTGACCGCCTCCCTGCGCCGCCTCGGCACCGACCACGTCGACCTCTACCAGCTCCACCTCTCCGACGCCGACCCGGCCCGTGCCGCCGAACTCCGGGACGTCTGCGAGGAGTTGGTCGGCGAGGGGCTGATCCGGGCCTACGGCTGGAGCACCGACGACCCCGCCCGCGCCGCCGTCTTCGCCGAGGGACCGCACTGCACGGCCGTGCAGCACACCCTGAATGTGCTCCAGGACGCTCCACAACTCCTCGACACGGCCGAGAAGTTGGACCTCGCCGCCATCAACCGCAGCCCGCTCGCCATGGGGTTGCTCGGCGGGCGGCGGGCGGGGGCCGCGGCCGGCGACATCCGCAGCAGGCCGCCGGCCTGGCTGCCCGGGTTCGGGGACGGCGACGGGGCCGATCCCGCGTGGGTCGAGCGGATCGAGGCCCTGCGCGAGCTCCTCACCAGCGACGGGCGGACCCTCGCCCAGGGTGCCCTCGGCTGGATCTGGGCCCGCAGCCCGCGTACGGTCCCCATCCCCGGCTTCCGGTCCGTCGCCCAGGCCGAGCAGAACGCCGGCGCGATCGCGAAGGGGCCGCTCACCGCCGGGCAGCTGGCCGAGATCGACCGGCTCCTCGGGCGGTGAGCGGCCCCGCGCCGCTCACTGACCGCGGTCAGTAACCCTGGCCGCCGCCGTACTGCTGCTGCACGTACGGCTGCTGGCCGTAGGCCTGGGGCTGCGGGGCGCCATACGCCGCAGCCTGCTGCCCGCCGTGTCCGGCCGCCGCCTGCTGCGCGAACCGCTGTCCGCCGCCCTGCTCGGTGAGGGTGATCTGGCCGGCCTTGATGGTGGCCAGGCGCGGGGCACGGCGGGCGATGGAGGAGTCGTGGGTGACCATGATGAAGGTCAGCCCGTACTCGTGCCACAGGCCTTCGAGGAGGGCCATGATGTCGTCGCGGGTGCCCTCGTCGAGGTTGCCGGTCGGCTCGTCGGCGAGCAGCACCTTCGGCTTCTTCACCAGCGCGCGGGCGATCGCGACGCGCTGCTGCTGGCCGCCGGAGAGCTCGGACGGGGCGTGCCCGAGGCGCTCGCCGAGGCCCACCGAACGCAGCGCCTCCGCCGCGCGCTCCCGGCGCTCGGCCGGCTTGATGCCGAGCGGGACGAGGGCCGTCTCGACGTTCTCCTGGGCGGTGAGCGTCGGGATCAGGTTGAACGACTGGAAGATGATGCCGATCTTCTCGGCGCGCAGCCGGGTCAGCTTGGTCTCGCTGACCCGGGCGAGGTCGACGTCGTCCAGCAGGACGCTGCCCTCGGTCGGCCGGTCCAGGCCGCCGATCATCTGGAGCAGGGTCGACTTGCCGCCGCCGGTCGGGCCCTGGATGACGAGCTGGTCGCCGTCCTCGATGGTCAGGTCGACGCCGCGCAGCGCCTCGACCGTCTCCTTGCCCCGCGTGTAGCGCTTGGTGACTCCGGTGAGTCTGTACATGGGTTCTCCACTGGGTGCTTGCGGTAAGGGGGTGGGGGCGCCGCGTCCCGGGGGGAGTGGAAGCGGCGCCCCGGCTCGGAGGGGCGGGGTGTTACGCGACGCTGCGCAGGGCGTCGGCCGGGCGCATCCGGGAGGCGCGCCAGCCGCCCATCGCGCCGGCGATCAGACCGCCGGTGACCGCGAGGCCGACCGCGAGGGCGATGGTGGTGAGGGAGACGGGCGCGGACAGCGCGATCTCCAGGGTGTTCTGGGAGGCCTGCTGGCCGGGGCCGCCGCCGCCCGGGCCGCCGCCCGCGCCGCCACCGCCGCCGGTGCTGCCCAGCTGGGCGGTGAGCTTCGGGCTGATCGCGGTGACCGCGTAGGCCGCGCCGACGCCGAGGGCGATGCCGAGGGCGCCGCCGATCAGGCCGTTGACCATGGACTCGCCGACGACCTGGCGGGTCACGTTGCGCGAGGGCCAGCCGAGCGCCTTCAGGGTGCCGAACTCACGCACCCGGCGGGACACCGCGGAGGAGGTCAGCAGGGCCGCCACCAGGAAGGCCGCCGCGAGGACCGCGATGGACAGCCACTTGCCGACGCTGGTCGCCAGGCTGGAGGCGGTGGAGAGGGAGCCGGAGACGGTGGACGCCAGGTCGGCGGAGGTGGTGACCGTCGTACCGGAGATGTTGGCCGTGATCTCCTTCTTCACGGCGGAGATCTGCTTGGAGTCGGTCGCCTTGACGTAGATCGTGGTGACCTGGTTCTTGGCGTCGCCGAGGGTCTGCGCGACCTTCAGCGGGACGAAGACGTCGGTGTCGGACTCGCTGCTGTCCGGGGTCGCGATCCCGATGACCGTGAACTTGGTGCTGGAGATCTTGAAGGTCGAGCCGACCTTGTACTTCTTCTCCTTGGCGTACGACTTGCTGACCACCGCGACCTTGGCGCTGGTCTGCGCCGAGGTGAACGTCTTGCCCGAGGTGACCTTCATGGTGGACAGCGGGCCGAGGCCCTGGTGGGCCACGTCGACGCCGGCCACGGAGTAGCTGTTGACGTTGAAGTTGGCGCCGCCGCCCTGGACCTGCGGCGCACCGCCCGAGCTGCTGCTGCCGCCCGGCTGGCCCTGGCCACCGCTGTTGCTGCTGCTGCCGGTGGTGCTCTTCGCCTTGCCCTGGGTGAAGGAGCCGTCGACCTTGGTGACGTTCAGGGAGAGCGCTCCGACCGCGCTCTCCACACCCGTCTGGCCGG
The DNA here is from genome assembly GCF_040296885.1 of Streptomyces sp. NPDC001980. Taxonomy (NCBI): domain Bacteria; kingdom Bacillati; phylum Actinomycetota; class Actinomycetes; order Kitasatosporales; family Streptomycetaceae; genus Streptomyces; species Streptomyces sp. NPDC001980. Next base: position 16,626 of record NZ_JBEOYD010000010.1, on the reverse strand, counting down.
CGACCTTGGTGACCAGGGACGACTTCAGGGCCTGACCGCCCTGAGTCTGCACCCGGTCCGAACTCTGCGTGGAGCTGCTGCTGGACTTGGCGTCGAACTTGAAGTTCGGGCCGCCTGAGCTGCCCGAGGTCGGTGCCGTACGGGCCTTGGTGACCGTCATGTCGGTCCCGAGGCCGTACAGCGACTTGAGGACCTTGTCCTGCGCCTGGGTCATGCCGGCCGACACCGAGTTGACCGTGATGACCAGCGCGATACCGAGCGCCAGACCCAGAGCGATGACCAGGGCCGCCTTCTTTCTGCGGCCCAGCTCGCGCTTGAGATAGATGCCAAACATCCCGTTCCTCGAAGGTTCTTGGCGCCCGCTGTGGACGCGAGCTCAAGCTAGGGAGAAACCTTTGAGCAGCCCTGGGTAAAAGATGTGTCAGAGCTGAGAAACCGGGATGTCTTAGCAAACTTTCATAAGACAGCAAATTCATATGCCGGACAGGGGGTCCTCCCGGCAAAGCCCTGTTGGGTGCGGTGTACGGTCCCGGGATGCGCGATTCCTCTCGGCTGACCCGGCGTGCCGCCCTCGGACTGACGGCCGCTGCCCTTCCCGTGTCCGTGGCGGCTCCCGCCTCGGCCGCCACGGACACCGTCATCGGCGGCGAGCGGCTGGCCCGCGGCGGCATACAGGTGCACGGTGCCACCGGCCTGCCGAAGAAGATCACCGCCCACGCCTGGCTGCTCGCCGACTGCGACAGCGGTGAGGTGCTCGCCTCGTACAACGCGCACCGGCGGCTGGCGCCCGCCTCCACCCTGAAGATGCTGTTCGCGGACACCGTGCTGAAGAAGTTCGAGCGGACCGAGCGGTACAAGGTCAAGGACTCCGACGTCTCCGACGTCCCGGCCGGCTCCAGCCTGGTCGGTATCAAGCCCGGCCTCACCTACACCGTCGAGCAGCTGTGGCAGGGCGTCTTCCTGCGCTCCGGCAACGACGCCGTGCACGTCCTCTCCCACATGAACGGCGGGATCGCGAAGACCGTCGCCGAGATGCAGGCCAAGGCGGCCGACCTGCAGGCCCTCGACACCCACGTGGTCAGCCCCGACGGCTTCGACCACCCCGGCCAGCTGTCGTCGGCGTACGACCTGACCCTCTTCGCCCGGCACGGGCTGAAGGACGACGACTTCCGCGGCTACTGCGGAACGCGGACCGCGAACTTCCCGGCGGGCGGCAAGAAGACCTTCCAGATCCAGAACACCGACCGCCTGCTCACCGGCGCCTGGGGGCTCGACGTCTACAAGGGCCTGTTCGGCGTCAAGAACGGCTACACCTCTCACGCCGGCAACACCTTCACCGGCGGTGCCACCCGGGGCGGCCGCACCCTGCTGGTCACCGTGATGCACCCGGACCCCGCCACCAACGCCGTGTACGAGCAGACCGCCGCGCTGCTCGACTGGGGCTTCGGGAAGGGGAGTGCTGCGCAGTCGGTGGGGACGCTGGTCGATCCGCTGAGCGAGGGCGGGGCGAGCGCGAGTCCGTCGTCGAAGGGCAAGGGGGCCGCGGGGGCGGCCGGGACGGGGGCGGCCGCCGGTTCGGGGTCTTCGGGACCGTCGCCGTGGCGGATCGCGGAGGGCGGGGCGGTGACGTTCGCGCTGCTGGGCGCGGGGGCGTGGACGCTGCGCCGACGGCGGCGGGCGGCCGGTGCCGTGGCCGGTCCCGACTCGGGTGAGACGCCGGCCGGCCCGGCCGACACGACGGCGGGCTGACGTCACGCGGCAGCCGCCCCACCCACCGGTGCGTACCCGCGGTCCCTCGCGGGTCCACCCCCACCCCGGTCCGGTGGAACGGCTGCCGCCTCCCCCCTCGGTGTGGTCGGCGGAATGCCAGAGCCTCAACTGTGAAGTTCTGGTGGAGGAGAGTTGAGCATAGGCCCGTTACCGGCCGCAATACTGCGGACGTTGACATTCCGCTTGTGCAGGTTGTGGATTGTCCGACTGAACGACGGTTCAGCCCCGGCCCACGTACGGCATCGCCGTCGCCAGCACCGTCGCGAACTGCACGTTCGCCGCCAGCGGCAGCTCGGCCATGTGCCGCACGGTCCGCGCCACGTCCGCCACGTCCATCACCGGTTCCGGGGTGATCTCCCCGTTCGCCTGCAGCGCGCCGGTCTCCATCCGGGCCGTCATGTCCGTCGCCGCGTTGCCGATGTCGATCTGCCCGACCGCGATGTCGTACGGCCGCCCGTCGAGGGACAGGGACTTGGTCAGTCCCGTCAGCGCGTGCTTGGTCGCGGTGTAGGCGACGGAGTGCGGGCGGGGCGCGTGCGCCGAGACGGACCCGTTGTTGATGATCCGCCCGCCCTGCGGCTCCTGCTCCTTCATCTGCCGGAACGCCGCCTGCGCGCACAGGAACGCCCCGTTGAGGTTGGTGTCCACCACGTGCCGCCACGCCTCGTAGGGCAGGTCCTCCACGGCCACCCCGCCCGGGCCGAACGTCCCCGCGTTGTTGAACAGCAGGTCCACCCGCCCGAACCGGTCCACGGCCGCCGCGAACAGCGCGGTCACCTCGTCGGGTTGGGAGACGTCGGTCCGTACGGCGACGGAGGCGCCCTCGGGCGCCAGTGCCGCCGTCTCCGCCAGCCGCGCCTGGCGCCGGCCGGCCAGCGCCACCGACCAGCCGGCCCGCAGCAGTTCCACGGCCACGGCCCGGCCGATACCGGAGCCGGCTCCGGTGACCACCGCGATCTTCGATTGCTTGGCATCCATGGACGCGCAGCCTAGGCGCTCCGCTGGGAGGGCCGCGTTGCGCAGCCGCCGGTCGGGTGCGGCGCCGTCGTGGCTGGTCGCGCAGTTCCTCCCCCAGCCTTCGGCCGGGGGTACCCCCAGCGCCCCTTCGGGGGCGCTCTTACAGCTCGCCCGGGTAGCGCACGCCGATCTGCTCACGTAGGGCGTCCAGGGTGCGCATGACTGCGAGGGTGCTGTCGTGGGGGACGAGCGGGGACTCCTGTTCGCCGGCCCGGACCGCGCGCATGGCCTCGCCGGCCTCGTGGCGGAAGGTGTTGCGCGGGCCGTCCTCCGGGGCCAGGGCGAACTCCTGCGGGTCGCGGCCGTCGCGGTGCAGCACGAAGCGGTCGGGGTTGAAGAAGCCGTCCGGGATGTCGATCCGGCCCTGCGAGCCGGTGACCGAGGCCGTGGTGCCGGTGCCGCCGACGATGGAGCAGTGCACCGAGGCGAGAGCGCCGCTCTCCCAGGAGAACAGTGCACCCGTCTGGAGATCGACGCCCTCGTCCGAGAGCACCGCTCGCGCCGACATCCCGTCCGGCTCACCGAGCAGCAGCTGCGTGAACGACACCGGGTACACCCCCAGGTCGAGCAGCGCGCCCCCGCCGAGCAGCGGGTTCCGCAGCCGGTGCGCCGGCGGGAAGGGCCCCTCCAGGCCGAAGTCCGCCTGCACGGTCCGCACCTCGCCGATCGCCCCGTCCGCGACCAGCGCCGTCAGCCGCCGGATCAGCGGATGGCAGTACATCCACATCGCCTCCATCAGGAAGCGGTCGTGCTCCTTCGCCAGCGCGACCAGTTCCCCGGCCTCGCGGGCGTTGAGCGTGAACGGCTTCTCGCACAGCACGTTGCGCCCCGCCGTCAGGCACAGCCCGGCTGCCGCCCGGTGCGCCGAGTGCGGAGTGGCGACGTACACGATGTCGATGTCCTCGTCCCGGGCCAGCGACTCCCAGTCCCCGTACGCCCGCCCGATCCCGAACCGCTCCGCGAACCCCTCCGCCGCCTCCGGGGACCGCGAGGCCACCGCCACGATCTCCGCGTCGGGCAGATCGACCAGGTCCGCCGCGAACGCGGCCGCGATCCCGCCCGTCGCCAGGATCCCCCACCGCACGCTCTGCTCACCCATCCCGGCCGCCCACCCTCGCTCACGTGTTTCCCGGCAGTCTGTACGAGCTGAGAGCATATGCGGGGGCCGTCGGGATCCAGCAACAGCTGACCGGACCGCGAGACCTACGAAGACGGGGGACACATGCCCGAGCAGCCGGCGCCGCCGACACCGGACGCCCAGGACACCGCGGACGCCCAGGGCACCGCCGTACCCGCACCGCGCGGCCCCGCCGGCCCCGTCGGCCGCTCCGGCCCGGCCACCGCCGCCCCCCGCCGCGCCGGCCTCCTCCTCGTCCTGGTGCTCGGCGGGCTCACCGCGACGCCCCCGCTGGCCATGGACATGTACCTCCCGTCCCTGCCGGAGGTCACCCGCTCCCTCGGCGCCCCCGCCGCGACCGTCCAGCTCACCCTCACCGCCTGCCTCGCCGGCATGGCCCTCGGACAGCTGGTCGTCGGCCCGATGAGCGACCGCTGGGGGCGCCGCCGCCCGCTGCTGGCCGGCCTCGCCGTCTACGTCGTCGCCACCGCCCTGTGCGCCGTCGCGCCGGACGTGGAGACCCTCGTCGCCTTCCGCCTGGCCCAGGGCCTCGCGGGCGCGGCCGGCATCGTCATCGCGCGGGCCGTCGTACGCGACCTCTACGACGGGGTCGCCATGGCCCGCTTCTTCTCCACCCTGATGCTGGTCTCCGGGGTCGCCCCGATCATCGCCCCGCTGATCGGCGGGCAGATCCTGCGGGTGACGGACTGGCGGGGCGTCTTCGTCGTCCTCACGGTCGTCGGGGCGCTGCTCGCCGCACTGGTGTGGGTGCGGCTCCCGGAGACCCTGCCGCCGGCCGCCCGGCACGCCGGGGGAGCGGCCGCCGCCGTCCGCGCCATGCGCACCCTCCTCGCCGACCTGCCCTTCACCGGCTACATGCTCGCGGGCGGCTTCGCCTTCGCGGCCCTCTTCGCCTACATAGCCGCGTCCCCGTTCGTCATCCAGGAGATCTACGGCGCCTCCCCGCAGACCTTCTCCCTCCTTTTCGGCCTCAACTCGGTCGGGCTGGTGATCGCCGGGCAGGTCAACGGGAAGGTGCTGGTCGGCCGGGTCAGCCTGGACAAGGTGCTGGGCGCGGGCCTGGTCGTGACCGTGCTCGCCGCGACCGCCCTGCTGCTCATGTCGGCCGGGGCCTTCGGCCCGGTCGGCCTCGCCCCGGTCGCTGCCGCCCTCTTCGTCCTGATGTCCGCGATGGGCCTCACTCTCCCCAACGCCCAGTCCCTCGCCCTGCTGCGCACCAGGCACGCCGCCGGTTCCGCGTCCGCGCTGCTCGGGACCTCCTCGTTCCTCGTCGGCGCGGTCGCCTCGCCGCTGGTCGGGATCGCCGGGGAGAGAACCGCCGTGCCCATGGCAATCGTCCAACTGGCGGGGGCACTGGTGGCACTGGCCTGCTTCGTGGGAATGTGCCGTCCCTGGGCAGCACGTGGGAACACCCGTGCGAGGACGGAGGGAGCAGGGAGCTGAGCGTACCGAGACTGCGCGTCGAGACACCGGAACGGGCCGGTCTCGACCCCGCGGAACTCAGGCACCTCGTCCGCGAAGTGCACGACCTCACCACCGGTGAGCGGCCCTGGGCGGCCGGGGCCGTCGTGGTCGCCGGACGCGGCCCCGTGATCGCCGTACAGGAGGCGTCCGGCTGGGCCGTGCGCTGGTCCGCGTACAACCCCGCGACCGACGCCGGTGTCGAACTGCTGCCCGCCGCCCGCGTCCCGGCGACCGTCAACACCCCCTTCGACGTCGCCTCCCTCACCAAACTGTTCACCGCGGTCGCCGCCGTGCAGCAGCTGGAGCGCGGCACCCTCGGCATCGACGCCCGCGTCGGCGCCTACCTCCCCGACTTCCACGGCGTCGCCGCCCACGGCATCACCGTCCGCCAGCTCCTCACCCACACCTCCGGCCTGCGCCCCGAACTCCCGCTCTACGACTGCCCCGACGACGCCGCCCGCCTCGACCTGCTCCGCGCGGAGGCCCCGAGCAGCGCACCCGGCACCTACCGCTACTCCGACCTCAACCTGCTCCTCCTCCAGCACGTCCTGGAGCGGATCACCGGCCGCCCCCTCGACGTCCTGGTCCGCGACGGCATCACCCGGCCCCTCGGCATGACCGCCACCGACTTCGGACCCTGCCCGGGGGCGGCCGCCACCGAGGACCAGCGGCGGCCGTGGGCCAAGGCGGACCGGGGGATGCTGCGGGGCGTCGTGCACGACGAGAACGCCTGGGCGCTGGGCGGGGTGGCCGGGCACGCCGGCCTCTTCTCCACCGGCCGGGACCTGGCGATCTTCTGCCGGGCCCTGCTCGCGGGCGGCGCGTACGGCCCCGCGCGGATCCTCGGCCCCGACTTCGTGGACCTGCTGCTGGCCCCGCCCGGCCTGGGCTTCCTGGTGGACCAGCCGTGGTTCATGGGCGAACTGGCGGGACAGGGCGCGGCGGGCCACACCGGGTTCACCGGGACCAGCCTGGTGCTGGACCGGGCGACGGACACGTTCCTCGTCCTGCTGGCCAACACCGTGCATCCACGCCGCCGCCCCGGCGACAGCGCACCCCGGGCCGCCGCCGCGACCCGCCTCGCCAGAGCTGTCCATACAATCACCGGGTGAACCACCCCACCCATCCCGTCCCACCCGCCGACCGGCTCCGCGCCACGCTCTCCGACCTGCTCGACGGCCTTCCCCCGAAGCAGGCCACCGGAGCCGTCGAGCGACTGATCGCCAACTACCGCGGGGCCACCCCGACCGACGCGCCGATCCTGCGAGACCGGGCGGACGTGGTGGCGTACGCGGCGTACCGGATGCCGGCGACCTTCGAGGCGGTACGGTCCGCGCTGGCGGCCTTCGCCGACGCGGTGCCGGAGGGATGGGCGCCGGGCAGCCATGTGGACGTCGGCGGCGGGACGGGCGCGGCGACCTGGGCGGTGACCGACACGTGGGAGGGCACGCGGCCGGTGACGGTCCTCGACTGGGCCGAGCCGGCGCTGGCCCTCGGCCGGGAGATCGCCGCATCGAACCCGGCCCTGCGGGACGCGAAGTGGCAGCGCTCCCGGATCGGAGCGGCGCTCACCATCGAGAGCACTGATCTCGTCACGGTCTCGTACGTCCTCAACGAACTCGACGAGGCCGACCGCGCCGCCCTCGTCGACGCCGCCGCGGCCGCCGCGCAGGCCGTCGTCATCGTCGAGGCCGGCACCCCCGCCGGCTACGCCCGGATCATCGAGGCCCGCGACCGCCTGACCGGCGCCGGCTTCCACGTCGCCGCCCCCTGCCCGCACAGCGCCGCCTGCCCGATCGCCCCCGGCACGGACTGGTGCCACTTCTCCGCCCGGGTCAGCCGCTCCTCCCTGCACCGCCAGGTCAAGGGCGGATCACTGCCCTACGAGGACGAGAAGTTCAGCTACGTGGCCGCCACCCGCTTCCCGCCCGCCCCGGCACCGGCCCGGGTGGTCCGCCGCCCCCAGATCCGCAAGGGCCAGGTCCTGCTCGACCTGTGCGAGACCGACGAGCAGCTGCGCCGCACGACGGTCACCAAGCGCCACGGCGACCTGTACAAGGCGGCCCGGGACGCGGACTGGGGCGACCCGTGGCCGCCCGGGTGACACAGCTCCCGTACCCCCCGCTTCGCACCCAGACGTGTCCATAAGGCATCCTGGCCGGACCACAGCGAGGCGAGGCGATAGATGAGCGCGACGTTCGGCGGCCCGAGCGGCCGGCAGGGCAGACTCTCCCAGTGGCTCCGCGGCCGCCGCCCGAAGCAGGCGGCCGCCGCCGACGACCAGGGCCGCGCGGCCCTGCTGCTCGCCGCCGCCGAGGCAGGCCTCCCGCTGGCCCCCGCCGCCCACCCCGCCCCCGGCTACGGCTGCTCGTGCGACCGCGTCGGCTGTCCCACCCCGGCCCGGCACCCGGTGTCGTTCGCGTGGCAGACGCAGTCCACCACCGACCGCGCCCAGATCGAGCGCTGGGCCCGGCACCAGCCGCAGGCCAACTTCATCACCGCGACCGGCATGACCCACGACGTCCTGGACGTGCCCCTGGAGGCCGGCCGGCAGGCGCTGGAACGGCTGCTCGCGAGCGGCGTCGAGGTCGGCCCGGTCGCCGACAGCGACGACGGCCGCCTGCTCTTCTTCACCCTCACCCGCGGCACCCCCGAGGACGAGGACGAGTGGTGGCCCTGCGAGCTGGACTGCCGCCCCGAGACCATGGACGAGCACCCGGGCCTGCGCTGGCACTGCCGGGGCTCCTACGTCCTCGTCCCGCCCGCCCGGCTGCCCGGCGACGGCGACCGGCGGGTGCACTGGGTACGCGGCCCCGAGCACGCGCTCCCCGACCCGCTGAGCCTGCTGGAGATCCTCACCGACGCGTGCGCCCGGTACGCGGGTGAGGAGACCGACCAGGTGGGCGCGGCCTGGTAGGCGCGCCGTGGGAAGCGCCGGGTCGGGTCGTCGGTCGGCTGCGGCGCCGTTGTGGCTGGTCGCGCAGTTCCTCCCCCAGCCTTCGGCCGGGGGTACCCCCGGCGCCCCGTAAGGGGCGCTGTTCAGGACCCCTGTGCCGAGGTCAGGCCCTGGATGCGGCCCAGGATCGAGACCTTGCCGGTGCCCGCCGGGTCCAGTGCGATCTGGTTGGAGACGAACTGCATCGTCAGCGACTGCTTGATCTCACCCTTGGTGAGGGCCTTGACGCTCAGGTTCGGCGTCGGCACGGAGGCGCCCGCGGCCGCCGTCTCCTTGGCGTAGTAGCGGGTGGTGAAGAACACCGCCGCCCCGCCGTCGGTGGTGCGCAGTGCGAGCGGCGCGTAGTCGCCGTTGGTGAGCGGCTCGTCGATGTACTGGGTGGCCAGACCCGGCTTGGTGGACTTCGTGCGGTCGGTGCGCCAGCCGCTGGTCTGCGGGCCGTCCGCGAAGACGGTGCCGCCGCTCTTCAGGTACGTGGCGTAGTCCTGGCTCAGGTCGCCCGGGGAGACGGCGAGCTGGGCGCTGTTCGCCGGTACGTCCTCGGCCCAGCCGTCCTTGTCGGTGGTGAACTTCGGTACGTCGTCCGGCGCGACCAGCGTCAGGTACGCCACCTGGAACGGCTGGGAGAGGCTGTTGCGGGTGAAGACCAGCAGCCAGCGTTCGTCGCCGCCCTTGTTGCCGTGCGCGTCGGCGACGAACCAGCGCGGCCAGCCGGCCTTCTTCGGGATGGTGTACGCGACGTCGTCGAACTCCAGCGCCGAGTGGGCGGAGTTGCCGGCCGGGCTGTTGACGTGCCCGGCCTTCAGGCGCGCGGAGTCGATGTCGGCGAGGGCGCCGGTCGTGTAGTCCGCGTCCAGGGAGCCGTCGTAGGCCTTGTCGGCCTTGTTGTAGGCGTCCGTGAACTGCCGGAGCGCCTTGGCGGCCTCGGCTCGGGTGGTGGCGGGGAGCACCTCGCGCTCCCCGTGCACCACCACGCAACCGCTCGCCGTCAGCGACATGGCGGTCAGCGAGACCGCTATGAGCGCGTTCCGATCACGCCTGCGGAGTCCGCGGAGCCGTCGAGGGGCGCGATCCCTGTTCGTCAGATGCGTCCTCAGATGCGTCCTCAGGTGCGTCATCAGGTGCCTTCACCTTCCCCTTCCCGGAGCCGAACCCTACCGGGGCGAAGAAGAGCGCGAGTGTCGGGACCAGGTACAGCAGCCACACCGTGACCTGGAGCACGGTCGGGTCCGGCTGGAAGTTGAACACGCCCTTCAGCAGCGTCCCGTACCAGCTGTCCGGCGGGATGGTGCCGCTGATGTCGAAGGCCTGGTTGGTCAGGCCCGGGATCCAGTCGGCCTCCTGGAGGTCGTGGAAGCCGTACGCCAGCACGCCCGCCGCGACCACGACCAGCATGCCGCCGGTCCAGGTGAAGAACTTGGCGAGGTTGATGCGCAGCGCGCCCCGGTAGAACAGCCAGCCCAGGAAGACCGCGGTGGCCAGGCCCAGTGCCACGCCGATCAGCGGGCGCGGGGTGCCGTCGCTCGCGGCGTGCACGGAGGCCCACACGAACAGCGCGGTCTCAAGGCCCTCCCGGCCGACGGCGAGAAAGGCGGTGGCGACCAGCGCGCCCGTGCCCATCGCGAGGGCGGCGTCCAGCTTGCCGTGCAGCTCCGCCTTGAGGTGCCGGGCGGTGCGCCGCATCCAGAACACCATCCAGGTCACCAGGCACACCGCGACGATGGACAGGGACCCGCCGAGCGCCTCCTGCGCCTGGAACGTCAGCTCCTGGGAACCGAATTCGAGCGCGCACCCGAAGCCCATGGCGATCAGCACCGCCACCGCGATGCCGATCCAGATCGGCTTCAGGGCGTCCGTGCGCCCGGTCTTGACCAGATAGGCGATGAGGATGCAGACGACGAGCGACGCCTCAAGGCCTTCCCGCAGACCGATCAGGTAGTTGGAGAACACGGCTCACGCCCCCTCGGCGGATTCGGAGAACAGCGCCCGGCCCCACCAGTCGTCCGTGTCCCGGACGCCGGGCGGGACCGCGAAGACCGCCGAACCCACGTGCTGGATGTACTCGTTGAGCGCGTCGGACGCGGACAGCTTGCGCTGGAGCGGGATGAACCCCTTGCCGACGTCACGCATGTAGGCCAGGAAGAACAGCCCGGCGTCGAGCCGCCCGAGCCCGTCCGTCCCGTCGGTGAAGGAATAGCCCCGGCGCAGGATGGTGATCCCGCCGTTGGAGTCCGGGTGCGCGAGCCGCACATGGGCATCGGGCTTCATGGCCTTCAGGAACGGCTCGTCGTGCTCCTTCGCCTTGCCGACCGGGGCGCCCTCGCCCTTGTCCCGCCCGAACACGTCCTCCTGCTCCTGGAGCGAGGTCCGGTCCCAGGTCTCGATGTTCATGCGGATCCGCCGGGCGACGAGATACGACCCCCCGCTCATCCACCCCGGCCCGTCCCCGTCCCCGGCCCACACGAACTTCTTCAGGCGGTCGGTCTCGGTCCCCGCGATGTTGCGGGTGCCGTCCTTGAACCCCATGAGGTTGCGGGGAGTCTGGGCGTCCGGGGTCGTGGACGAGGTCTTCCCGAAGCCGAGCTGGGACCAGCGGATGGCGACCTTGCCGAAGCCGATCCGGGCGAGGTTGCGGATGGCGTGCACGGCGACCTGCGGATCGTCGGCACAGGCCTGGATGCAGAGATCACCCCCGGTACGGGACGAGTCGAGGTTGTCCCCGGGGAACTTCGGCAGGTCGACGAGCGCGGCGGGCCGCTGCCCGGCGAGCCCGAACCTCTCGAAGAAGGACGGCCCGAAGCCGATCGTCAGCGTCAGCCGGGACGGCTTGAGCCCGAGGGCCTCGCCGGTGTCGTCCGGGGGCGCCTCGGCGAGCCCGCCGTACGCGCCCTCGCCGACGGCCTTGCCCGCGGTCATCCGCCGGGCCGCGGCCGTCCAGTCCTTCAGCAACTGCACGAACTCGGCCCGGTCGTCGGTCTTCACGTCGAACGCGGCGAAGTGCAGCCGGTCCTGGACGGGGGTGGCGATGCCGGCCTGGTGGGTGCCGTGGAACGGGACGGCGGCAGCGGTGTCGGCGGCGACCGGGTCGACGTCGTCGCCGGCCTCGGCCATCGCCACCGCGCCCCCGGCCACGGCGGCCCCGAGCGCCAGCCCGGCCCCGCCCCAGCCGATCAGCGCCCGACGCGACGGATTGCTTTTCTCGCTCATTCCCCGCTCCCCTACTTGACCACGGCCGCGGCGAGCTTGGACAGCGGCTCCGCGAGGGCGTTGACCGCGTCCGACAGCTCCTTGCGCTGCGCCTCGGTGACCGTGTCGTACGAGACGAAGCCGTCGGAGGTCTTGTCCGTGCGGTACTTGTCGAGGAGCGCGTCCAGCGCGGCGAACTGCTTGTCGAGTTCGCCGGTGAGCGCCGCGTCGTTCTTCTGGGCGACCGGCTTGAGCAGCTCGTACGCCTTCTGCGCGCCGTCGACGTTGGCCTTGAAGTCGCTCAGGTCGGTGTGCGAGTAGCGGTCCTCCTCGCCGGTGACCTTGCCGGTGGCGACCTCGTCGAGGAGTTCCTTGGCGCCGTTGGCCATGGAGGTCGGGGTGATCTCGGCCTTGCCGACCCGCTTCTGCCAGTCCTTCAGATCGGCGAGCAGCTCATCGGCGAGGGTCTTCTGCTCGGCGCCGGCCTTCTTGTCCACCCACAGCGCCTTCTCCAGCGCGTGCCAGCCGGTCCACTTCTGGCCCTTCTCCAGGTCGTTGACGCGGGTGTCGGTCTTGGGGTCGATGTCCCCGAACGACTCGGCGATCGGCTCGGTGGTCTCCCAGCCGACCCGGGAGGGGGCGTAGGCGTCCTTGGCGGCGTCGATGTCTCCGGCCTTGATGGCGTTGACGAACGTCTCCACCTTCGGGATCGTCGCGTCGGCCTGCTCCTGCGCGTACTCGCGGTAGGCGGCGACGGCCGCGTCCAGCTTCGGGTCGCGCTTGGCGACCGTTCCGCCGGTGACGGTCAGCTTCTGCCGCACGCCGTGCCCCTTCATCCCCGGCCGGCAGGCTATTTCGTACGATCCCGCCTTCACCTCGGCGGTGAGCGTGTACTTCGTCCCCGGCCCGATGTTCTCCTTCTCGGACACGATCCGGTCGTCCGGGAAGAGGATCTCGACCTCGGTGGCCTTGGATCCCGTGTTCTCGATGGCGAGCGTGACGTGCCCCGCCGGAACCGACTTCGTCGACGTCTCGCACTTGGCGTCGGCGGCGGTGACCTGGATCGCGTCGTCGCCCTTGGCGTCGCTCTTCGCCGTGCAGGCCGAGAGGGCGGTCAAGGCGGCCACGGTGGCGGCGGCGGTGACGGTGAGTCGGACGGCACGCATGCAGGCTCCAAGCGGGATGGTGTGGTGAGGCTGGCCTAACTTACCTGAGGCTTACCTCACTCATACCCGTCCGGGTGGTGATTCACCAGCCACAGAAAGATCACAGACACGGCTTGATATCGACGACCAAAAACGAACGCCAAGGAATGGCAAAGGGAAGGTCAAGTGGTGTGCTGTGGGCGCGAGCGGGCCGTGCTCATGGCCCCTTCCCGGCGGGACGCACCGGCCGTCCCCGCGAATGCTTCAATGCCGGAGTGACTGATTACGACGTGCTGCGTGTCTTCTGCGCGGCGAACGGCGGGTACGGCAACGAACTCGGGGTCGTCCGCGACGGCTCCGTACTGCCCGACCGGGAGGACCGGCAGGCGCTGGCGGCGAAACTCGGGTTCAGCGAGACCGTGTTCGTGGACGACCCCGAGCGCGGGGCCATCGACATCTACACCCCCACCCTGCGCCTGCCGTTCGCCGGCCACCCCTGCGTCGGCACGGCCTGGCTGCTGGACGTGCCCGAACTGGTCACCCCGGCCGGCGTGGTCGGCGCCCGGCTGGACGGGGAGTTCAGCTGGATCGAGGCGCTCCCGGAGTGGGCCCCGCCGCGCACCCTGCGCCAGTACGCCAAGGCCGCCGAGGTCGACGCGCTGCCGGTGCCGCCGCCGGGGGAGTGGATTTATGCCTGGGCGTGGGAGGACGAGTCGGCCGGGCGGGTCCGTGCCCGCGCCTTCCCCGGCCGTGACGACGGCATCGACGAGGACGAGGCGACCGGTGCGGCGGCGCTGCTGCTCACCGCGGAGCTGGGCCGGGCCCTGAACATCACCCAGGGCAGGGGCTCGCAGATCCTGACCGCACCCCAGCCGTACGGCTGGGTGGAGATCGGCGGGCGGGTCCTCCTGGAGGGCGAGGAGAAGCAGCCGCGGGCCGACCGCTGGTGATCAGCCGGTGACCGACTTCTCCTGGCGGCCGCGCCGCACGTAGTACCAGGTCATGTTCGACGACAGGCCTGTCAGCAGCACCCAGACGACGCCGATCGCCCAGCTGCCCTGGACGAAGGAGACGACGGCGGCGGCGACGGCGAGGACGCAGACGACGAGGGCGTACACGGCGAGGCGGGGCATAGGGGCAGTCGCTTTCGGATCGGTCGGGGCGGTCGGGGACACTCGTGGCCGCCCACCAGTGTCCCCCATCCGCTCAGACGTCCGTGACGCGGAGCCCGGCGTGTGCCTTGTAGCGGCGGTTGACCGAGATCAGGTTGGCGACCAGGGACTCCACCTGGTGGGCGTTGCGCAGCCGCCCCGCGAAGACGCCGCGCATCCCCGGGATCCGTCCGGCCAGCGCCTGCACGATCTCGACATCCGCCCGCACCTCGCCGAGCACCATCACGTCGGTGTCGATCTCCGCGATCTCCGGGTCCTGGAGCAGTACCGCGGAGAGGTGGTGGAAGGCGGCCGTGACCCGCGAGTCCGGCAGCAGCGCCGCGGCCTGCTCCGCCGCGCTGCCCTCCTCCGGCTTGAGCGCGTAGGCACCCTTCTTGTCGAAGCCGAGCGGGTTGACGCAGTCCACGACCAGCTTTCCGGCCAGTTCCCCGCGCAGCGACTCCAGCGTCTTGCCGTGCCCGTCCCACGGCACGGCGACGATCACGAGGTCGCTGCGGCGCGCGCACTCGGCGTTGTCGGCACCCTCGACACCGTGCCCGAGCTCGTCGGCGGCGGCCTGCGCGCGCTCGGCGGCCCGCGAGCCGATGATCACCTTCTGGCCGGCCCGGGCCAGCCGGTAGGCGAGGCCCTTGCCCTGCGGGCCGGTGCCGCCGAGCACACCCACGACCAGACCGGAGACGTCGGGCAGGTCCCAGGGATCCTTGGCGGGGGCACTCTCGGCCGCCGGCTGCTGTGCACTGTCGGTAGAGGTCATGGGCCGACTCTACGTCCGGGCCGGTGGCGGTACCCGGCCAGGCTCGGTCAGGTGAGCCGGTTCACGGGCACCCGGCGGAACGTGATCGTCGTGTACGCGCTGAAGTCGCCGGTCTCGTACAGGAGCCCGACGGTGGCCGCGTCGATCCGGGTCAGGTCGGAGTAGGCGGCGGGCAGTCCGTCGACCGTGTACGCGGCCCGCCAGGTGGTCCCGCCGTCGACGGAGGCGCGGATCGTCATCAGGGCGCGGGTCGCCGGATCGCCCGGCCCGGAGTACAGCAGCAGGTCGGGATCGCGGAGTTGGAGCACGCCGGCCTGGCAGACCGGCGCGGTGAGCCCGGCCTGCGGCCGGAAGGGCTTCACGAGGGTGCGCCCGCCGTCCGCCGAGTGGGCGTCGGCTCTGTTCCCCGGCGCCGGGGAATCGTTGCGCGTGTTGAAGTAGACGCGCCCGTCGGGCAGTTCGGCGGCGGTGGTCTCGTTGACGTTGATGTACCCGTCGGTGTTCTCGTCGAGGTAGCCGAGGTACCAGGTCGCCCCGTGGTCGTCGCTGAGCAGGCAGTGCCCGCTGTTGTACTTGCCCTCGGTGCCGTTGTCCGTCCCGGTGGGCGGGAGGGTGTGGTTGGCGGCCACGACGACCCGTCCCGAACGCAACTGGATGGCGTGCCCGGGTGTGGTGGCGTACCACCGCCACCCGGCCTTCTTCACGGACTGGGTGATCTCGACCGGGGCGGACCAGGTCACCCCGTCGTCGTCGCTGTGCTGCACCCACACCCGCCGCCCGTCGGCGTCCGACACCTTGCCGCGCAGGATGGCGTCCTCGGTGGCGGAGGCGGCGCTGCGGACGTGCACGAGCAGGATCCGACCGGTGTCGAGGACGACGGGCGCCGGGTTCCCGGCGAGATCGGTCCCGTTGCTCGCGGCGACCTGGAGCGGCCCCCAGGTACGGCCGCCGTCCCCCGACCTCTTCAGCACCACGTCGATGTGCCCGTAGTCGGCTGCGGAGTTCACTCTCCCCTCGCAGAAGGCGAGCACGGTGCCCGCCCGGGAGACCACCACCGCCGGGATCCGGAAACTGGCGTAGCCCTCTTTGCCCGCGCGAAAGGGAATGCTTGCTTCTACGTCACTCATGGGCCGCCTCCTCCCCGGGCCGGGCGAATTCGGGGTGAACTCCACGTCACGAGTGCCCGATTGCGGCAGTATGCGGAGACATGGACGCCGTACGGGTCGCGTTGTTGCGTGAAGTGCTCGCCGGGACCGAGTGGTTGACCGCGACCCGGAGGTTCGCGGGCGCGTTGCGGGGCTCGGTGGTGACCCACGGCGGCGGACTGCTCCTGCTCGGCACGCCGGAGTACGAGCCGTGGCATCTCGCCGCCCACCTCGTCGACGAGGCGGCGTGGTCCGGTACGCCGGAACTGGCGCCGACCCTCGTACGGCACGACGCCCGCCCCACCGACCCGGCGCACCTCGCGGTCGGCCCCGGCCGCATCGAGGCGGCCCGCCGGGGCGAGACCCTGCTCGTGGTGGCGCCGGGGGACGCCGAACCCCTGCTGGAGTGGGTCGACACGGCCCGCCGCGCCGGCGTGACGGTCCTGACCCTCGCCACCACCACCGACGACGCGCTCACCGCCCTGGCCCACGAGACCCTCACCGTCCCCGAGGCCGCGGAACTGGACCTGGACACGGTCCAGCACCTGGTCAGCGCGGCAGCCGGCGAGAACGGCCCCTCCCCGCGGAGGCGCCGCCGCTTCAGGGACCGCCTCGCCCGCCTCGCGGAAACGGTGACGGCCCCGCCGCCGACTCCCTGGTGATTTCCCACCCACCCACCCGACTCGGCCTACCGAACTGCCTTCGGCAGCACCGCGGAAGAGCAGGGAGACCTCGGCTGCGGGCGCGCAGTGGTTGCTCGCGCAGTTCCCCGCGCCCCTTCAGGCTTTTCCAATAATTAAGCCCGGTGTATCTTTCTCTACTATAAATGCAGAAATCCCACTTTTTCCTGCCTCTGGATTTGTAGAAGCGAATACAATG